>JADIMA010000066.1 GCA_017694945.1 Candidatus Merdivivens pullicola | reverse complement strand
CCCCAAATGTCCAAGTGACCCCATTTTTGGCAATTATACCAAAATGATTGAAGGCCGCACATCCGGATAGGGTGCGCGGCCTTCTTTTTGTGCTTCGGACGGGAATCGAACCCGTACGGACATTGCTGTCCACAGGATTTTAAGTCCTGCGTGTCTACCTATTCCACCACCAAAGCCCCGAAATGGATTGCAAAAGTACTCAATTTTCTTTAATTTCCGTCCTTTTCTCGTGGATTTATTTGTTTTTGGAAAGTGTGAAGAGGAAAAAGCGATTAAATTTTGAAATATGGGGAATTTTTACTTACTTTGCAACTTGATTTTACGACAATTAGCGTGAATATACTTAAACTTATTTTATTAATTTAACAGTAAAAGAAATGGCAGACGTTGCTTCAAAAGTTACAGAAATCATCGTAAACAAATTGGGCGTTGATGCTGCGGAGGTTACTCCGAATGCAAGTTTTACAAATGATCTCGGCGCTGATTCTTTGGATACAGTCGATTTGATCATGGAGTTTGAAAATGAATTCGGTATTCAGATACCGGATGAAGATGCCACCGAAAAGATATCTACAGTAGGTGACGCTATCAAATACATCGAAGAAAGGCTCAAATAATATCGTTTACGATAAGATTTTGATAATGACTGCCGATATCCTTGCGGACGGCAGTCATTATTGTTTTTGTTGATTATCCGCAAAAATACCCCTTTATGTGTATGGGGGGGGAGAGAAGTGCCTTCCGGCAGTATGCGCCGGGCATGGCGGCCTGCATCGAGTGGCGGCATGAGGCACACCCCGGGCCGCGCCACAACTTAACTTTTGTTTATACAATCCATTGTAAATCAAGGATAAATAACATGCACTCCGAAAAACAAGTGTGGATTTCAAGGGCTTCCTAAACCCTCAGAATCCACACTTATAAAATATTGTTACAATAGCAATTAACTATATATCAATATATTGCGACATTTTTAAATTAAGTCGGGGCGTGGCCAAAAAGGCGTACCCGGTTATTCTTCAAAGGGTATTTTCGGACAATAGTTTTATTTTTCTTCAGGCAGTATTATGTAGGTTATTACGAGGCGGGGTCTTCTTTCTGCTTCGGTGCCGTTGAGAACCGCACTGAAATACGAAACATTGTCGAGGGTTATTGTTTCCGAAGAACTTTCGTCGGATGTCCCGTAGTATGAATTGCCGTAATATCCGTATGGGTTGTAGCCATAATAGTCATAATATCCTCCATATCCGTATCCATACCCGTATCCGTACGGGTCATAGTAATAATACGGGTTGTAGTAGTTGTAATAATAACTGCTCTCGCTGTCATCGGAAGTGTCTTCGTCGTTTGAGTCGGCTTCATCCGTCGTAGGTATGAGCCAGATGTCGTCGTCTTCGCTCAATTCGTCGGTCTCCTTCTTTAGGAGTCTTTGAAGGTAATGGGTTATGTCCGGCGAATACTGCCCCAATGATCTGTTTATATTTCCCGGGTCTTCATCGGAAATGTTCACATCCGATATGCATGTGTATAATACCCTGCCGTCTTCAGTATGCAGTTTGATGGACGGGCTGAGTATGGACGGGTACAGTTCGTCGAGTTCGGTATAGTCTGCCGGGAATTCGTATGGCATTATTATGGATGCCCTGGAAATCATGATGCGGTCGGTCGTCACTCCTTCTTCCGAAGCGATGCCCTTGACTGCCTCCGTTATGTCGGTCGAACTGATGACGGGTTTGATGCCGGAATTGCCTTCTACGAGTATGGACTCGGTGGCGGATTCGGTTTCAAAACCTTTTGATCCGAGCGAACTGGTGTTCAGTGCAAAGTATGTGCTTACCGAATTGGATGTGATGCCTGTGCCGAAGAGTACCGACGTGTCGATGTCTTTCCTTTCTCCGAAATCTGCTGTATATCTTATTCGTCCGTAACTCTGGATCTTGAAATTGTTCACCCTGCCTTCGTTGATGCCGGCAAGCGGTTCGCCTGTTTCAATATAAATCCCGTGGAGTATTTTGTTGAAGTCGCTCAATGTGTCCACGATGGCCGGATCGTCGGCAAGGATGTCAAGTATTTCCGCCGCATATTCGTGCGACAGCAGGATGTTCAATGTGTCTCCTCCGTTGTATGTGATGCCCGGGAGGGATATAGGGTTGCTCCTGTCGTAGTAGTCGTCCGTCATCGAGCAGTTATATACTGTAGTCGAATCAAAGTCCTTGAGCATCCTATAGACATAGACGTTTTGAAGAATGTGCTTGCTGGATTCGTCCATGCATTCTGTCCTTCTAAGTTCAAGGGCGAGATAAAATTCCTTGATCCTCCTGTTGGAGCCGACATCGATTACACTGGAGTCGGGAATCGGAACGAGCGTAGTGGCGCAGCCGTATTTCGAGGTTCCGGTCCTTTCTGAGTTTATTGAGCCGAAAACTATTGAGGTGCCGCTTGTGGTGGCGATACTGTCGGCCATTTTCAAGGATACCGGCAGATCTATGGTTTTTTGCCTGGTCTTCAGCAGTTGATCCTCCGGTATGAGGTCGTATCCCGTGCCCGGATCCATTTCGATGCACGATACTGCGGAAAACAGCAGCACCACTATGGCCGGCAGGGCTTTATTTAACTTCAGTTTCATCCGTCTTGCCAATAATATTGTCGTAAAAATCGTTATAAGTCTTTATGTAACTGTTGTCTCCATCCTCGATTCTGAAATACGGCAATATGGGACGCCCGAGTTCATTGCAAAATGCTTCAAGTTCTTCCGGCAGGTCGCACGAGCCTATTATTATTCCGTCTGAATGGAGGGAAGCAAGTTTTGCAAGATTTATGCCGACAGGTTCGCTCATCAGGTCGAAATCTTCCTTTCCGGCCCCTGGCAGGGCTGCCTTCTCGGCTATGTCGTCGCTGAAACGTTCTTCCATTATTTCGTTGTACAGCGAAAGTACGACTTTTGTGTCGGAAAATATAGGGTCGTCTTTATAACATTTTTTCAGGTAAATGGGAAGTATGTGGGAAATCCATCCCTGGCAGTGTATGATGTCCGGTTTCCATCTCAGTTTTTTTACGGTTTCCAGGACGCCGCGGGCGAAAAATATGGCCCTCTCCCCGTTGTCTTCGAAAAACGCCCCGTTTTCATCGCGGAAAACCGATTTGCGCTGGAAATAGTCTTCGTTGTCAATGAAATAGACCTGCATCCTTGCGGAAGGTATCGAAGACACCTTTATGATCAGGGGCCTGTCAACATCATTAATGACGATGTTCATGCCTGACAGCCTGATGACTTCATGGAGCTGGTTCCTCCTTTCGTTGATGCAGCCGTATTTGGGCATGAAAGAGCGTATTTCCTTTTTGCACTCTTGGATTCCTTGCGGCAGATACCTTCCGATGGTGGAAATGTGTGATTCCGGAAGGTAAGGATATATCTCCGAATTGACGAACAGTATCCTTTTAGGTTCGACTTTTTGCATATTTCATTAATTATTTCTCACAAAGGTAGCAAATATTTTTGAAAATAACTATCTTTGAAAATTGTTGTTTTCCGGATATAAATGAGAGAAAAAGGAATCATATCGAGGAGGCTTGCCCATTCTTACCTGTCTTCCGTGATAAGCATAGGACTCGTGCTCTTTCTTGTCGGAGGAGCCGCAATGGTCATGTCCAATGCAGGATATGTTTCGGATTATTTTAAGGAAAATATGAAAATTTCCGCCGAACTCTCCCTTGCGGCAGATGAGGCTGACGCCCTTGCTGCTGCAAAAGAAATAGAGGCTATAACCGGTGTCAAATCAGTGGAATACATATCGAAAGAGCAGGGCATAAGGGAGATGGAAGAGCAGTTGGGCCAGGGTTTTCTTGAGGTTTTTGAAACGCCGCCGATTCCCGCTTCTTTGGAAGTGTCGCTTGATGCGGACTATCTTGCCGGGGACAGCCTTGCGGTGCTGGAACAGAAAATATCCGGAATCAGGAATGTTGACGGGCTTTATTACCAGGAGGAACTTTTCGATAGTCTGAATGCGAATATAGAGAAGATAGGGCTGGTGCTGGCGTTTTTCATCATACTGCTTCTGTTTATTTCTTCCGTGCTGATAAGCAACACGGTGCGTCTTAATCTGTATTCAAAGCGGTTTACAATATACGCGATGCAGTTGGTAGGGGCGACTAAGGCTTTTATACGCAGGCCGTTCATAGTCCAGGCCTTTTTTCAGGGCGTCATAGCCGGGCTGCTTGCAGCCGTTGCCCTCATAGCCATGCTGCTTGTCGTGAAAAACGATTTCAGCGGCATAATGGATGCGGTCAGCATGGATGCCGTGGCCGGAACCCTCGTCTTTACTGTGGCTCTGGGGGTAATCATATGTACTGTCTCCACGCATGTGGTGGTGAACAGGCTTGTCGGTTTTTCCAAGGATGATTTGTATATATAATTAATATTTATGGTAAAACGTGTAAATGCAAATGTGCGCACTTCGGGTGCAAAAGAACAAAATAAGGACAATATGGCCATCTCCGCAAAAGGGCTGCGTCTTCTTCTTGTGGGTCTTGTCGTGATTGTTTCGGGTTTTATCCTGATGGCGGGCGGGAAGAGCGACAGCCCGGACGTGTTCAATTGGGAGATGTTCAATTTTACAAGGATGGTTGCCGCTCCGGTGCTGATAATAGCGGGGATAGTGATAGAGATAGTGGCAATCATGAGGCGTCCTTCCGGCAAACGGTCTGAATAATGGAGTGGTTTGAAGCCCTGGTGCTTGGCCTGGTGCAGGGGCTTACGGAGTTTCTTCCTGTAAGCAGCAGCGGGCATCTTACGATAGGCAAGGCCCTTTTCGGCATAGAGAGCAATGATCTGCTTTTTGAAATAATGGTGCATGCCGCGACGGTGTGCAGTACGATAGTTGTTTTCAGGAAAGAGATAGCCGACCTGATATGCGGGCTGTTCAAGTTCAGGTACAATGAGCAGACGGAATATCTGGCGAAAATAGGCGTCTCGCTCATCCCGGTGATGATAGTCGGCTTTTTTTTCAAAGACGAGGTGGAAGCCGTGTTCGGTTCGGGGCTCATGGTCGTAGGCGCGATGCTGCTGCTTACGGCTCTCCTGCTGTTCCTGTCTGATTATGTGTCAAAGAAAAGCGCTTTGAAATCGCACGATTTGAGTTATAAGGACGCTATAGTCATGGGAATCGCCCAGGCTTTCGCTGTCATGCCGGGGCTGTCTCGGTCGGGTACTACCATTGCCGCCGGCCTTCTGTCGGGGGCGAAAAGGTCTCAGGTTGCAGGCTTTTCGTTCCTGATGGTCATAATACCTATTTTGGGTGAGGCCTTCCTGTCGCTTGTCTCGGGAGAGGCTGCCGCTTCTTCTACGGGAGTGTTTCCTTTGGCTGTGGGCTTTCTGGCGGCTTTCCTGTCCGGCCTGCTGGCGTGCAAATTCATGATAGCGATAGTGCGCAAGGCGCAATTGAAGTGGTTTTCGCTTTATTGTGCGCTTGCGGCAGTATTTTGTTTTGTTTTTGAAATAGTCGCGGAATAATGGGAAAAACCTTTTTTGTCGCCGATGTGCATCTCGGTCTGAATGTAGCCTCTCCGAAGCAGCGAGAGAAAGATTTTACGGCTTTTGTAAGGTCTCTTCCCGAAGATACGGATGCGCTGTATCTGCTTGGCGACATCTGGGATTTCTGGTACGAGTATAGGGATGTGGTTCCGCGCGGTTATGTGCGTCTTCTGGGGGCTCTGGCCGCTCTGGTTGACAGAGGGGTGAAGGTGAGTTTTTTCCAGGGCAATCATGATGTGTGGACATACAGTTATTTCAGGGACGAGATTGGCATGATTCCTCTCGACCAGCCTTTCATAGTGAATATAGGCGGCAAGAAATTCTGTCTCGGCCACGGAGACGGCCTGGGTCCCGGAGACCGTGGCTATAAGTTTTTACGCGGGATTTTTCATAATGCAATAGCCCAGACTGCCTTTTCGATGCTTCATCCGTGGGTGGCCTTCCGTATAGGCTGCAACTGGTCGAGGAACAACAGGCTCGCACGTGGGGAGGAATATGTGTTCAAGGGCAAGGAAGAGCCGCTGTACAAGTTCGCGGATTCGTTCGGCGTCATGAACGGAGGCATCGACTACTATGTTTTCGGCCATTATCATTGCGAGGCCAGGATGCCTGTCGATAGCGGCGGGGAGCTGTTTGTCCTCGGGGACTGGATACACGGAAGGCACTATCTCTGTTTCGAGAACTCTTCAGGGATGAAGTCGGGGTATTTCCAGAACAACGAATAATAAAGGGCTTCGTATTCCCCTGCATTCCATATTTCAACGAGTTCTTCCAGCCGTGCGTCTTCTCCGTCCTTGTCATACGGCTTTTTCAGATCCGAACCGAAAAGTTTGGCGACGCCCTGCCAGAATCCGGCTGTCAGCCCTCCCTTGTAGTCCTTAATAATATTATAGGAGGTGATTCCCACTTCCCGGTCTATAAGTTTCATCAGCATTTTTCCCTGGCTGACGGTCATGCTTCTGAGGGGCTTCTCGAATCTGGCGAACAGATCCTTTTCCACGCTGCGTATGAAACGTTCGCGCTGTATCCGGCTGAAGTCTTCTGAAAATATGGTGCTGTCTGTCTCCATGAGTATCTGCTTGGCCATCAGTGCGTACGGGTATGTCTTTCCGAAGTTTTGCACATCCCTGTAATATCTTCTCCAGTAGGTGCCTCTCTGTTTCGGAATCTTTGCATATATTTTCGCTCCTTCTATTGTCCCGTAATATACGGTGTCCCCGTTCTTTTCTACATAATATGCCATGCGCCGCTCCTTCTCCTGCGAGGCTGTTCCTTTCGGGTTCTGGGCGGGGCACTCTGCCGTATATAGTAATAGCATTGCGAGCAGTGCTGTGAAAAATAACGGTATGGTCTGATGTCTTTTCATTTCGTATTTGTGCATTCCGGTTGCAAAAATATGCAAGAACTCATTATGTTCTTCTTTGCAGGCCGATTTTTTCTCAAAGATGTCCTTTTTATACCAAAACCGTACCGAAAATATTTTTTATATATCTGTAATGTGCTGAAAATACTGTTTTTAATATTAATTTTTTTTGTACCAAAATTTGAAAAATAGTTGTAAAAAAATTTGTATTTCACGATTTTTTCGTAACTTTGCAACCCTTGAATTGTGCATTAAAGTGTGTAATTCATTGAATAATAGAAAGTTAATTAAAGTAATAGAGAGATGTTACAACCAAAGAAAACAAAATTCAGGAGGCAGCAGAAAGGCCGCATGAAAGGACTTGCCCAGAGGGGCAACCAGCTTGCGTTCGGTTCTTTCGGTATAAAGACTCTTGAGAGTTGCTGGCTGACAGGCCAGCAGATTGAGGCTGCCCGTCAGGCCGTAGTGCGTTACATGAAGCGTGAGGGTAAGATTTGGATTAGGATTTTCCCTGACAAACCTTATACCAAGAAACCTGCCGAAGTGCGTATGGGTAAAGGTAAAGGTAACCCTGAGGGGTTCGTGGCTCCGGTTACCCCGGGCCGTATTCTGATTGAAGCGGAAGGCGTTCCCATGGAGGTGGCAAAAGAGGCTCTCCGTCTTGGCGCCCAGAAACTTCCGGTTATTACGAAGTTCGTTGTCCGCAGGGATTATGTTGAATAATTAAAAGAGGTAGAAGAATGAAACCAGCAGAAATTCGTGATATGTCTGTAGCAGACTTGCGCGACCGTATCGAGTCCGCTAAATCCGAACTCGTTACCATGAAGTTGAATCATGCCATTTCTCCCCTTGAGGACAACTCCAAGATTAAGAAACTCAGGAAAGACATCGCCCGCATGCTGACGATTCTTACCGAGAAAGAAAAACAGAACTAAAAAAAGATTTGGAAATGGAAAGGAATCTTCGTAAAGAACGAGTAGGAATAGTTGTCAGCAACAAGATGGACAAATCCATAGTTGTCGCTGTCCACAGGAAAGTGAAGCACCCTATTTACGGTAAATTCGTAAACAAGACAACAAAATTCGTGGCACATGACGAGAAGAACGAGTGCAGTGAAGGTGATACTGTCCGTATCATGGAGACCCGTCCTTTGAGTAAGACAAAGTGCTGGAGATTAGTAGAAATCGTTGAAAAAGTTAAGTAGTAATGATACAGCAGGAAACACGTTTACAGGTGGCAGACAACAGCGGCGCAAAGGAAGTCCTTTGCATCCGTGTTCTGGGTGGTACCCGCCGCCGTTATGCTAGAGTTGGCGACAAGATAGTAGTCGCTGTTAAGAGCGCTATACCGGGAGGCGATGCGAAGAAAGGCAGCGTGTCCAAGGCAGTCGTAGTACGTACAAAGAAGGAAATCCGCAGGGCGGACGGTTCTTATATCCGTTTCGATGACAATGCCTGCGTGTTGCTCAATAACCAGGGCGAAGTTCGCGGTACCCGTATTTTCGGGCCGGTAGCCAGGGAATTGAGGGAAAATTATATGAAAATCGTCTCTTTGGCACCTGAAGTACTTTAATTGAGGATATAGTTATGAGAAAATTACATATCAAAAAAGGTGACATGGTATATGTCAATTCCGGTAATGACAAAGGCAAGACTGGAAAGGTGCTTGAGGTTTTCCCGGAGAAAGAGCGTGCTATCGTTGAAGGTGTTCGCATGATCAGCAAGCACACAAAGCCTAGTCCGAAAAACCCTCAGGGCGGTATTATCAAGAAAGAGGGAAGCATCCATATCTCCAATCTCAATCCTATCGACCCTGTAAAGGGAGTGCCGACAAGGATTGGACGCCGTATTGGTGAGAATGGCAAGTTGGTTCGTTATGCTAAAAAATCTGGAGAGGAGATTAAGTAATGGCAAAGAAAACTACTACAGTCGCTCAGCAAGCAGCGCCTGCAAAGGGATATGTCCCTACCATGCAGAAAAAATATAGAGAAGAGATCGTCCCTGTATTGATGAAAGAGTTTTCATACTCTACCATAATGCAGTGCCCTAAACTGGTGAAGATAAGCATCAACCAGGGTATCGGCAGCGGAACCCAGGACAAAAAACTCGTCGAGGTTGCGCAGCAGGAACTTTCATTGATTACAGGACAGAAGGCAGTGCAGACTTTGTCAAGGAAGGATATATCCAACTTCAAACTCCGCAAGGGCACTCCTATCGGCGTGAAGGTTACCCTTCGTTCGGCAAAGATGTACGAGTTCCTTGAAAGGCTTATCGCCGTTTCACTTCCGCGTATCCGTGACTTCAACGGTATCGCTGAGAATTTCGACGGTAAAGGAAACTATACACTTGGTATCAAGGAGCAGATCATTTTCCCTGAAATTGATATTGACAAGATTACCAAGGTTCTCGGAATGGAGATTACTTTTGTGACTACGGCTAAGACTGACGAAGAGGCACGTGCGCTTCTCCGTGAATTCGGTCTGCCTTTCAAGAAACATAACAATTAATAATAAGGATATGGCAAAAGAATCAATGAAAGCCCGCGAAGTTAAGCGCGCGAAGATGGTGGCCAAATATGCTGCTAAGAGAAAGGCTCTCAAAGAAGCCGGCGACTGGGCCGCTTTGGACAAACTTCCAAAGAACTCGTCTCCTTGCCGTCTTCACAACCGTTGTTCTCTTACAGGCCGTCCAAAAGGCTATATGCGCCAGTTCGGAATCAGCAGGATTCAGTTCCGCGAGATGGCAAGCAACGGCCTCATTCCGGGCGTAAAGAAGGCAAGTTGGTAAGATTTGTACTTTAAATTAAAATATTGTTAACCATTGGATATCGGGCGCAGTGCGTCGGTATTGCAAATTAAAAAATTATGACTGATCCAATTGCAGATTATTTGACAAGGATACGCAATGCGTATTCAGCAGGGCACAAGGTCGTTGAAATCCCTTCTTCCAAGATGAAACTCGCTATTACCGAGATTCTCTTCGACCAGGGTTACATTCTGACCTACAAAGTGATTGAAGGTACTCCTTACAACACTATAAAGATTGCCCTTAAGTATCATCCGGAAACAAAGAAACCTGCTATCAAGAAGATTGCAAGGATTTCTACCCCGGGTCTGAGGCGTTATTCTTCCGTCGAGAAATTACCAAGGATTCTCAATGGCCTGGGTATCGCGATTCTTACAACCTCAAAGGGAGTAATAACCGACAAGAAGGCTAAGGAACTCAATGTCGGCGGAGAGTTGATATGCTACGTTTACTAATTATTAATCTAACAAATAAAGAAAAATGTCAAGAATAGGAAAATTGCCTGTACACCTTCCAGCAGGGGTTACTGTAGAGGTAAGCCCTGAAAATCTGGTAAAGGTTAAAGGACCTCAAAAAGCCGAGTTGTCCCTTCAAGTAAATCCGGACATTACGGTTAAGGTTGAGGGTAACGTTGTTACATTGTCCCGTCCTACCGATAAGCCTGAACACCGTTCAATGCATGGACTTTACCGTGCTTTGATACACAACATGGTTGTGGGCGTTTCGGAAGGCTTTACAATCAAACAGGAATTTGTCGGTGTAGGTTACCGCGTTGAAGTGAAGGGCCAGGTTCTCGAATTCTCACTGGGTTATTCGCATGACATACATTTCATGCTTCCACCAGAGATCAAGGCCGAGGCCGAGCCGGTTAAGAAAGGTGCGAACCCGATACTTGTACTTAAGAGTTATGACAAGCAGCTTCTCGGAGAAGTTGCAGCGAAAATACGCTCATTGCGTAAGCCGGAACCTTATAAGGGCAAGGGTATCAAGTTCGTTGGTGAACAACTTCGTCGTAAAGCCGGTAAGTCGGCCAGCGCTAAATAATAGGAGACAATATTATGGCACTTAGTAAGATAGAAAGAAGAAAGAGAATACACTACCGCATACGCAAAGTGATCAACGGTACTCCTGAAAGGCCGAGGATGGTAGTCTTCAGAAGCAACAAGCAGATATATGTCCAGGTTATCGACGATACTAAAGGACATACACTTGCTTCCGCATCATCTTTGGACAAGCAGCTCGTTGAGGCTTGTGCAGGGAAAAACGGCAGGGAAACAGCAGCCATAGTAGGCAAGGCCATTGCGGAACGCGCAATCGAAAAAGGTATCACTACCGTGTCTTTCGACAGGGGAGGTTACTTGTATCATGGCAGAGTTAAAAGTTTAGCTGACGCAGCCCGTGAAGGCGGTCTAATTTTCTAAAGAATATGGCAAATACTAATGTTAAGAGAGTAAAGACGTCTGAGCTTGAATTGAAAGACAGACTGGTCGCTATACAGAGGGTTACCAAAGTAACCAAAGGCGGACGTCACTTCAGCTTTGCCGCAATTGTCGTTGTCGGTGACGAGAAAGGCGTTGTAGGTTATGGTCTCGGTAAAGCCAACGAGGTGACTACGGCTATTTCCAAAGGCATCGAGGATGCTAAAAAGAATCTGGTTAAAGTTCCCGTTTACAATGGAACCATTCCTCACGAGCAAGAATTCAAATTCGGCGGTGCGCGTGTTTTCATGAAACCGGCTGCACCTGGTACCGGAGTAAAGGCCGGCGGTGCAATGCGTGCCGTGTTTGAGTCTGTAGGTATCCGTAACGTGCTTGCTAAATCGAAAGGTTCTTCAAACCCTCACAACCTTGTGAAAGCCACAATCGCGGCTCTTGCCGAGATGAGGGATGCTTATACTGTAGCCGGCCTCCGTGGTATTCCAATGAGTAAAGTATTTAACGGTTAAGGAGGACTTGGAAATGGCTAAAGTAAAGATTACACAAGTTAAAAGCAAGAACGGAGCGACCAAGAGGCAGAGGGCCAATCTCGAAACTCTTGGTATCCGCAGGATGCACCACAGCGTTGAACTGGAACTTACTCCGTCAATAGCAGGCAAGATTGAAAAGGTGCGCCATCTGGTTACAGTTGAAGAAATCTAAACAGAGGAGGACAAATAAATGAAATTGCACAATTTGCAACCTGCTCCAGGTTCTAAAGGCAGAGAAAAAAGGATAGGCCGTGGCGAAGGCTCCGGACATGGCGGTACTTCCACCCGTGGCCACAAAGGAGCACAGTCGCGTTCCGGTTATTCGCGTAAAATCGGTTTCGAGGGAGGCCAGATGCCTATCCAGAGGCGTCTTCCTAAATTCGGATTCAACAATATCAACAGGGTTGAATATGTAGCTGTCAATGTTAACAGGTTGCAGAAACTTGCGGAAACGAAGAATATTTCCGTAATTGACAGGGAAGTCTTGATAAGCGAGAGGATCATTTCCAAGAACGAACTGGTGAAGATTCTCGGAACAGGCGAACTTACAGTAAAAATCGATGTGACCGCCGACGCCTTCTCAAAATCTGCTATTGAGAAGATTGAAAAGGCTGGTGGAAAGGTAACAACAATCTAATCAAGGCATAATGAGAAGATTGATCCAGACAATCAAGAATATTTACAGGATCGAAGAACTCCGCAAGAGGATAGGTTATACCCTCCTTCTGCTGTTGGTTTATCGTCTTGGAAGTTTCATAGTGCTTCCGGGAATCGATCCGGCACAGTTGGCGACTCTCCAGAGCACATCTTCGGAAGGCCTCGTGGGCTTGCTGAACATGTTTTCCGGAGGTGCCTTCGGTAATGCTTCGATATTCGCTCTCGGAGTCATGCCTTATATCTCCGCGTCCATCGTCATCCAGCTCCTCGGAGTGATGGTGCCTTATTTCCAGAGGCTCCAGAAGGAAGGCGAAAGCGGAAGAAGGAAGATGAACCAGATGACCAGGGTACTCACTATCGTGATTCTCCTTATCCAGGGCCCTGCCTATATGGCAAACCTCCATACACAGGTTCCTGATTCCGCATTCCTTGCAATCAACAACCTCGGAATGTCGTCGTTCTGGTATAACTTCCTTGCTACCCTCATCCTTATCGGCGGTACCATGTTTGTCATGTGGCTCGGCGAGAGGATTACAGACAGGGGTATAGGTAACGGTATTTCGTTAATAATCATGGTGGGTATCATCGCAAGGCTTCCGTATGCGCTTGTAGCCGAGTTCGGTTCCAAGCTTTCTACGGCAAATGTCGGCGGCGCCCTTCTGCTTATTGTCGAATTCGTCCTCCTGTTTTTCGTATTCATCGCTACAATCGCTCTCGTACAGGCTACAAGGAGAGTTCCTGTGCAGTACGCCAAGAGGATTGTCGGCAACAAACAATATGGAGGTGTCCGCCAGTATCTGCCTCTCAAGGTCAATGCTGCCGGCGTGATGCCTATCATCTTTGCCCAGGCTCTGATGCTTTTCCCTCTTATTTTCGGTCGTTTCGATGCTACAAGAGGTTTGGCAGCTGTTATGGGTGACTACAACGGTTTCTGGTATAACTTCATCTTTGCAATCTTCGTGATAGCCTTCACGTGGTTCTATACTTCAGTGACTATCAATCCATCGATGATTGCGGAGCAGATGAAGCAGAATGGCGGATTCATCCCTGGTGTAAAACCGGGAAAGAAGACAGCCGAGTATATCGGTTCCATTATGGACCGTATAACTCTGCCGGGTTCAGTATTCATCGCCCTGGTGGCGATTCTTCCGGCATTTGCCAGAATATTGGGTATTAACAACCAGTTCGCAAGTTTTTACGGCGGTACTTCGTTGTTGATTCTTGTGGGTGTCGTTCTCGATACTCTTACACAGGTCGAGGGCTACCTTATGAGCCGTCACTATGACGGTCTTATGAAGACCGGCCGTCTGCAGGGACGTTCCGGAATGTAAATTGATTTTATATAGGAGCAGAGATGATAAAATTGAAGAGTGCGGAAGAAATTGAGTTGATGCGTGAAAACGCCTTGCTCGTATCCAAGACACTTGCGGAAGTCGGCAAGCATGTTATCCCTGGTGTGACCACTTTAGAGTTGGATAGGATAGCAGAGACTTTCATTCGTGATCATGGCGCCGTACCTTGCTTCCTCGGCTATGAGGGATATCCATTCTCTCTTTGCATCTCGGTGAATGATGTCATAGTCCATGGTTTCCCTTCCGACTACAGACTTAAAGAAGGCGATGTGGTTTCCGTGGACTGCGGCACTTCCTACAAGGGTTATTGCGGCGATTCTGCCTATACTTTCGCCTGCGGCGAGATATCCGAAGAAGACCGCAAACTCCTGGATGTGACCAAGGCTTCATTGTACAAGGGCATAGAGCAGGCCATAGACGGGAAACGCACCGGTGATATAGGACACGCGGTGCAATCGTATGTTGAAAGTTTCGGTTTTTCAGTAGTACGCGAACTTGAAGGACACGGCATAGGCAAGACCATGCACGAGGCTCCGGGAGTTCCAAACTATGGAAAGCCAGGTAACGGTGTAAAGTTAAGAGACGGTATGGTAATATGCATTGAGCCGATGGTGAATGCCGGAAAGCGCAATGTATATCTCGACAAAAACGGTTGGGGCGTTCATACCCTCGATGGCAAGAAAGCCGCGCATTTTGAACTTACGGTTGTTGTCCACAAGCACCAGGCTGATATTTTATCGACTTTCGACTATATAGAAAAACAATAAGTTTAAATTAAAGAGTGATAATTGTATGCCAAAACAAGCAGCAATAGAAAAAGACGGAGTAATCATTGAAGCCTTGTCCAACGCGATGTTCAGGGTTGAACTGGATAACGGTCATGTGATTATAGCACATATCTCCGGTAAGATGAGATTGCATTATATCAGAATCCTTCCTGGAGACAGGGTGCGTGTCGAAATGTCACCTTATGATTTAACAAAAGGAAGGATTTCTTTCAGGTACAAATAAAATTCAGAAAAATGAAAGTAAAGGCATCCATTAAAAAGCGCAGCGAGGATTGTAAGATAGTTAAGCGCAAAGGCCGCTTATACATCATTTGCAAAAAGAACCCTAAATTTAAAATGCGCCAGGGATAATTATTAATTGTAAAAATTAAAAATAAAAGTATATTATGGCACGTATAGCCGGTGTAGATTTACCTAAGAATAAGAGAGGGGAGATAGGTTTGACCTATATCTTCGGAATTGGCCGCAGCTCTTCAAGGAAGATACTTTCCGAACTCGGCATTGACTTCGATACGAAGGTGGGCGACTGGAATGACGAACAGATCGCTGCCATCCGTGCTAAGATTGCCCAAGAATACAAGATCGAGGGTGAACTCCGTTCAGCCATTCAGTTGAACATCAAGCGACTCATGGATATCGGTTGCTACAGGGGAATACGTCATCGTATCGGACTTCCGGTCCGCGGTCAGAGCACAAAGAACAACGCTCGTACCAGGAAGGGCAGGAAGAAGACTGTAGCTAACAAGAAAAAAGCAACTAAATAGTAAATAGCAGCTATCATGGCAAAAAAAACAGGAACAGCAAATAAAAAAAGGGTTGTAAAGGTGGACGCTTATGGCCAAGCCCATATTTCCTCTACCTTCAACAATGTGATTATCACGATAACCAATAGCGTTGGCCAGGTTATCAGTTGGTCATCAGCAGGTAAATGCGGTTTCAGGGGTTCTAAGAAAAACACCCCGTATGCCGCTCAGGTAGCGGCTGCAGAAGCTGCTAAAGTAGCATACGACTTGGGCCTTCGTAAAGTAAAGGCTTATGTCAAAGGTCCGGGTCAGGGACGTGAGTCCGCAATCCGTACCATCCACACGACAGGCGTGGAAGTTACCGAGATTATAGACGTGACCCCGATGCCTCACAATGGTTGCCGTCCAAAAGGCCGTCGTAGAGTATAATTTCTTAATAACGTTTTTTTAAAAGGTAATTTAATATGGCAAGATATATTGGGCCAAAGACTAAAATAGCCCGCAAATTCGGAGAGCCTATTTATGGACCGGATAAAGATTTCGAAAAGAGAAATTATCCTCCGGGACAGCATGGTTTGGCAAGGAAGCGCAAGAAAACTTCCGAATATGGAACTCAGTTGAGGGAGAAGCAGAAAGTAAAATATACTTACGGTGTCCTTGAAAGGCAGTTCCGTAACCTTTACGAAAAAGCATCAAGGATGAAAGGCGTGAAAGGTGAGAACCTTATCATCCTCCTTGAATCCCGTCTTGACAATATCGTTTACCGTATGGGGCTTGCTCAGACACGTCCTGCTGCAAGGCAGCTCGTATCCCATTGCCACATCACAGTGAACGGCGAGGTTTGCAACGTGCCTTCGGCTCTTGTAAGACCTGGCGATGTCGTAGCGGTGCGCGAGCGTTCGAAGAGCCTTGAAGTCATTCAGGATTCTGTCGCTTCATCCGGCAGGAAGTTTTCATGGATCGAGTTCGATTCTTCAAAACTTTCCGGTAAATATCTGAACTATCCGATCAGGGAAGAAATTCCTGAGAACATCAATGAGCAGCTTATCGTTGAGTTGTACTCTAAATAATAGGTAAAAGGGCAAAACACTAAAAATTAGGAAATTATGGCAATTTTAGCATTTCAAAAACCGGATAAGGTAATAATGCTCGACGCAACCGATACCTTTGGCCGTTTCGAATTCCGTCCTCTCGAGCAGGGATACGGACAGACAATTGGTAACGCTTTCCGTCGCATCTTATTGTCGTCATTAGAGGGTTTTGCCATCACTTCTATCAAGATTGCCGGGGTAACGCATGAGTTCGACACCATCCCCGGAGTTATTGAAGGTCTTCAGGATATCATCCTTAATCTCAAGCAGGTGCGCTTTAAGAGGATGGTTGAAACCGAAGACGGAGAGGTGGCCACGATTACGATAAGCGGAAAACAGGAGTTTACCGCAGAGGATATCTCCAACGCTCTTTCTTCATTCAAGGTTCTTAATCCGGAACTGCATATCTGTTCAATGGAGCCTTCCGTAAAACTCGTTATTGACATTGTGGTTGGCAAGGGCAGGGGTTTTGTCCCGGCAGAAGAGAACCGTGACCCTAATGCTCCGGTTGATACGCTTCCGATCGATGCAATCTTCACACCTATAAAAAATGTGAACTGGATTGTCGAGCCCTGGCGTGTCGAGCAGAAGACCGACTACGACAAATTGGTGCTCGAAGTTACTACCGACGGTTCGATTTCTCCTAAGGCGGCATTGAAAGAAGCGGCAAAGATACTTATTTATCACTTCATGCTTTTCTCTGACGAGAAGATAGCTTTGGAGACGGCCGTTGAAAACGAGCAGCAGGAACTTGACGAGGATTCACTCCGCATGCGTCATCTTCTTTTGACGAAACTTGCGGACATGGGTCTTTCCGTCAGGGCTTTCAACTGTCTGAAGGCGGCAAATATCGAGACTTTTGCGGATCTGGTTTCTTATCAGAGAAGTGAATTGATGAAATTCAGGAATTTCGGAAAGAAATCCCTGAACGAAATAGATGTTCTCGTGGACAAATGGAATCTTACATTCGGCATGGATGTAAGCAAGTACAATATTGAAGTAAAGAAACACATTAATAATAATTATGAGGCACAATAAAGCAATCAATCATCTGGGCCGTAAAAGCGCTCATCGCAAAGCGATGCTTGCGAATATGGCTTCTTCGCTTATCTTGCACAAAAGGATAACGACCACTTTGGCCAAAGCGAAGGCTTTGAGGATGTACGTAGAACCTCTTATAACAAAATCCAAAGAGGATACTACGCATTCGCGCCGTACCGTATTCAGTTATCTTAAGCAAAAGCAGGCTGTTACCGAATTGTTCCGTGTCATTGCCCCTAAGATTGCTGATCGTCCGGGCGGATACACACGTATCCTGAAGGTAGGTTTCAGACAGGGTGACGCTTCTGAAATGGCTTTGATAGAACTTGTTGACTTCAACGAGGCAGCAATGGCGGCTCCAGTAAAGGCTGAAAAGAAGACTACACGTCGCAGCCGTTCAAAGAAAGCGGCTCAGGATGCTCCTGCAGCAGCAGAAGAACAAAAAGCAGAATAATAATGAACAAGAATATTTCATTGAACCCTAACAGGATAGTATCTTTCCTGAAAAAATCTTCCGAGGAGTTTACAAAGGAAGACATCATCCGGTTTATCAAGGAAAACGATATCCGGATGGTGAATTTCATGTACCCTGCAGAAGACGGAAGGTTGAAGACACTCAATTTCGTTATCAATAGCGAGGAGTATCTTGAAACTATCCTGACATGCGGTGAAAGGGTTGACGGTTCAAGTCTGTTCTCATTTATAGAGGCAGGCAGCAGCGATCTTTATGTATTGCCTCGTTTCCGTACCGCTTTCGTGGATCCGTTTGCGGAAATACCTACCGTTACAATGCTTTGCTCGTTCTTTAACAAGGACGGACAGCCTCTGGCAAGCAGCCCTGAATATACGCTCAGGAAAGCTTGCGAGGCTTTCAAGCAGACGACAGGCATGGAGTTCTATGCAATGGGTGAACTGGAATACTATGTAATAGCCGAAGACGACTGCATGTATCCTGCAAAGGATCAGAAGGGTTATCATGAATCCGCTCCGTTTTCAAAATTCGGTGATTTCCGTACCCAGTGCATGTATTGCATAGCTTCTACGGGGGCTTCCATAAAATACGGCCACAACGAAGTGGGCAATTTTACCGAAAATTCCATGATTTACGAACAGAACGAGATCGAGTTCCTGCCTGTTCCTGCAGAGCAGGCTGCCGATCAGTTGATGCTTGCAAAATGGATTATAAGGAATCTTGGCCACAGTTACGGTTACGAAGTCACTTTCGCTCCTAAGATCACTGAAGGCAAGGCTGGTTCAGGAATGCACATTCACATGAAGATCGTCAAGGACGGAAAGAACATGATGCTTCATAACGGAGTCCTTTCCGAGGACGCCCGCAAGGCAATTGCCGGCATGATGGTTCTGGCTCCTTCGATTACTGCATTCGGGAACAAAGTGCCTACTTCATATTTCCGTCTTGTCCCTCATCAGGAAGCGCCTACAAACGTATGCTGGGGCGACAGGAACCGTTCGGTGCTTGTCAGGGTACCGCTCGGTTGGACTGCCGCAAAGGATATGTGCGCAGTGGCCAATCCTCTGGAGAAGGCCAATGACTCGGCTCATCCTGAGAAACAGACGGTGGAGATGCGTTCGCCTGATGCTTCGGCGGATATTTACCAGCTCCTCGCAAGTCTTTGCGTCGCCGTGAGGACCGGTTTCGAACTCGACAACGCTCTTGAAATAGCAGAACGTTGTTATGTCGATGTGGATATCCATAAAGAAGAAAACCAGGCCAAGGCCGAGGCTCTTGAGCATCTTCCTTCGAATTGCTCGGATTCTGCCGACTGCCTTGCAGCGCAGAGGGCGTATTATGAAAAATATGGAGTATTCAGTCCGGAAATGATAGACGGCGTTGTAGCACGTCTGAAGGCATACGACGATAAGGAACTTGCTAAAAAAGCCAAAGAAGACAGTTCTTTGGTTTCAGAGATAGTCAAGACTTATTTCCATTGCGGATAATCTTGCGGACATTACATTATACGAAAGAGGACGACAAAATCGGTTTTGCTCGTCCTCTTTTGTTATTTAATCGGCCTGCACCGTTTTGCCAGCCATTTCCGTTCGTCGCGGTCAAGATGCCTGCTAAGTTTTGCAAGAACTCCCCTGTTGTATGAGTTAAGCCAGTTTATTTCCTGTTTTGTGAGGAGTTTCCTGTCGATTGCGGATGTGTCGATGTGGACATAAGTGACAGTCTCAAAGCACAGCCATTCGCCGAAGCGGTTTTTCCCGGCTTCTTTGCAAAGGACAAGGTTTTCATGACGGATTCCGTACCTGCCTTCTACATACAGGCCCGGTTCATTTGAGGTAATCATTCCCGGTAGCAGCGGGCAGTCAACCCAGTTGTGCCTGATGGCCTGAGGCCCTTCGTGTACGCATAGCCTGTGTCCGACTCCGTGGCCCGTGCCGTGCCCGTAATCCATTCGGGATTGCCACAAGGCTTCTCTGGCAAGCGCATCCAGATTTGTCCCTCTGCTTCCTTTTGGGAAAATCGCTCTGGAAAGCGCTATCATCCCTTTCAGCACAAGCGTATAACCTCTTCTTTCTTCTTTGCCGAGTCTTCCGAGCGGTATTGTCCGCGTGATGTCCGTAGTGCCGTAAGGGTACTGGCCTCCCGAATCGACCAGGTAAAGTCCATGCGGTTTCAGATAGGAAAATGAATTTTCGGTAGCACTGTAATGCGGCAGTGCGGCATTTTGCCCGTAGGCCGATATTGTGCCGAAACTTTCGTCAAGCGCTCCGGCCTCTTTCCTCAATTGCCTTAATTTTTCCGCCGCATCGATTTCTGATACTTCGGTTTTTCCCTTTTTTACGAGGCGCATCTGTCCGTCCAGCCAGATGAAAAATCTTGTCATGGCTATTCCGTCCATCAGGGCGGCTTTTTTCATTCCTCTGATTTCAACGCCGTTTTTGACGGATTTGGCGGCAGGTATGGGTGAAGGCCTGTTTATTACCCTGTCGTTTCCGAAACATCCGGTGACGGTTTCATAGAGGTGGAAATTCAGAGTACTTCTGTCAATCAGTATGTTGCCGTAAGTTTTCGAGTGTGTTGCCAGCCTGCTTGAAATGCTTTCATACGGTAAGATGTCTATGCCGTCTTTTTGCAGTTCAAGCGTTTCGTTCCGGGAAAACTTCCGGCCGTCAGTGAATATTTCACAGTCATCCAGGGTTATGACTGCATACGCGAGCAGCAGCGGATTGTATTCAATGTCGCCTCCCCTTATGTTGAAGAGCCATGCGATATCGTCAAGTACTGACAAAAGCATTGCGGCGCATCCCTCCCTGCTCATGATGCCCCTCAGCCATGCTATCTTTTCTTTTCTTGGTTTGCCGGAGTATCTTAATGGAAGGGTACAGGCTTTTGCCGCAGGATAATCCGGCCTGTCTTTCCAGATGGCCGACAAGTAATCCGGAATGTCTTCAAGCATGCCTCCATGTTTCCCGATACTGTGCCTTATTGACAGTATTTCGTCTGTGTTCATTGTCAGTCCGTCGGCTACGACTTTGAAGCCCGGTTTGTTTTTAGCGGCTGACTCCAGCCATTCGGGGATGCCTATGCTGTCAGGGAGGCGTGTCTTGTGCAGTTCGATTCCGCTCCCTTCAAGTTCTTTTTCAGCCTGTATGAAATACCGGCTGTCTGTCCACAGTCCGGCATGATTCATCGTCACTACAATGTCACCGGCGGAACCTGTGAATCCCGATATCCATTTGCGCGCCTGCCATCTTTCCGGAACATATTCGTCCGAGTGGGGGTCGCTGCCTGAGATTATGGCGGCGTCCCAACCGTTTTCGTTCATGAGTTTCCTGAGCGAAAGTATTTTTTCCTTTGAGTCCATTGTACAAAATTAACCAACTTCCGTTAACTTCCATCCGGTTTTAAAAGAATAAACGATAATCATAAAAGAATATTTCCCCGTCCGGCCTGCTATGACACCGAACGGGGAAATGGGCCAGGTTTGTAGTCGTGCGTTCCTAATATGCCAATATGGAACGTACAAGGTTTCCGCCGCTTTTGTCAAGTCCTTCAATCCTTTTAGTCTGGGTGTTGAGGAAGTTGGCCCCTTCTTCAGGATTGTCCCAGTACTCGGATGATGACCAGTACCAGTCGTCGGTTACAAATCTGTGTTCTTCTACCCGGTCGAGCAAATCGACGTTTTCAAAGACTTCCCAGATCTGGCTGCCCGCCGGCAGGAACCATCCGCTGCTTGTGGCAGGAGCAGGGACAGTATTTTCATAATTAACAGCGTACCAGCACGCCGCGTATCCTTCCAGTTTTTCCGGCCCCCACATGCCGTCCAGTTTTTGTGCAGCCTCTTGTATAATCTGCGTGTAGAGGTATCCGCTCCAGTCTGTGTCGGAGGTATTTCCGGCGAAATTGTCTATCGGATTGCCGTTCTGGTCTTTAGGATAGCATTCCAATATTTCATAAGGGCCCCATACGCACCAACTGTCAATCGCATCGTGCAAGGCTACGGCGTAACCGTGGCATTTTTCATTTCCGATACCGGTTGAACTGTAATCAGAAAGATCGTTTGGATGGTGTCTTGTGTAAAATATGAGTGCCACGGCTTTTTCAGGATCATATTCATCGCTTATTGTGCCGTCGCTGCAATAATATTGTCCTATTTCTGCAAAAACGGAGGTTACATCACATTGTGCATATGCTGCCCCGCAGGTAGCATATATACTGGCTGTGCCTTCATTATGCTGGATTTTTACCAGCCCTGTGCTGTCAACGAATGCTATATTTTCGTCTGAAGAACTCCATTCTATGTGCGTGTCAGTAGCATTGACCGGCAAGATGGTGGCATTCAGTTGTATCTGGTCTCCGGTGAAGGCATATATGGAGACTTTGTTTAATTCTATGCTTTCTACTGGTATTTCAGGGTCTTTTTCTGTCTCTTCGCAGGCTGTTGACAACATGGCTCCAGTAGCGAGTGCGATAAAATACAGGCTTCTGCGTAAAAAATTATATGATGACATTTGTATTTTACATTTGTATTTTCAATTTTGGATATGTGTTTAGAATGCAAGTATCGGTCTTATGAGGTTTACCTGGCTTTCTTTCCAGTTGCTTCTGCAAGTCATTGTACTCATATTGATGCTAAGTACCATGTCAAGAGCCCATGAGTCTTCTGATGAAGAATAGTACCAGTCTTCTGGAAGTTCGGCTCCGGCTTTTTCAAGCAATGCCTTGTTCTCTATCAGAGTCCAGGTCTGGCTTATGGCAGGCATGAACCATCCTGAACTGCTTGCAGGCGACGGGCAGGTATCCTCGTATGCGAGAGTATAGTACATGGCAGGGTAGGCTGAAGCCGGCTCCGGTGCAAGACCTCCGTTTTTCTCGGCTGCATCTATTATGATTTGAGTGTATTTGTATCCGCTCCAGTCGCTGTCACGGAAGTTTGTGTAGTTGTCAACAATGTTTCCGTTTTCATCAATAGGATAACAGCCGAGGTCGCTTCCGTCTTCAGGCCCCCAGTAATAATATCCGTCTGTCGCATTGGTGAGTGCCATTGCATAACCGTTGCAACGGGACTTTCCTATTCCGGTCGATGTATAGTCGGACGCATCGTTCGGATGTTGTCCCACATAGAAGATCATGGCAATGACTTCTTTGTCCGGATTAAGTTCTGTTGACCATGTTCCGTCAGAATAATAAAAATCGCCGACATTGGCTTGCGGAGTTTCAACTGTAATTTCCGCGCTGCCTGAAACATCTCCGATTTTCGCTGTGATTGTGGCAGTACCGACTGTGATTCCGGTTACTGTGCCGTTTCCGTCCACTGTTGCTATGCTTTCATCCGAACTGGACCAGTATATTTGTCCGTAGTCTGCATTTTCCGGCAATATTGTGGCTGAAAGTTTAATGTTTTCTCCTACCAGGACATCGGCTATTTCAGGTGTTAAGGATATGCTCTCGACAGTTATGCCCTCTACGGTTACGAGACATTCATCAGTTGCATTTCCGCAGGTGGCATATATAGATACGTTGCCGACATTTACAGCAGTTACTTCGCCGCTTTGGGAAACAATGGCTATGGATGAGTCTGCCGTACTCCAGGTAATTTCTTTCTGGTCGGCATCGGCAGGTGAGATTTCGGCCTGCAAAGTATATGTCTCTTCTTTTTTAATGGAAATCTCTGAAGGGGTTACAGTTATGGATTCGGCAGGCTTCCCTATGACATTTACGCGGCATACGGAAACTTTGCCGTTTACTTTAGCCGAGACAGAAGTGTTCCCTATGGCGATGCCCTCTACAAGACCTCCCTGTGTCACCGTGGCAACTTCCGGATTTGAAGATTCCCATTCTATGAGATAGTCTGTGGCATTTTCCGGGGTGATGGTAGCCGTAAGTTGCATAGTGCTTCCACGAACAATATCTACGCTGTTTTTGTCGATTTGGATGTCTGTAACTTCAATACGCTGTTCTTCAGTACAACTGGAAACTGCCCCTCCCATTATTGAAAATGAGATGATGGCGAGCAGGGATAATAGTAGATTCTTTTTCATCTCTTTAATTTTTTGTGTTATCGTTTCACAAATTTATCCCTATATGTTGTATCTTTTTTGTTTTAAAAGTATATATGTTATATACTACGATAAATAATCATATATACTTTGTATATACATTATTCGTTTTCAGATATGTTTTCTTCTTTTTTCTTGAATTCAGAGAGAAATTCTTGTATGGTTTTGTCGCTTCCTGTGAGGCCGAGTTTAGCCCGTAAACGATATCTTGCGATGTTTATGCTATGCGGGGACTGCATGGTTATTTTAGCTATGTCTTTGGTGGTCATGTTAATGTTTAATAAAGCCAGCAATCTTTTTTCATTGATGGAAAGATTCGGGAATGCTTTGACAAGATCGTTGAAAAGTTCGCTGTTGAACTCAGGAACATATAGGCTTATTTCTTTCCATGAGTTTTCTTCGCGTGTGTTTTTCAGGTCGCTGCACAAGGCGTTTATTTCCTCTTTTACGGGTTCGTTGTTGATGCTGCCGGACAGTTTGTCCAATTTATCCATTACTTTTTTCAGTATTTTGTCAATCTTATATTGCTGCATTTGTTTTATCTCCAATATTTCTTTCTTGGATTGGATTTCCTGCTGCTTTTTTTCATAGAGCAGTTGCTGGTTTCTCAATTCGGCTTCGTTTTGACGGATGCGCATTTTTTTACGCTTGAAAACATACCATGTAATCAAGATTGCTATTGTCAGAAGCGAGATTGCGGACAACCATGCAAATTGTTGTCTGGCTTTTGCTTCTTCCAGTTTCAGGTGTTCGTCTTTGAGGATTATGTCATTCTGTGTCTGGAACAGTTCAAAGTAAGTGTTCTTGTCAGATGTGCTTTTATCTATTCTGTGGTACTCTTTCAATGCAGCATAAGCTTCTTGTTCTTTACCTGATGTTTCATATATATTATATAGTATATTCAGGCAGAAAAGACGCTTCGTGTTAAACTCGCCTTCGGCATAGTAGGTGAGTGCTTTTTCAAATTCATTCGTTGCTTTTTCAAATCTGTTTTCGGAAATCAACAGCATCCCATATATTCTGTGGTAGTCTCCGGCCATGTCTATGTCGGTCAGATATTCCTTTGCCAGCGCAAGGTAATTCTCTGCTTTGGTGCTGTCGCGTCCTATAAATTGCGATGCGAGATTAAGGTAGCATTGGCAGAGTACGGCCGTGTCCCGCGTGGCAATGCAGAGCCTGGCGGCTTCAAGTGCTATGTTTTCCGCTTTAAGTGTGTCTTTTAATGTGCCGGCAAGCAGGGCGGAGTTGTTAAGTGCGGCGGCCAATCTTGAAGTGTCGTTTATTTCACGGGCTCCTTTGGCCATTTTTGCAAAATAATCTGTGGATTTGTCGTAATCCATGCATATATGGTAAACTATTCCTAACAAGTTGCAGCAGTCCAGATATTTTTCAGTGTTTCGTGAGTATGTGAAATAGAGTGCGGCGTCGTGGGCATAGGCAAGTGTCTTGTGGTACTGGTTTATTTTCAAGTACATCCGTCCAAGTTTGTATTTTATATCAGCTTCTTTATCCGCACAATGTTCCTTGTGGTATATTGACAACGCCTGTTCCATTAAATTTATTGCTTTGGTGAATTGGAATTTCTCTTTTTCGTACCACTGTGCAAGGCTGTCGCAGAGGGCTGCCGTGTGGATTCCCGCTTTTGTGGAGTCAATTCCGGACAAATAGATTTCACATATTTCCATGGCCTTGTTTCTGTCTGTGACGAGATTGTCCAGATAAAGGTTATAAACAGTCTCGTCTCCATCCGGTTTCCGGTTCTGTGCGTGGGACTGGAAGGCTGTCATTAAAACAGCAATGACGAGTGATGCGTAATATGTGAATCTCATTGTATTGGCAGGCGTTGTCGTAAAAATCAAGAGCGGTCGAAATCAGTTTGACTCAGACCGCTCCTGTTATGTTTGATTTTGTTTTTTTACAATATGCAGTTGGCTCTGAAGCAGGCAGCAAGTGCTGTTGCTGTGAAACCGAGGAAAATGATGGTCGCCACTATGTAGGCTATCACTTTAAGCCTCTTTATCCAAATCATGTTATTGAAGCCTATGGTCTGGAATGCACTCCAGAATCCATGTGTGAGGTGGAACCAGAGGGCTGCGAACCAGATGATGTATATCACTGTAATCCAAGGAGAACTGAAGGTCTGTGCAAGCAAGCCGTTTGGATCTTCGGGTTCGTTGCCCATCCATTCCTGCAATTGCATGTCTGCCCAGAAATGTGTCAGGTGAAATGCGAGTACGCCCAGTACGATAATTCCGAGTACGAACATGTTCTTTGCTGCAAATGAGTCTGACGCCCCTTTGTGAGGAACCGCGTAGCGTGTGTTGCCGCGAGCCTTCAGGTTGCCAAGAGTAAGTACCGTGGCGTAAATGATGTGGATGATGAATCCGAGCGCGAGGATTGGTACGATTACCGTGATGACAGGCAGTGCCATGAACTCGCATCCGGCCTCGAAGGCTTCAGGGCTGATCAATGACAGTGAGTTGACAGTTACATGGATTAGTAGGAACAGGATTAGGAACAATCCGCTTATGCTCATTATGAGCTTTTTCCCGATTGATGATTTGAAAATGGTAGCCATATTTAAAATATTTTATTATTAATCACGCTTACGACCTGCAAAGATAAAGTCTAATTTGGAAATTTCATAATATAGGAATAACTTTGTTTGGCATTTTGATTTTATGGAGATGGATTATAAAAGGGTTTTATTAAAATTGAGCGGCGAAAGTCTCGGCGGGGACAGGGGGCTTGGCATAGACGAGGGCCGTCTTGCCGACTATGCTTCCGAAGTGGCTTCTGTAGTCCGTGAAGGAAAACAGGTGGCGATAGTTGTAGGAGGAGGGAATATTTTCCGTGGGCTCCAGGGGGCCGGCAGAGGATTCGACCGTGTGGATGGAGACAAGATGGGGATGCTGGCGACGGTAATCAACAGTCTGGGGCTTGCAATGGCACTGCGTTCCGAAGGCGTTGCGGCGAAAGTTTTTTCTGCGACTCCGATGGAGCCTGTGGCAAGATACTATGACAGGGATACGGCAGTGGCCTTTCTTGAAAGCGGAGGTGTGGCGATTATTGCCGGCGGTACGGGCAATCCGTTTTTTACGACCGATTCGGGTGCCGCGCTGAGAGCCCTTGAGATACATGCCGACGTGCTGCTTAAAGGAACGAGAGTTGACGGCGTATATACGGCAGATCCCGAAAAAGACCCGTCCGCCGTCAAATTTGACGAACTGTCATTGACGGAAGCGATGGAGAAAAACCTGAAAGTGATGGATCTTACGGCGTTTGCGCTTTGCAGCGAGGGTAAAATGCCGGTAGTGATATTTGATATGAACAAAAAAGGCAACCTTTCATCGCTTTTGAAGGGAGGAAAGGTAGGTACTCTGGTGCATCCTTAAAAATATAACTTAATTCAACAAGATATGATAGACAAAGCGAAAGAAATCCTTGCCGGTGTCAAGTCCAAGATGTCTGATGCCGCTGT
The DNA here is from genome assembly GCA_017694945.1 of Candidatus Merdivivens pullicola. Taxonomy (GTDB): domain Bacteria; phylum Bacteroidota; class Bacteroidia; order Bacteroidales; family UBA932; genus Merdivivens; species Merdivivens pullicola. The sequence goes on along the minus strand of JADIMA010000066.1, from coordinate 20,193 downwards.
TTACCTCGAAGAGGACTTGAAGACTTACCGTGTAGGCAAAGCGAATCCGGCCATTTTCAACAATGTCATGGTCGATTATTACGGTTCGCCGACTCCGCTTCCACAGGTCGCATCGGTTACGGTTCCCGATGCCAAGACTATCTTGATTCAGCCATGGGAAAAGAAAATGATCCAGGCAATTGAAAAGGCTATTTACGATGCCAATATCGGCTTCACCCCTCAGAACAACGGGGAGCAGATCCGCTGCAACGTGCCTCCTTTGACGGAAGAAAGGCGTAAGGAACTTATCAAAAAAGCCAAGGCTGCTGGAGAAGAAGCCAAGGTAAGCATACGCAATGCGCGCAAGAACGGTATAGACCAGTTGAAAAAAGCGCAGAAGGACGGAATGCCTGAAGACCTTGTCAAGGATTACGAACAGAACATCCAGAAGGAAACAGACTCTTTCGTGAAGAAGATAGACGAAATTCTGGCGGCGAAAGAGAAAGACATACTCACTGTCTGACGGATGGACAGGAGCAGATTCACAGGCTGGGGGGCTTTCGTTGAAGCCCCCGGTTTTCCTGTTGTCGCAGGCCCGTGCAGCGCGGAAAGCCGCGAGCAGGTTCTCAGTACCGCTTCGGAGTTGAGCCGGAGGGGCATAAGGGTTTTCCGTGCCGGGGCGTGGAAGCCGCGCACTCGTCCGGGGACTTTTGAGGGCGTGGGGGAGGCTGCTCTTGAATGGCTTGTTCAGGCAAAGGACGCAACCGGAATGAAGGTCGGCACTGAAGCGGCTTCTGCATATCATGTAAAGGCTATAATTTCCGCTGGGCTGGATTTTATATGGGTTGGTGCGCGTACCACTGCAAACCCTTTTCTCGTACAGGAAATAGCCGATGCGCTTGAAGGGGCCGATATCCCTGTCTTTGTCAAGAACCCGGTCAATCCGGATGCGGATTTGTGGGCCGGCGCGATAGAGCGGTTCCGGAAAGCCGGCATTTCAAGGATAGCGGCAGTACACAGGGGGGTTACATCGTATTCAAGAATAATATACAGGAACGATCCTTGTTGGCAGATGCCTATAACGTTGAGGCTCAGATTCCCCCGTTTGCCTATGTTTTGTGACCCGAGCCACATTGCAGGGGACAGGAGGTATGTTGACGAGATTTCCAGAAAGGCCATGGATCTTGATTTCGACGGTCTGTTTATAGAATCTCATGTCAATCCTGCTTGCGCATTGAGCGATGCGGCCCAGCAGATTACCCCGGAAGAACTGTCCGGTTTGCTTCTTTCACTTGTGCCGAAGGAGACCGACTGCGACAGTCCTTCCTATCATGAGAGCATAGAACAGTTGAGGGCGAGGATAGATGAGATAGACGACAATATAGTGTCCCTGCTCGCCGATAGGATGGATGTCAGCGGCAAGATAGGCGGATATAAGAAAGAAAACTCTGTTTCAGTCCTTCAGGGCAGCCGGTGGGATGCCGTGATGTCGAGAGTCCTTTCCAGGGCGGAAGCGTATGGCCTCGACAAGGATTTCATAAAAGACATATTCGACCGTATCCACAGAGCCTCCATAGAGAAACAGGAAAACTGTTGATGTTCCGGAATCCTATATTCCCGACGCCTCGACAAGCCTTTTAAGCGCTTCGGAAATGGCCTTTTTGCAGACGGGGCAGAATTCTTTTCCCAGTCTTGCCATCCTGCAATATCGTGAGTCGTTGTCGGTCTGGCACGGAATATATGCGGCGATGCTCCCGTCCGGCCTTTTCAGCGGATAAACTCCTGTTCCGGGCATTCCCGCCCAGGGGGCTTTCCCGGCTTCAAGTGCCATGTTGGGAAACTCTCCCAAAAAGTCATCGGAACACCAGTATTCATCGCCGAGCCCTCCGATTGAATGCCCCAGTTCATGGACGAGGATTTCTCCGGCAAGGGGATGTCTCGACACCAGGGTTATTTCCCCTCCGCCTCCTCCGTATTCTTCGGTATTTACGCACAGGCAGATGAAATCGCATTCAGGAATGATGCTGCCGATAAATTCGTGGCACAGTCCGATGTCTTCGGGGATGAAAAGTCTTTCGATGCCGAAATTTTCCGAGCGGACTTTGAAGAAAGTGTTTTTCCCTTGAGGGGAGATTCCGGACTCTTCGGACTCCGTGAAAACGGCGAAAACATTGAATGAGCCGGAATATTCGTTGAATGGAGGTGTTTTCAGGAAATATCTGGCCAGCCGTTCGGCCTCTTTTAAAAACAGGCCGTGTTCTTCTTTCCGGTATCCTTCCGCCGCGAAGACAAGATCTATGAGATGTTCTCCGTTGAATGCCAGTGTGTCGATGTCCTGGGCTCCGGCCGTCCCGGCAGGCAGCAGATACAGGAAAAATGCAAAGGCCGTCCGGGCGGACAACCTTTGCAGTCTGCGTATGCGGGATTCCTTTCCCACGGGTTATTCCCTGATGGCCTTGATTCCCGGAAGTTCTATGCCCTCAAGGTATTCAAGCATCGCTCCGCCTCCGGTGGATACGTAGCTGACTTTGTCTGCGAACCCGAGTTTGTTTATGGCTGCGACCGAGTCTCCTCCGCCGACGAGGCTGTATGCTCCTTTGCTTGTTGCTTCTGCGACTATCTCCGCGATGGCTTCCGTGCCTTTGGCGAAATTAGGCATCTCAAACACTCCCATAGGCCCGTTCCACAGCAGGGTCTTTGATGAAAGTATCACTTTTTTCCATTCTTCCACGCATTCAGGGGCTACGTCCATCCCGGCCCAGCCGGCTTCGATTTCTCCTGCATGGAAAATTCTTGAAGGCGCGTCATTGTCGAATTTCTGTGTCGCAACGACTTCCGTTGAAAGGTAAATGGCCGTTCCTTTGGCTTTTGCCTTGTCAAGTATGCGTCTGGCGGTGTCAACAAAATCCTCTTCAAACAGGGAGTTGCCTATTTCCCCTCCGAGGGCTTTCTGGAAGGTGAAGGTCATGGCGCCTCCGATGATCATGTTGTCGGCAACATCTACGAGATGTTCGAGTATCCCTATTTTGCTTGAAACCTTGGAGCCGCCGAGTATGACGGTGAGAGGCCTTTCAGGCGAACCGAGTACTCTGTCGAGGGCCTTGATTTCTCCTTCCATGAGGTAGCCGAACATCTTGTCGTTCGGGAAATATTTTGCTATCAGTGCGGTAGAGGCGTGTGCCCTGTGTGCTGTTCCGAAAGCGTCGTTGATGTAGCAGTCGGCGTATGATGCGAGTTTTGCCGTAAAGGCTTTCTGGCTTTCTTTCAGTGCGGCTTTTGCGGCATTTTTTTCTTCGTCGGAAGCAAATTCTCCGCGTGGCTTGCCTTCTTCTTCAGCGTAGAAACGAAGGTTCTCGAGCAGCAGGACTTGTCCCGGCTTGAGCGCGGCTGCCTGCTGGTCGGCTTTCTGGCAGTCTCCGGCAAACTGTACCGGTGTCCCGAGGTATTTCTCGATGCAAGGCACGAGGTGCTTGAGCGAGTATTTTTCGGAAACTCCCTTAGGCCGTCCCAGATGCGACATTATGATCAACGCCCCTCCTCCTGAGAGCACTTTTTTCAAAGTCGGGATTGCCGCCCTGATGCGTGTATCGTCTGTGATTGCGAAATTTTCATCCAAAGGAACGTTAAAGTCCACACGGACAATGGCTTTCTTGCCTGTAAAGTCATAGTTGTCGATATTCTGCATAACTGATATATGTGTTAAGTCTTGTCAAATCACAAAGTTAACGTTTTTGCTTTCAGCATGGAAATTTTTTTGATGAAATCTTCTTCCCTCATTCTGTTTTTCATGAGGAGCGACTCGCTTTCTGCAAGTTCCGGAAATAATGGACGGTGGTTTGCGGCGGCTTTTACGGATGCGGCTTCGGAAAGCAATGCGAGGCTGTCCGTGTCAAGCGCGTATTCACTGAACTTTTCCCAGATGATTTTTACGGCGAGCCGCGACGGGTGTGCCATGTCTTCGGCATAGTACCTGTAATCACGGAGTTCGTCGTTCATGATTTCGAATGCCGGGAAATACCTGCAATTGGCATTGCATGCACACAACTTGTCCACTGCCAGCAGTAATGCCGCTTTGCTCAATGCGTTCCCGTGCGCGCCGTCTTTGAGGTGCCGTATCGGACTTACGGTGAATATCCAGGTCTTTTCGGGAAAATCCTTCACTATTCCGTCCCAAATCCTGAATGTGTCGTCCGCCGTGAGGAAAAACCTTTCAAACTCTTTCTGTCCGTGGCGAAGGCAGTTCGCTACTGTTATTCCCCGCCCTTTATGTCTGTATGCCCATGATGTCCCGAATGTTACGGCCATGTATCCGGAGGTTCTGAAGTGTCCGGACGCATCGTCCAATGCCTTGTTGGCCTTTTCCAGAAAGACTTCTGCGGACGCCGATGCGAAACTTGTGTGATGGTGGAATGAGCAGTATGCTTTTATGCCTGCTCCGACTTCCTCTGTGTCGTCTGCCGTAAAATGTTCTCCCGAATCCATCCTCCGTATGGCTCCGGCTATGCTCTCGGGGTTGTACAATGTGCCGGTAGGATTGCTTGATACATTAAAATACAGAGATTTCATGATTGCTGCCATTTCGTCTGAAAAGCAACTTCCGAGCATCATGATGCTGTCTTTGTATCCTAAAGGGTTCTCAAGTCTTCCGGTCTCTGCCGGTGTCGATGTCTTTATCATTTTATGTTGGATTTTATTTTTTCAAGCCCCGGCCTTTCGAATGCAGTCCCTTTGAATCTCTGTCTGAATGAAGATGTGTCCATCTTTGACCAGCCTTCTTTGCCCAGAACGCTTAAAAACAGGGCATTGCAACGGAATTCATCATCGGTGGCCGTGTCGCCGTTCTGGCAGAAGGGGCATGCGAGCAGGCATTCTTCGCATCCCAGCACCCAGCCTCTGGTGTCCAGCCCTTCCGGCATGCTTTCCTTGTTCTCAATGGTATTGTAGGATATGCACCGTGCGGCATCAAGCAGGCCGTTCCCTTTCAGGGCTCCGTTGGGGCATGCGTTTATGCATTTGTCGCATTCAATGCAGGAGTCGGGTCTGAAATGAACGGTGTCTTTTGCAATGTTCCACTTTTCAAGCGCGGCGTATGTTTCTTTGCCGAAAATTTCGGTTGTCAGGATTTCGCCGATAAGCACCCTCGCTCCGGAGGCTTTGGTGATGAGGAAGTTGTTTTTTCCGATCGCTCCAAGCCCGCATTTTTCAGCCCAGTACCGTTCCATTACCGGTGCGCTGTCGCAAAATACGCGGTACGCCGACGTCTTGTCAAGTGCGGCTCCGGCTATCTTGTGAAGTTTCTCCTTGATGACGAGGTGGTAATCCCTGCCGAGCGCGAATCCCGCATATTTCTCTCCTGATTTGCCCGTGAGCGGGCGCGGGTACGGGATTGTGAATACGAGCATGCTCCTTGCGCCCTCAAGCAGCAGCGAGGGGCGTTGCCTAATGGCGAGATTGCGGCCCATATATTCCATGGAGGCGTTGTAGCCTTTGGACAGCCATTTTTCAAGCGCCGATATGTCCGCATCGGAGACCGGCGTCGCGCCGACGCCTGTGAATCCCTCTTTTACAGCGTATTCTATGATTTTTCCTGCTGTTTCGGACATGTTCGTTGGTTTTGGATGCAAATTTAATCAGTATCCAAGATACTGTCTGCAATTTTTTTGTATTTTTGCGCCGGATGAAAATTATTAATATTTTTTACTGATATGAAACGTATATTGGTGGTAGGAGCCGGCGGACAGATCGGATCGGAACTGGTGCCGCATCTCCAGAAAGTTTACGGGCACGACAATGTAATTGCTGCCGACCTTAAGGATGAGAACGTTGCAAAGATGTCAGAGTATGCGAGGTCAATCAAACTTGATGCTCTTGACGAGAAGTCTTTCCATGAAGCGGTGAAGGAAAACAAGATAGATTCTATAATGAACCTGGTTGCCCTTCTTTCTGCAACGGGCGAGAAAAATCCTCAGCTTGCATGGAATATCAACATGGGGGCTCTTCTCAATTCGCTGAACATCGCAAAGGAGGAAAACTGCCTTGTTTTCACTCCAAGTTCGATAGGCGCTTTCGGCCCAAATACTCCTCACAAAGGTACTCCGCAGGATACTGTAATGCGCCCTAATACTATTTATGGTGTATGCAAGGTTTCCGGAGAATTGTTGAGTGATTACTATCACACCCGTTTCGGTGTCGATACAAGGAGTGTCAGGTTCCCGGGCATCATTTCTTATGGTACTCTCCCTGGCGGTGGTACTACCGACTATGCTGTGGAAGTATTCTATGCACTTGCTCAAGGCAAACCTTTCGTGTGTCCTGTGCCGGAGGATTCATACATGGACATGCTTTATATGCCTGATGCGTTGAATGGTGTCGTACAACTCATGGAAGCGGATCCGGACAAACTCGTCCACAGGAACGCATTCAACATAGCATCCATGAGTTTTACTCCTGTGCAGTTGTTTGCCGAGATACGCAAGCACATTCCTGATGCACAGTTCAGTTTCGATGTTGACCCGGTCAAGGCTGCAATTGCTGATTCATGGCCTGACTACATGGATGACAGTTGCGCCCGTGAAGAATGGGGCTGGAATCCTGTTTGGGACATTGAAAAGATGGTTCCGGACATGATTGAAAAGGTATCGGCCAAGTTCAGAAAGTAATAAGGCGCGATTGCCACGAATCAATTAAACGACAGAGGCTGTGCCGGTTGCGGTGCAGCCTCTGCTTTTGACAGGCTAATGTAAGCCTTGTTTTCCTCCGTGCCGTCAGAATATCTCGCCTATATATTCCTTCAAGGCGGAAACGTACTGTTCCAATGCTTCGCGCCCTTTTCCGGTAAGGCTGCATGAGGTGCGGGGCTTCTTGCCGACAATCTCCTTGTGCACTTCGATGTAACCGGCCTCGGACAGTTTGTCTATCTGTACGCTGAGGTTGCCGGAAGTCGCCTGTGTCTTTTCCTTCAGATAATTGAAGTCGGCTTCTTCGACTGAAAGCAGCAGGGATATTATCGCGAGCCGCAGTTGCGAATGCAGCAATGGGTCGAGTTCTTTCATGGCTATCTGATTTTGCTTCTCACTATGTGTGCCGGTATGGCCATGAATGCCAGGAACGACAGGCCGAAGAGGAAGTTCCACAGATTGTCGCAACTGCCGTCCATCAGCATGTAAACCGCTGCAACAAGGCCGATAAGCGGTGGCCATACAAACCATTTTTCTTTAATAACGAGTCCTGTCATCGAAGTTCCTATTCCTCCGTAAATGATTGCGAGCGGCATCATTAACGAGAAGTTTATTTCCTTTGTCGCTACTATGCCTATCAGGAGCATCGCTATAAGTGTCAGGCCGAACATGCTGCCTATCACCTTCCATATGTTGCCGAGCATCCCGTCGATGTAGGTCGTGACTTCAGGCTTTTTGCGTTTTCCTGAAAATGTAGTCCACAGGTACGGCAGGAACATCGCGAACCACACGAACATGAATTCCATTTTCCCAGTAAAATGTATCAACAGCCATGCAGCCAGTGAGACGGCCGCCGCTGTGTAGCCGTAGAACAGGAACGCATTGTAGTCCTGTTTCATCGCTGCTCCTTCCTTTGTCTTGCGGAGCATTTCCGAGATAAGTTCCAGACTCTCTTTCTCGTTGATTTTCTTGTCTTCCATTGTGTTTTTTTTAATTTAAATAACTTTAAAAAATAAACCAAAATTGCTTTTAAAAACAGGCTCTGCGCGCATTTGCCTGTCTTTGATGATGCAAATATAAATAAGTTTATTTTATAAACCAAATTTTTTGTGCTTACCTCTTGACGTAGGCACGCTCACCCCTCTTTGAGTGCTTACATCCCGACGTGAGCACGGTAGCCCCCTCCTTTGAGGAACTTCCAAAACTCTTTCTTATTTTTGCAAAAATTTTTATGGGATTTTAGGAGGTGAAATAATGGACAAAAAAGAAATTCCTGTCCTGCTTCTGACAGGCTATCTCGGAAGCGGCAAGACAACTTTGGTGAACAGGATACTTTCGAATGTGAAAGGAATAAGGTTTGCTGTGATTGTCAATGATATAGGGGAGGTAAACATAGATGCTGAACTCATACAGCAAGGCGGTGTGGTGGGTTCCAAGGACGACAGTCTCGTGGCTTTGCAGAACGGCTGCATCTGCTGTACTCTCCGCACTGATCTTATCGAGCAGATAACGGAACTTGTGAGGATGGACAAGTTCGACTATATCGTAATCGAGGCGAGCGGAATCTGCGAACCGGAGCCTATCGCCCAGACTATCTGCACTATCCCTGCTTTGGGGGGAAAATACACGGAGAACGGGATTTGCCGTCTTGATTGCATAGTCACGGTGGTGGATGCGCTGAGGATGCATGACGAGTTTTCAGGCGGCGGCAGCCTGACACGGAAGGATTATGGTGAAGAGGATATTGAAAACTTGATAATCAGTCAGATCGAGTTCTGCAACATCATACTTCTGAACAAGGCTTCGGAAGTTCAGCCGCAGGAACTTGCGGTAATGAAGCAGATTATAAAAACCCTTCAGCCGGGAGCGGAAATCATAGAATGCGATTATGCGGACGTGGATATTGAAAGACTTTTGAATACGGAACTTTTCGATTTCGACAAAGCGGCGATTTCAGCAGGTTGGATAAGGGGGATCGAAAGCGAAGTTTCCGAACATGACGGGCATGAGCATGAACACGAACACGGTCATCATCACCACCATCATCATGACGAAGGCGAAGCGGAAGAATACGGTATAGGCACTTTTGTGTATTACCGCCGCCCGGCCTTCGATATCAACAGGTTCGACAATTTTATCGCAAGGCACTGGCCGGATAATGTAATCAGGGCCAAAGGGATATGTTATTTTACCGACAACAGGGACATGTCTTATATGTTCGAGCAGGCCGGGAGGCAGAAACAATTGCGCGAGGCCGGCCAATGGTATGCCACCGCGCCTATTGAAGACTTGATACAACTCATGCAGCAGGATCCGGGCTTCATCCGCGATTGGGATGAAAAATACGGGGACAGGATGCAGAAAATAGTCTTTATCGGCAGGAACATGGATGTCGAACGGATCAAGGCCGATCTTGACAACTGCCTTGAACAGGGAAATGTATAGGCGGTCTGTCAGTTTCGCGACAGGAGATATTCACCGGGGGCGACTCCGGTGATTTTTTTAAATACAAGGTTGAAATAGTCAATGTTCCGGAATCCCAGATGTTTCGCCACATGCTCGGGCGATGCGTTCCGTTCAAGCAGCATTTTCTGGGAAAGCGCAATCAGTTTCAGGTCGAAATATTCCCGGAGGGTCTTGCCCGTGTGGAATTTAAGCATGTCGGAAAAATATTCTTCAGATAGCCCGAGTTCTGCTGCACACAGTGCCGGAGACGGATATATGCGGTGTTCCAGTTTTCCGGAACTGATAAATTCGTCCAGAAAGGCATCCATTCTTTTGACGAGGCTCTCGTTCTTGTCTTCGCGGGTTATGAACTGCCTTTCGTAATATCTTGTGCAGTAGTCCAATATGAGTTCAATGCATCTTACCAGCAGGATTTCGCTGTGGCAGTCCGCAGGATGGCGGAGTTCTTCGTCCATCAAATGGATGCATTCAAGAATCTTATTTTTTTCGCGCAGAGAAAGATGAAGGGCTTCTTTGCAATCGTAGCTGAAAAATGAATATTTTTCCAGTTCGTTGTATGTCCTTGTGTTGCAGAACAGTTCTTTTTGGAAAGCAATCAGCCAGCCCTTTTCCGGGAATGCGCATCCGTCGTCCATGGTGAAGGGTCGCTCCGGAGGCAGAAATACCATTGTTGCATCGGAAAAATCATATTTGTTGCATCCGCAGCATGTTTTTTCCCCGTTTTCATGTTCGATGAGCAGTATGGAGTAGAACCCGAAGCGCACTTTTTCTGCTTCGTCGGGCGTTTCCCCGCTGCCGTCCATGCGGATGATGCAGGCCTGGGGGCATAAAGTCTTGCCCCCGAGACGGCAGTTACATTGATGAACCGTTTTTATCTCCAGCATGTCTGTATTCATTAGGGGTATTGCCTGTGTGTTTTTTGAAAACCCGACTGAAATGCTGTGGGTATTGGAATCCCAGACTGTATGCTATTTCGCCCACGCTCTTGTCGCTTCCGATAATCATATCCTTGGCTACATCCATGATTTTCCCCTGTATGTATTCCTGGGCCGTCCTGCCGGTCTCTTTTTTTATCAGGTCTCCGAAATAGTTGGGCGACAGGCAGATTTTATCTGCAAAATATTTTACCGTAGGCAGACCCTCCGTCTGGGTTTTTCCCGAATAGAAATAGTCGTCCAGAAGTTCTTCAAAACGGATGATTACTGATTTGTTCACCGACGACCTTGTGGTGAACTGCCTTTCATAAAAACGCATACAGTAATCCAGAAGCAATTCGATGTTTTTGGATATAAGCAGCCTGCTGTGTTTGTCTATGGGGTGTTCAAGTTCCATGGAGATTTTATCCAGACAGTCTGTGAAAATCTTTTTCTCGTCATCTGAAAGGTGCAGTGCTTCATTTGATGAGTAAGAGAAGAACGAGTAGCGTTTAATCTCCTTTCCGAGGGATGTGCCTCGTATCAAATCAGGATGGAAAATGATGCCGCGTGCAAGCGGTCTTGTGTTTTCATTCAAAGTCGTTTCAACGATTTGTCCCGGTGCAAAGCTGGTTACTGTTCCTTCTTGGTAGTCATAGGTCTGCCTTCCATATCTCAAATCCCCGCATTTTACCTGCTTTAGGAAGAGCGCGTAAATCCCGTAATTCATTGTGAAATGTTTCGGGTACTTCGTCGCTTTGGCAAGATCTATTACGGCTACAAGGGGATGCCGGGTTTCCAGCCCGAAAAGGCGGTTGTAAATGTCAATGCTGTCAAGTTTTATTATTTCTTCCATGTCCTCAATGTATTGCAGCGGCAAAATTACTTGTTTTTCCCGGAATGGTACAGGCTCGCGCATTTAAACCGTAAAATATGTAACGATTACCGTAAAATAGTTTCTAACTTTGCATCCGTTTGAATGCTGCCGCATGCCGTCATTGCTTTTGAAAAACAGGGGTGACCTTACACAGGGAGTAATACCCCGTACTCTTCTGACCTTCACGCTGCCGATGATGGTCAGTTCCCTGCTGCAGCAGTGCTACAACATCACGGATACCCTTATCGTCGGACAGTTCATAGGGCGTCAGGCTCTTGCGGCCGTCGGTTCTGCATATGCCCTGATGGTGTTCCTCGTTTCAATACTGTCGGGGCTGTCTATGGGCAGCGGCACGGTGTTTTCGCAGCAGTTCGGTGCCGGGGATTTTCCTCGGATGAGGCGCAGCATCTTCATGTCGTTCGTGTTCATAGGTGCAATTGCGCTTTTGCTCAATGCCGCTGTTTTTATATGGATAGACCCGATTCTCGGCTGGCTGAGCGTCCCCGACGATGTCTATGGGATGATGCGAAGTTATCTGGTGATTATTTTTACCGGCATCGTTTTCACGTTCCTGAGCAATTTTTATTCCTCGCTGTTGCGCTCGGTGGGGGACTCCATGACTCCACTGGTGTTTTTCGCGATATCAGCACTTCTGAATATCGGTCTCGACCTGTTTTTCATACTGGTGCTGGACATGGGCATAGAAGGGGCGGCCGTCGCTACCGTTGTATCTCAGGCCGTAGGGGCCTTGCTGATAGTATGGCATACGTACAGAAAATGCTCAGAGTTGCGGCTCCGCAGGGAGGACATGCGTTTTGACGTGGCCGGTTTTAAAGAGATACTTTCATTTTCTTCGCTGACATGCATCCAGCAGTCGATAATGAATTTCGGCATCCTGCTCGTGCAGGGACTGGTGAACAGTTTCGGGACAGTAGTGATGGCCGCTTTTGCGGCAGCCGTGAAGATAGATTCGTTTGCATATACGCCTGTACAGGAATTCGGAAATGCTTTTTCTACGTTTGTCGCACAGAATTTCGGAGCGGGGAAAAAAGACCGCATCCGCAGCGGGGTGCGGAGCGCGGTGGCTGTGGCCGTCCTGTTCTCTGTCTTTGTTTCGGCGATGGTTTTCATTTTCGCCCGCCAGCTGATGCTTGTCTTCGTAAGGCCGGAAGAGGCTGAAATCATAGATGCAGGCGTCAGGTACCTTCGCATCGAGGGTTCTTTTTATGTCGGCATCGGGCTTCTTTTCCTTCTGTACGGGTATTACAGGGCCATACGCAGGCCCGGCATGTCCGTCGTCCTTACAGTCCTTTCCCTGGGCACCCGTGTAGGACTTTCATATTGGCTCGCATCGGTGCCTGGAATCGGAGAGACGGGCATCTGGTGGTCTATACCTATAGGATGGGCATTGGCCGACATTGTAGGGATTGCCTGCTATTTTGTGAAAAATAGACCAAATCATTTCCGTTCAAGAACAGTCGGGCGTGGATATTTTCATTAATTTTGTATGATGAAACTTTTGGTATGAAATATATTTTAAAAATCCGGATGCCGGCTTTTCTGCTGTTGCTGGCCGGTCTGGCGTTTTCCGGTCGGGATATGTGTGCGCAGACAGCATCGGCGACCCGATATACTCTTGACAGTTGTTATGTGTATGCGCGGGACAACTATCCGATGATCAGGCAGTATGATATCATACAGAAACTCGGTGAACTCTCGGCCCGCGATGCTTTGTCAACATATATCCCGCAGATCACTCTCGGCGGCGAGGCCGCATATTACAGCGACGTGGTGGCTTTCCCCGACAAGATTGAGGAACTGTTCAGCCAGTTTGCCGGTATGGACTTCGAAGGACTGAAGAACGACCAGTATAAAGTATTGCTGGACATTAACCAGAATATTTGGGACGGAGGGTATTCCGGTGCAAAGAAGCAGGCGGCCATAGCGGAGGCGCAGGTGTCGGCAATGGAGACTGCAACGGAACTTTACAAGTTGAAAAGCAAGGTGACGGAAGTATATTTCGGAATACTTACGACGGATGCGATGATAGAGCAGAATGATATAGCGGCAGGCATCCTGAAGGACAATGAAAAGATTCTTGAAGCATGCCTTGAGAACGGTGTGGCGATGGAAAGCGACCTGAATACCATCAGGGCGGAGATTCTGTCCAATGAGCAGAACCGTATCAGGCTTGTTGGGGCGCGTGACACATATATACGTCTGCTTTCTCTGATTACAGGCAGGCCGATGGATTCCCGAACGGAATTCCTGATTCCTGAAGCGACAGTTTACAGGCAGGAATATGGCGAAAACGAAGTAAAGCGTTATGAACTTGCCCTTTTTGATGCACACGGGGCCGCGCTCGATGCCCGGCGCAAGATGATAGATGCAGCCGTAATCCCGTCGTTCAGCCTTTTTGCCCAGGGCTATTACGGTTATCCCGGCATGAACATGTTCGATGACATGCTGGATTACAAATGGGGTTTCAACGGAGTAGTAGGTATAAGGTTCAGATGGAATGTGTCGGGCCTTTTTACAAGGAAAAACCGTCTCGGTCAGTTGGAGCAGTCGCGGCGGAGCATCGAACTCCAGCGTGAGACTTTCCTGTTCAACAACCGTCTTGAACAGACTGGAAAGATCGCCGAAATAGAGCAGATGCTTGCAATAATGGAGCAGGATGAGCGCATTATTGTTTTACGGAGTTCAGTGCGCGAGGCTTCCGAAGCGAAACTTGCGAACGGCACGATTACGGCTAATGACCTTGTAAGGGATATTGCCGCCGAATCCAGGGCGAGGCTTGACAAATCGCTGCATGAACTGGAATATCTCCAGAAAATATACGAGATGAAATACATAGTAAATGATTAAAAACGGAATGGAATGAAGAATACAAGAGTCATAAAATATTTGTTTTCTGCATTTTTCGTGGTGCTTGCGGCTGCTTCCTGCAAGAACGGGGATGGTGCGGTCACCGCTTCGGGCACCTTTGAGGCGGACGAAGTGACGGTTTCGGCCGAGGTGTCGGGAAAACTGCTTTCCTTTTCTGTGAGGGAGGGTGCGGAGGTCAGGGTGGGCGAGGTGCTCGGCCAGGTGGATTCCGTAAGCCTTTACCTTACCAGGCTTCAGTTGGAGCAGGAGATAGCCGCTCTTGAAAGCAGCAGGCCGGATACGGCTGCCCAACTTGACGTGATGAGAATCCAGTTGGAAAATGCCAGGCACGAACTTGACCGCCTTTCACGCCTTCTGGAGTCCGATGCCGCTACGCAGAAGCAGTATGATGATACCGAGGCTTCCGTGACAGTCCTTGAGAAGCAGTTGATTTCGACTGAATCTTCGCTGAAGCGCAGCCTTGCCGGGATTGAAGCCCGGATTGCGGGCCTGAAGATACAGATGGAGCAGACGGACGACATGCTTGCAAGATGCAGGATAGTTTCTCCTGTTGACGGCACCGTTCTTTCAAGGTATGCCCATGCCGGTGAACTGGCTTCGGCCGGAAAGCCTCTTTTCAAGGTCGCAGATCTGAAACATATGTTCCTGAGGGCGTATTTTACATCAGGACAACTGAAAGACGTGGCTTTGGGGCAGGAGGTTGCAGTAACGGCGGATTTCGGCGGAGGCAACGTGCGCGAATATGCGGGGAAGGTATCCTGGATTTCGGCAAAAAGCGAATTTACCCCAAAGAGCATACAGACGGACAATGACAGGGAGAACCTGGTGTATGCTGTAAAGATTGCGGTTGAAAACGACGGCTATATCAAGATCGGCATGTTCGGGAAGGTGTCAATACGTTAACTATGATTGAAATATCCGCATACGGCGTCAGCAAGTCATACGGCAGGACGAAGGCCCTTGACAATATCTGTTTTGAAACGGAGAAAGGGGAGATTTTCGGGATTATCGGCCCTGACGGGGCAGGCAAGACTACTTTGTTCCGTATCATGACCACGTTGATGCTTGCCGACAGCGGGACTGTCACCGTGGCGGGATACGATGTCGTCAAGGATTTTTCGGAGATCCGCCGCATAATCGGATACATGCCCGGGCGTTTTTCCCTGTACAAGGATCTCTCCGTTGAGGAAAACCTTTCGTTTTTCGCTTCAGTTTTCGGCACTACGGTAGAGGAAAATTATCATCTTGTGGCGGACATATACAGGCAGTTGGAGCCTTTTAAGAAGAGGAGGGCTGATGCTTTGTCCGGAGGCATGAAGCAGAAACTCGCCCTGTGCTGCGCGATGATCCACAAGCCGAGGGTGCTTTTTCTGGACGAACCTACTACGGGAGTGGATCCGGTGAGCCGCAAGGAATTCTGGAATATGCTTTCCCGTCTGAAAAACCAGGGAGTGACTATCATAGTAAGTACGCCATATATGGACGAAGCGGGGATGTGCGACAGGATTGCCCTGATAATGAACGGGCGTTTTCTGAAGATAGAGACTCCGTCCAATATGCTGGAGCAGTACGACCGTACTTTGTTTTCAGTGCGCTCGGACAACAATGCATCGCTTTTGCGCCAGTTCCGCGGTATGCCTGATATCAAAAGTTGTTATCCTTTCGGCGAGACTCTCCATGTTGTGGCGGACAAGGGTTTCGATATCTCCTCGCTGCACTCCCGCCTGGTTTCGTCCTCGCCGGTTCTGATAGAAGGTATCAGGCCTACGATTGAGGACTGTTTTATGGAGTTGAACGAAAAATGATACCGCCATGTCAAAGGAAAATGCAATAGAAGTAGTTTCGTTGACGAAAAAATTCGGGGATTTCACGGCGGTGGACAACATTTCTTTTTCGGTCTCCAAAGGTGAAATCTTCGGTTTCCTCGGAGCAAACGGAGCAGGAAAGACGACTGCCATGAAGATGCTGTGCGGGCTGAGCCGCCCGACTTCCGGCGACGCCGTGGTGGCGGGCTACGATATAAATACCAATCCGGAGGAAGTCAAAAGGAACATCGGCTACATGAGCCAGAAATTTTCCCTTTACGAAGACCTGACCGTCTATGAAAACATAGAACTTTTTGCCGGGATTTACGGAATGAAGCGTAAAGACATATCGCGCAAGGCGATAACGCTTCTCCAGAAACTGGGTTTTTATTCCGAGCGCAAGACCTTTGTCAAAGAACTTCCGCTTGGCTGGAAACAGAAACTCGCTTTTTCCGTGGCGATATTCCATGAACCCAAGGTCGTTTTTCTCGACGAGCCCACAGGAGGGGTGGATCCGGTTGCCAGGAGGCAGTTCTGGTTTCAGATATACGAGGCGGCCGAGCGCGGGATAACGGTCTTTGTCACGACGCATTACATGGATGAGGCGGAGTATTGCAACAGGGTGTCTGTCATGGTTGACGGCAGGATTGAAGCCCTGGATACTCCATCGGCCCTGAAAAAGAGATTCGGGACGGATTCCATGGATTCCGTCTTTTACCAATTGGCCCGTGGGGCAAAACGGAGTGATTGACAATGAAACAGTTTCTTGCATTCATAAGGAAAGAGTTCCGCCATGTCCTCCGTGACAAAAGGACGATGCTGATACTGCTGGGGATGCCGGTGGCTCAAATCATCCTTTTCGGTTTCGCGATATCCACTGAAATAAGGAATATAGATACCGCCCTGCTTGTCCCTGAGGCGGGGGAAAATATCCGCCGTCTGTCGGAAAGGTTCGAGGCGAGCGATTATTTTTCCGTAGTGTCCCTCGTTTCCGACGAGGCTTCGATAGACGGGCTGTTCCAGAGAGGCGAGGCAGACCTTGTAATCGCTTTTTCGCCGGGTTTTGAAGAAAGCATGTATTCGCCGGAGGGGGCGTCCATCCGCCTGATTGCGGATGCCACCAATACAAATGCGGCTTCCGCAATGACGATGTATGCTTCGAATATCATAAATGATTTTGTCTCGGAGAAGATTTCTGAAACGGGAATGCCGCCTGTTTCGGGAGTGCAGCCCAATATCAGGATGCTTTACAATCCCCAGATGCGCAGCGCATATACTTTTGTCCCGGGAGTGATGGGCTTGATAATCATTTTGATATGCGCAATGATGACTTCCGTGTCTATTGTCAGGGAAAAAGAGACCGGTACGATGGAACTGCTGTTGGTCTCCCCGGTAAAGCCGATAGTCGTGATAATGGCGAAAATAGTGCCTTATTTCGTGGTTTCGATGGTGAACTATCTTACCATACTCGCACTTTCCGTATGGCTGCTCCATCTTCCGATTTCCGGAAGTTTCTGGGCTTTGACGCTGTTGTCGGTAATATATATCGTACTTTCTCTTGCGCTGGGGCAGTTGATTTCGACTATCGCCAAGACGCAGGTCTCGGCAATGCTCATGTCCGGTTTCATGCTTTTGGTGCCGGTGCTGTTTTTTTCAGAACTGCTGTTCCCTGTCGATAGCATGCCTCTTGTGTTCAGATGGTTTTCCGATCTGATACCTGCAAGGTGGTATGTGATAGGTGTCAAGAAGATAATGATAGAGGGACTGCCTATGGCCTATGCGGCCCGTGAGTTCATCATCCTTTCAGTCATGGCGGCGGTCATAATGGCGGTAAGTTTAATGCGTTATAAAAACAGGATGTGATTCGCTATGGCTCTGGGATTTTTATTGGCTAAGGAATTCAAACAGTTCATACGTACCCCGATCTTTGTCGGGCTGACTCTCGTTTTCCCTGCGGCCATAATGCTGGTAATACCGTGGATAGTACGCATGGATATCAAGAATATCAGTGTTGTGGTGGTTGACAATGATCGCAGTGCTGCATCTTCCGACTTTATCGGCGCCGTAGGTTCGTCCGGCTATTTCATCATGGATGGTCTTGTTCCCGATTATGACGAGGCGTTGCAGCAGGTCGAATTGTCTCTGACGGATGCCGTCATAGTGATTCCGGACGGTTTCGAGAAGGGGCTGCTTTTCAACGGGGGTGCGCCGGTTCAGGTTTCCATCAATGCCGTCAATGAAACCCGGGGCACGCTCGGTGCGAGTTACCTCGGTGCGATATGCGCCGCTTTCTCGGAGGATTTTTATGCTTTGCGCGGCATCGCCGCCGGAGGCGAGGACGTGCACGCGGCGGGAATGAGACCTTCTGTAGAGGTGTCTGTCCAGAACCGTTACAATCCGATGATGGATTACAAGTGGTTCATGATTCCCGGGCTTTTCGTCATCATAATCGTAATGTTGTGCGGCTTCCTTCCCGCCCTGAACATAGTGGGGGAAAAGGAAAAAGGAACGATAGAGCAGATTAACATAACCCCTGTTTCAAAGCCGGTATTCATACTTTCCAAGATGATTCCTTACTGGATAATGGGAGTAGGCGTGCTTGCCGTGTCGATGGTTCTTGCATACGTTATTTACGGACTTGCGCCTCTCGGCAGCCTGTTGGTGATTGCCGCATTTTCGGTCATATTCATCTTTTCCGTATCGGCTTTCGGGCTTGTCGTCTCAAACTATTCCAACAATACCCAGCAGGCGATGTTCGTGATGTTCTTTTTCATTCTCGTGTTCCTTCTGATGAGCGGACTCCTTACACCGATAGAGTCAATGCCGGGATGGATTCAGGCAATCACGTATGTCAATCCGTTGAGGTATTATATCGAAGTCATGCGCGGCGTTTATCTCAAAGGTGCCTCCTTTATGGATCTGTTGCCTCAGTTCTGGGCGTTAATGGCGTTCGCGGTCGCCTTGGGTTCCTGGGCCGTGGTGAGTTACAAGAAACAGTCATAAAAAGAGGATGTACCTGTTGAAAAGTACATCCTCGTTTTGAAGCCGCAGGCGGTTTCTTTTTGTAGTAGTGGTTTTATTCGGGTCTTACAGGCCTTTCATCAATATTTTTCTTCATTAAATAGTCGTTGCTTGCTTTCCGTACAGACGCGGAGCTGATTTCACTTCCATTAGTTATGGTTTTCAAGAATACTTCCGAGCCGGCGGTGGCGTCTTCATTCAGTACGTATGCGAAAGCATAGTATGTGTCATCAGGTTTGGTTATCTTGAATGATACGCTCTTAGGGCCGTAATATCCCAGCGACTCTATCGGCCAGAATGACAGGTATGACAACATCCAGTCGTAAGTATAGTCAACCAGGCGTTCCTCAATGGTGCCGCTCGTATATCCCTTTTGATTGAGCAATGATTCAGACATCCAGTCAACATAGTACAGCAGGTTGTCGTCCCAAGGAGTAGCCACTATTGTAGCATTCTGCTCGTATATTTCCACGTCAAGTACGATTTCTCCTTCAACAACTTCAAGTTTTTCAGTGGTAAAAGGTTTTTTGCATATGCGTGTAATCAATTCAGGATAAGAACCGCTGTTGTCAATGCCGTAAGCGTAAAGGTAGAAGTCAGTATCAGGGTCAAGACCTGTCACTGTGAACTCAAGATAACCGGAGTGGATTCTGTATGTGTCCAGATATTGTTGCAGTGAAATACCGAACATGTCGGCTGTCTGCTGGAACACCATCATGTCGTCTTCAAACCACTCCTCATCGCTGAATCCGGCAACCAGGCTCTGGTCTACCACCATTGCTAGATGTCTCATGTCCTCGTTCTTAGGTGTTACTTTGCAAAATGCGGAAGAATAGGTTATGTCAGAAACCTCGAGTTCGAATACTTCTTCGTCAGGGTTTACTTCCAGTTCGTCCTGTTTTACATTTACTTCAATTGAAGTTTTTCCTTCAAGCCAAATATATTCAATGGTAATCTTGGTCTCACGGACACCTCCTTCGTTAGGAAGTACAGTGAATGTTATTTTCCCATCGCTGTCTGTAAGACCTGTAATCCATTGTGCATTGCACGAGGTGCTTATCTGCCCGTTGTCTTCAGGGTTGTGTATGGTATAATTGATTTCATAATCTCCTCCATCGGAAGGGGCTTCTATGTTTCCTGTGAGGTTTTCAATGTAAGGGTCTTCTCCTCCAGGGGATGGCTGCTGTCCTGCCGCTCCCTGGCGTATTGAAACTTCGCAGGATATTTCTCCTTCAGGATATTCGTATGTTATGGTTATAGTGGCTGTACGTTCGGTGTCAGATGTGTTTTCGTCCGCTTCAAAAGATACTTTGCCTGTTAGCGTAGTTATATTGTGTATCCAAGTCGCCTCTTCATTGCAGTCAGCCAGTATTCTGCCACCTTCTACAGGATTGGTGAGATTATAAGTGATTTCATAGGTGCCTCCGGGATAACTAACCAGTATTTCGTCCTGGTCAGGAGCGATTTCAGGTACTCTGGTTTCTTGTTTCTGGCACGCTACGAGAGAAAGTGCCGCAACGGCGAGAATGATCAGGTTCTTTTTAGTTGTTTTCATGCCTTTTAAA
>JADIMA010000065.1 GCA_017694945.1 Candidatus Merdivivens pullicola | reverse complement strand
AATAACTTTGCTCTCGGTGATCATAGCGATTATTGCTCGTAATTCTTTGTAATTCAGCACTATAAAGATACGACAATTTTCGCTAATCACCAAATTTTCAAGTACTTACAATTCGTCGAACTCACGTTAAATTATTTGAGTATATTGAAAACGAAGATGAGGTTGGATTGTTGGAGTATTTAAAAAAATCATTCCCTAATAAATCAAATGATTTAAAAATAATTTTTATGTATTTAAATGCAATTTCTACTATAGAAACCTCAGATATGATTTCATATCATCTTGGATTTAAAGATATTATAATGCGATCTAGGCTTAGCCAGGATTCAAAAAATTATATTTCTATGGTTATTTCGGTAGCCGGTAATAGTAATCTTTTATGGAATGTTGATTATGAATAGAATACGTGTTTTTATACTTATTGTTGCCTTGGTGACGGCATCCTCGTTTTCGCTGATGGCCCAGGATGCCGCTGTGGAAGATGCCGGTTTTAAGAAATGGGAAAATACTTTAGAGGCTTCGTTGAACAGCAATTATTCAAACTATACGTTGTCAGAATATTCTATCGGGCTTAAATACTGGTTTAATGAAAAGGCGGGGCTGGGGGTCGATTTTTCAGGTCTGGGGCAGTTGGCGTTCAAAGACAAGCCGAGATCGTTTTCTCCCGTTTTGGATTTGGGGCTTGCCGGCGCTTTCCGGATTATTGACAAGGAGCGCAGCCGGCTTGAACTGAATGTAGGTGTCGGCAGTTGCATCCTCGCGTCCAAGAGCGAATATAGTCTGTATTGCGATTGTGCTCTCAGATATGGCTTCCTGTATGACAAGTCCGCAAGAGTCAATCCTTATGTTTCGCTCGGCGTATCTTACCGTCATCCTTATGAGACAGACTTGTTCAAGGACAAGGCAATGATGTCGATAGGCATAGGCATGTGGCTGAAATAAGGTAGGAATATAATCGTATAATATTTCACGGCACACACAGGCTTGATTCCGCGTGTGCCGTGAATTTGTTTTGAGCCCAGGGTGTCCCTTATCTCGACTCTATGTCCTTGAAATACCTGTAAGTGTTTACTTTCAGTTCCCCTACGGCGGGTTCGTCGCATACGAGGATGCCGTGAGGGTGGATTTGAAGTGCGGATACAGTCCATACGTGGTTGTACTGCCCTTCGACTGCATGCTGCACGGCAACGGCCTTTTTATGTCCGAGGGCGAGTATCATGACTTCCCCGGCGTCCATGATTGTGCCTACTCCTACAGTAAGAGCCTGTTTTGGAACTGCATTGACATCACCTCCGAAAAATCTGGAGTTCACGATGATGGTGTCTGTCGTGAGCGTTTTTACGCGGGTGCGGGAGTTGAGGGATGAAAACGGCTCGTTGAATGCTATATGGCCGTCTTCCCCGATGCCGCCCATGAACAGGTCTATGCCTCCGGCCTTGATGATTTTCTCTTCATAGGCGGCGCATTCTGCCGTGATGTCGGCGGCGTTTCCGTTGAGGATGTTGATGTTTTCCGAAGGTATGTCTATGTGGTCGAAAAAATATCTGTGCATGAACGAGTGGTAACTTTCCGGATGTTCTTCCGGAAGCCCTACGTATTCGTCCATGTTGAATGTTATGACATTTTTGAAAGAAACCAGCCCTTCCTTATGCATGCGTATGAGTTCTTCGTATGTGCCTATCGGCGTGGAACCGGTAGGAAGTCCGAGTACGAACGGGGCGTTGCTGCGTTCTGCCTTTTCATTGATCCTCTTTACTATGTGCGAGGCTGCCCACGCTGCTACATCCCTGGGGGTGTCTTTGATGATAAGTCTCATAAATTATAGATGCTTTTGTTTTAGAACATTCTAACGAAAACTTCAATTGCCTGGTATTCAGCCATTCCCAACTTGTCATACAGCCTTGCTGTGTTCTGGGTCCTTTCTTCGGCTCTCTGCCAGAACTCCCTGTTGTCGCTTCCAGGGAAAGGCACGATGTCTTTCTGTGACTGGTGCCTGTAAATTGCATGCCTCTTTTTAAGCAGTTCGTCAGGGGAAAGAGGGACTGCCATGTCAACCATGCCGAGATCCCATTCCATCCATGCTCCCCTGTACAGCCACATGTGGCATTCCTTGAACCAGTCGTCCTTCCGTATTATGTCCAGGGCGTTGAGTACGGCCTCGATACAGATGCGGTGCGTTCCGTGAGGGTCGGCAAGGTCTCCTGCGGCGTATATCTGATGGGGCTTGACTTCCCTCAGGATTTTTACTATGATGTCTATGTCGGTGTCTGTCAGGGCGCCTTTCTTGATCCCTCCTGTTTCATAGAACGGCAGGTTCAGGAAGTGGACATGGCCTTCATCCAGTCCGAAAGATCTCACGGCGGCTTTCGCTTCGGCTCTCCTGATGCCTCCTTTCAAGTCCAGAAGGGCGCGTGGTTCGCTGTCCCCTTTTTTCTTTGAAGCAATGATTCCCTTTACTTCATTGTATTTGTCTGCAAAGCCTATTTCCCTTGCAGTGTCAAGGTGCTGCAATACGACATCGTCGTGTACGGCCACGTTTCCTGAGGTTTCGTATGCCACATGCACATCGTGCCCCTGTTCGACAAGACGGATGAACGTTCCTCCCATTGAAATCACATCATCGTCGGGATGAGGCGAAAATATCAGTACCCTTTTAGGGAACGGTTTTGACGATACCGGCCTGAACGAGTCATCTACATTGGGCTTGCCTCCCGGCCAGCCGGTGATGGTATGCTGGAGATCGTTGAATACGTCGATGTTGATTTTGTCGTACGGGCCTTTTGCTTCAAGGAGGTCGCCGAGGGAGTGTTCGATATAGTCGTTGTGTGTGAGTTTGAGGATGGGTTTTCCTACTTCGCCGCAGAGCCATACTACGGCACGGCGCATGAATTTAGGAGTCCAGTTGCATTTCCCTACAAGCCAAGGCGTGGCCATCCTGGTGAGTTTCCCGGCGGCGTTTTCGTCTGCCACGACTTCTATGTTGTCATGCTGTTGAAGCAGGGTGGCGGGTTGCTGGTTGTTCATCTCGCCTTCCACGATGCTTCTGATGATGTCCGTTTTTTCTTCGCCCCATGCCATCAGGATGATTCGCTTTGACCGGAGTATGGTTTCTATTCCCATCGTTATGGCCATGTCGGGGGTGCGTTCCATACTTGAAAAGAAGATGGACTGGATTTTTCTTGAGTTGTGTGACAACTGGACAAGTCTTGTCCTTGATTTTTCATAGGATCCCGGCTCGTTGAAGCCTATTTGCCCGTTTGTGCCGGTTCCCATGAGCATCAGGTCTATGTTGCAGGATTTTTCGAATTGTTCGCAATACTGTGTTATTTCCGTCGGGCTGATTGTCCCGTCCGGTATATGGATGTTTTCCGGCTTGATGTTCACAAGGTTGAGAAATTCATTCCTTATATAGTAATTGCGGCAGTGCTGGGATTCCTTGTTGATCGGATAAAACTCATCAAGGGAATATACGACTACGTTGCTGAAATCGATTTCTCCCTTTTCGTAACGTTTTACGAGTTCTCTGTAAAGGCCGAGAGGGGTTTTCCCTGTGCTGAGCCCGAGGACGAACGGACGTTTCCCTTCATTGGCGCGTTCGTGGACACGGATTGCTTCGGATACTGAATCCGCTATATATGATACGGCTGACTGTTCGTGTTCGAAAATGGTTGCCGGTATTTTTTCAAATCTGTACAGCAGGTCTTCGGGGATGTCCTTGACTATAAGGCCTCCGTCTTTAGGGAGAGAGTATTTGTTGTCCATATGATAATATGTTTAAACCAATACTGCAAAGATAGCCATAATTTGCTTTTCATTTACCACAAAGACCTGTGATAATTTACAAGATTATATAAATCGCGGATTGTGCGGTTTCTTGTGAATGAATAAGGGATAACTTTGGACTGCAGGAAAGGTTTGTAGATGTTATGGGAAGATTGTTCTTGTATCTGGCCGTCATGCTTTTGGCGGTCGCAGGGATTGTTATGTTGGTTGTAGATTTCATAAGTTATGTGAAATCGGGAAAGGAGGAAAGCGGCAAGAACGGGTTGAGGCAGTTTTGGCTTGTCCATCTGTGTCTTATATTATTCTTGACAACGGATTTGTTCATGACGGACTTGTCGGCGGGCGTAATGGTGTTTTCGTTTCAGTCGGCCAGCCTGGTATCATTGGGTGCTGCAAGGAGATGGGCTTCGTGCAATTGTGCGGACGGGAAGGTGCTGTTCGTGTTGTTCTGGGTGTTTACGTTTGCTTCCGTAGCGTGGACTCTCTTCGTGTCAATGGGGCATGGCCGGATGCCTTTGCCCAAGATATGGGAAATGTATTATCTTTTTGTTTCGGTATTCGCGTTTTCATCATATCTGAAAACTTCCGTAAGGGAAATAGATTCGTTCTGCAAGGAGACATGTATCGTGGTATATTCGCGCGAACTTGTGTCGCTCGGGATGTTCATCATGGATTTCATGACTGTTTTTGCGACAATGGTATTCGGCGGCGCCGTATATTGCGCGCTTTCGGCTCTGTTTTCCCTGGTGCTTCTGGTTTACATGCATTTATCGGTGCATAAATGTGACGACCTTTATCTTATGCCGGGCCTCAAGTCGTCGGTTTCGGAGGCGATTTCGGTGTCTCTTCTGAACGGGATGCTGGATGTCCCGGAGACTTCCGAGGGGGATCCGGCAAGGCAGTATGACATTACCCTCAGGGAAAGGTTCGAGGAGTATTTCAAGCATTCAAAGCCGTTTCTGAATCCCGACCTGTCGCTTAATGATGCGGCCAGGGCCCTCGGGACCAACAAGACTTACCTGTCGAGGATGCTGAATAACGGGATGGGTATGAATTTCAGCCAGGCCGTTAACAAGTACCGTATCGCTTACTGCGTGGAATTGTTTGTAAAGAATCCCAACATGAAACTTGCAGACATGGCCGATGCCGGAGGTTTCAGATCGCTTTCCACGTTTTCACTTGCGTTCAGGCTCAATATGGGAGAGGCTCCCGGGGACTGGTGCAGGAAAATGAGGAGCAGAATCAGGAAGTCTTCAAAAGCGCCTGTTGTCATTGACGGATAATGTGCATATATTTGTGTTTTGGTAATTCATTACATTTATGGCAGACGAGAAAATAATTTTTTCAATGAACGGGGTCGGTAAGGTCATACCCCATAATAACAAAGTGATTCTCAAAGATATATATTTGTCTTTCTTTTACGGGGCAAAGATAGGTATCATAGGCCTTAACGGCAGCGGCAAGTCAACATTGATGAAGATTATCGCCGGTGTCGAAAGTTCTTATCAGGGAGAAGTGGTCTGGGCACCCGGATATTCCGTGGGGTATCTTGAGCAGGAGCCTGTGATGGATGACTCCAAGACCGTGATAGATGTTGTCCGCGAGGGTGTGGGCGAGGTGATGGAACTGCTGAAGGAATATGAGGCTGTCAATATGCGCTTTGCCGAGCCCATGTTCGATGAGGAAATGAATAAAATCATCGAATACCAGGGAGAACTTACTGAGAAGATAGATCATTGCGGAGGCTGGGACATAGACGCGCGGCTTGAACGTGCCATGGATGCCCTTCAATGCCCTCCTGCGGATGCTTTGATTGGAACGCTATCGGGAGGTGAAAGAAGGAGGGTAGCCCTTTGCCGTCTTTTGTTGAAAGAACCGGATGTTCTCCTGCTCGACGAGCCTACCAACCATCTTGATACCGAGAGCATCCAGTGGCTGGAGGCGCATTTGCAGCAGTATAAGGGTACGGTGATTGCCGTTACGCACGACAGGTATTTCCTTGACAACGTTGCGGGGTGGATTCTGGAACTGGACAGAGGGGAAGGGATACCGTGGAAGGGGAACTATTCTTCATGGCTTGAACAGAAGACAGCCCGTCTGGCAATGGAGGAGAAGCAGGAAAGCAAGAGACGCAAGACTCTCGAGCGGGAACTGGAGTGGGTCAGGATGGCTCCGAAGGCCCGTCACGCCAAGTCAAAGGCAAGGTTGGGGGCTTACGACAAAATGCTCAATGAAGATGTGAAGACCAAGGAAGAAAAACTGGAAATCTATATACCTAACGGCCCTCGTCTCGGCAACAAGGTGATAGAGGCCCACGGTGTTTCAAAATCATACGGGGACAGGCTGTTGTTCGAGAATCTGGATTTTTCGCTTCCTCCTGCCGGTATAGTGGGCGTCATAGGCCCCAACGGCGCGGGTAAAACGACTTTGTTCAGGCTGATAATGGGTATAGAGCAGCCGGACAGCGGATATTTCGAAGTCGGTGATACTGTGAAGATAGCATATGTGGATCAGCAGCATAAGCGTATAGATCCCGGGAAAACCGTTTTTGAAACCATTTCCGACGGCCTGGATTTCATAAGGCTTGGCAACAGGGAAGTGAATGCGAGGGCCTATGTGTCGAGATTCAATTTTTCCGGCCAGGATCAGGAAAAACTGTGCGGGGTGCTTTCGGGCGGTGAGCGTAACAGGCTGCATCTGGCCCTTACCCTCAAGGATGAAGGCAACGTACTGCTTCTTGACGAACCGACGAATGATGTGGATGTAAATACGATAAGGGCGCTGGAAGAGGGTCTGGAGAATTTTGCCGGCTGCGCCGTAGTGATTTCACACGACCGTTGGTTCCTTGACAGGATAGCAACCCATATTCTTGCCTTTGAAGGGGATTCACAGGTGTATTTTTTCGAGGGAACCTATTCGGAATACGAAGAAAACAAGAAGATGCGCCTCGGGAACGTCGAACCTAAACGTTTCAAGTATAAGAAACTGAAAGGGTGAACCTTATAAACAGGACAGTTCGAGCCAGCGTTCTTCTTTTACTTCGAGTTCCTGGATTATCTCGGATATGCGTTGGGACATCCGTGTAATTTCTTCGTACTGGCACCGGTTTGATGAAAGCCTTTCTTCGATTTCGTTTTTTTCTGAAGTGAGGCTTTCAATTTCCT
>JADIMA010000064.1 GCA_017694945.1 Candidatus Merdivivens pullicola | reverse complement strand
GACAAAACCCACTTGCGTGACCTGTTCGACAAGACTAATTTCAATGATGTCAAAGATCTAAATGATCCCCTGATTCCGGGGCTTTTTGATTAATTGTTTAACTCGTCCCATTTTAACGGGACACTAATGTTATGGTTTATATAAATTTGATACGATTGATGATACAGACAAGTTTTTTTTTAAAAAACTAATGAGTGTTTTAGAAAATGAAGATAGTTATGCAGATAGATATAGATTTATAACGCAAAATCCATTGAAATATATAGTTATTCAGAACGGGAATTAGATATGATTTTCGATTATTTCATTATGGATATGATTAAAAGATTAAGCGAATTAAAAGGTATTAGTTTGCATAGTTTAAAATGATTATTTTCGCACCATGAAACATATTATCTTTACATTTATTGCGACTGCCTTGACGATTGTTTCGGCCGTCAGCACGTGGGCGCAGAACCCCGATTACGATACATGGTTCACTTCCGACCGTCTCCGTGTCGATTTCATCCTTGCAGGCGATGCCGACAGCCAGCAGGCATATCTTTCCGGACTAAAGAAGGAATGTGCATGGGCGGGCTCGCATGCTTCGCTGATAGATCCGTTCCGTTATGGCGAGTATATGTTTGAAGTCCGTTCCGCCAATGGCGACACCCTGATATATTCAAAAGGTTTTTCCACACTTTTCCAGGAATGGCGTACTACTCCTGAGGCACGGGAGGTTTCAAAGGCTTACAACCAAAGCATGTGGATGCCTTTTCCTAAAAACAAGGTGAATATCACACTGTCCGAAAGGGTAAAGGCTACCGGAGAGTTCCGCGAGATATTTTCTTGTACTGTCAATCCTGAAGACGCCCTTATAAGCCGCGAGGCTGCTCCGGACTATGCTGTAACTCCGTTGCTGGTTTCAGGCGAGATGGAGCATAAAGTGGATCTTCTTTTTGTTCCGGAAGGTTATACGGCGGAGCAGATGGACGAGTTCCACCGGGACTGCCGCAAGTTCATGGAATATCTCTTTTCTATGGAACCGTACAAATCGCGCAAGGACGATTTTAATGTCACTGCCGTGGATGTTGTATCTTCTGAATCCGGGACTGATATTCCAGACCTGGGAGTCTGGAAACATACGGCCCTCAACTCTCACTTCTATACCTTCTATATAGACCGCTATCTTACAGTTACGGACTACAAGGCGATAGCCGACAATGTGGCCGGGGTGCCGTTCGATGCGCTTTTCATTGTTGTCAATGAGGAAAAATATGGCGGAGGGGGGATTTACAATTCGTATGCCCTTGGGACGGCCGGCAACGATCAGTCGTATCAGGTGTTTGTCCACGAGTTCGGTCACAGTTTCGCAGGCCTGGGCGACGAATATTTTACTTCCGAAGTGGCATACGAAGGCTTTTACGATACCGGCGTCGAGCCGTGGGAGCCGAATATCACCACGATGGTGGATTTCGCCGGCAAATGGAAGGATATGATTGACTCGGGAAAATGGGATAAGGAGCAGGTGGGCATCCATGAAGGTGGAGGATATATGGCCAAAGGTGTATATCGTTCCCGTGAGGACTGTCGTATGCGTACCAACTCCGCTCCGGATTTCTGCCCCGTATGCCAAAGGGCTATTGGCAGAATGATAGATTATTATTGCAGGTGATTCTTGGAATCCTTAATGACTAACCAATGACCGCCTTTATCGGGGCCGATGCGTTTGATTATGCCATCGGCCTTGAGTCTGGCGATTTGTTTTTCTACGGCTTTCTGCGTTATGCCTATCTGTCTGGCAATGGCCGCCATTGTCAGAGTATTGTCGTTGGATAGCAAAGCAATGATTTTCTCCCTACTTTTTGTGATTTTCTCCCTACTTTTTGTGATTTTCTCCCTACTTTTTGTGATTTTCTCCCTACTTTTCAAGTCTTCTTCAAGAGTTTTACGATATGTTTCTATGTCGTGGGTGAGATTTCGTATCATCAAAGAAGTCATGAATTTTCTGAAGATATTCAAATCCTCGTTTTCTCTGGTAGCCACCAATGCTTTTATATATTCTTCTTTGTCTTCCTTCAGAATTTTTGTCGGAATCAGCCCGAATTCAAATTGAAGCAAGTTCATGAGCAGACGTGCCATTCTTCCGTTGCCGTCTGCCCAAGGATGTATGGTGACAAGGTTATAATGGGCGTCAAAACTCAATTCATATAGTTGAGTGATACTCTTAATAGTGTGATTTTTACGTTCTTCGTTCAGATTATTGCAGAATTCGGCAAGTTTCGTAGGGATTTTGTTGTAACTCATATATGATTTTCCCCCGATACCGGCTGTGACATTCAGTAGCCTCAGTTCTCCTTTGGCGGATGAGAAATCTCCTAATGCGGTTTTGTATTCTTTTCCGGTGTTTTTCATTACGAGAGCGGACAATTCCTTCAATATGTCAATAGTTATGGGCGTGTGTGATTTTGCCAGTTGTATTGTCTGCTCGTATGCAGCTTTCAGGTCAAGGTTCATGTTTTGCTCATCAATGTTTTTCCCTTTAAGGCTTATGCCTTGGTCGAACATAATCTGATTTTCAAGTTCTGTGATGGTAGAACCCTCTATTGCTGTAGAATGGGTTATAATTGAATACAGATAGAATTTATCATAATCTATCTGTTGGTCAACTCCAAGATTCCGATATAAGTCTATGAGTTTTTCAAGTTCTGTCTGCATGGGTATGTCGGTTTGCCAAGCAAAGATATATATAAACTTCGGGTCACAGAAAAAGGGCTGCGCCAAAATTTGCCATTTTGACACAGCCCGGCCTCTTTAAGTTATTTGTGTTCTTAGTCTTATTATTCCAAAACCACGATGACAGGGTATTGCAACGCTGTTCCGAATGCGCTGTAAATATATGAGCCTCCGAGAACTTTCCCGTCATTGGATGCAGAGTAAACTGTTTCCAGCATTCCGTCTGTTCCGATGGATGGATCCACTGTAGTAGCGAAAGTACCTTCAAGGCCGTCCCACATGTTGGAAATATCGTGGGTCTGACCGTTTTCATAATATACTCCGCCCATGCCCATCAGTCCTGTGAAATAGGCTCTTCCGTTGTTGTCAAATGCAACTCCTCCATATGAAGGGACTTCTGTCTTTTCTCCGGTGGCGATATTGTAAATGAAACCGGTGAGGTTCATACCGTCAGGCATGAAATAGCCTGTTACTTGTGTGCCGTCCGGAGTTGTTCCCCATGTAACACCCTCATATATGTATCCTTCATCTCCGATGGTTTCAGTTTCGCCATAGATTCGGGTCAGTTTTCCGTCAACCCATATTGCAGGAGAACGGGAACCTGTACCCCAGTCTTGCCATCCTGACAGGACACGGCAGTCGTCGGACATTGAATAAACGTAACTTCCGTACATTACTACATCACCGTTTTCAGGCATATCAAAACCTGACTGGTCTAACTGGTAATCTTTCCAGAGGCAAGGCACGCATCTCTTTGTCCCGTCGGAGAGCTCGGTCACTACTTGTCCGCCTATAACACCTTCATTGGTGATGGCAACTGCGAACGAAGGGTATGCCGCGTTTTCAAAACCGTGTGTAGGAAGGGTAGTCCATGAACCTCCGTTTTTGAAATCCATATATGCAGGGGTATGTGTATAACTTCCTGTTACTACGGAACCTACGATGATACCGTCGTCGTTTACATCATATGCAACACAACCGTTCCATTCTCCTGGGTCAAGTATGGTGTATTCGCCTGTAGAACGATCCCATACGAACGAGGTAGGGTCGCCGAACTGGTCGTCATAGCCGACAGCATAGTTTCCTGAAGGAGAAATATTCCTTATGTAAGAGGAACCAAGATTGGCATAATTCATTACTACCATAGGATCCATCGGATACACTGTATAACCTGTTGGCGTGAACCCGGCTTCAGTTGTAGTGAAGGAAACTTCAGCCCATTCAGAATCAAGGTAAAGTTCGCTTTCTCCGGCATCAGCCTTTACTTTTACTGTGTATTCAGTTTCGGCCTCAAGGTTTTCGATAGATATTTCAGTTTCGGTAACGGTAGTCTCTTCTCCGTCATTGAGAGTGTAAGTGTAAGAAACGGCATTCTCTACTGCTTCCCAGGAAATGAATGCTGAACTTGCCGTTATTTCCGATGCTTCAGGAGCCGGTGCGGCGAGCGCGCTCTTGGATTGTCCGGCAGCAGCCGTGGTGACGGTAATCTTGGCCCAGTCAGAGTCGGTATAGAGGCCGGTATCGCCGGAAACCGCCTTTACTTCAACCGTGTATTCGGTTTCGGCTTCAAGACCTTCGAGGAGTATTTTCGTATCTGTTACCGTCTGTTCTTCTCCGCTGTTTACTGTATATGCGTAAGAAGCGGCATCTTTGACGGCGTCCCAAGTGATTGCTGCCGTACTTTCAGTAACTTCTCCGACTTTAGGCGAAGGGGTCTGTAGTTTTGCGATCTCGTCTTTTTTGCAACCGGAAACAAGCGCGATGAGCAGCATGGTTCCTAAAATGTAAAGATTCTTCATATCGTTGTGGTGTTAAATTTTCCTACAACAAAATTAGAAAATGACATGAACCGTGGCGGGATTTTGCCGGGGAAAAGACTTACATTAGATATATTTTACATTTTGTGAGTACATTTTGAAAATTTTACCTACTTTTGAGCCATGAACAGGACTTTGAGAATCATATTGTTTGCGCTATTGTTATTCCCGTTATGCTTTTGTGCGCATCCTGATGATGCCGTGCAACAGGATAAGGAAGAGGCAGGGATGGATACAGGGGATTACATAGCCTTGTTCAACAGTTATTGCCGCAAGGGACTGTTCGACAGTCTGTCAATAGAAGCTGGGGAGATTTTCAAGTCCCGTAACGGAGGCATGGATACGCGGCTTGTCCTTGTTTCAGGACTGTATTCCGCACAGGCGGCCATTTTTATGGATGATTATCCGAAGGCGGCAAGGTATCTTGATACTCTATCTGCGATGGAAAAGGCTTTTGAGCCTTATCCTGATCTGTCGGCGCTGCTTGACGGCATCAGGGCATCGTATGAAATCAAAGACGGTTTCGACTATCCGTCGGCGTTGATACACCTTACGAATGCTCTGAATTTCTACAGGGAAGACGGCGATGCGCTGAACATGTGCACGGCTCTTTTCAACATAAGCATGATATATTTTTTCAGGAGGGACACGACGGGATGTGATTATGCGCGCCAGGCCATAGAAATAAGCAGCCGTCATCCCGATGATCCGTACATGATGTGTACGGCGAATGTCGTAATGTCCATGATGCTGCTTGTGAAGGGAGACTACGAAGGAGCGGAAAACCATGCTTTCATGGCTAAGGAAATAGCCGACGAATGCGGATATTCTCTGGTGTATTCGCGCATATACATGGTTTTAGGCTATGCGGCCATGAGCCGGAATGATTTTGCCGAAGCCGAAGAATTTCTTAAAAAAGGATTCATGTATGCCGAGCATTCCGATGCGGATTTTTATTTTGAACTGGCGCTGCCTTACGGGGAGATGCTTATAGAATCGGGGCGGTTCGACGAGGCCGAAAGTTTCATCGCCAACACTCTGGAAATGGTGGATAAAAACGGGAATGTCCGGTACAGGTATCAGATTCTTGCGCTTCTTTCAAAATTGTACGAGGTAGAGGGGAATGTTTTCGACGCTTTTGAATATTATAAGATGTCGTCTGCTTCCAGAGACAGCATACTTAATATAAATAAGGAGGCTTCTTTCAACAATCTGCTGGATTTATACGAACATGCTTCTTTGCAGAACATCATACGAAAGAGGAAATTCGACATGTATGTGACTGTTTTCATATGTATCCTCAGCAGTATCGCCGGTGTGCTTTTCTTCTATCTTTACCGCCGGCAGAGGAAACAGAACAAAGAACTCGTACTTCGCTATCAGGATTATCTGAAAAGGGATGAAATGCTGAGAAAATATATGGAGCAGTCCAGACAGAAAGGGAACGGATCTGCCGAAGAAGATCTGTTCGGAAAACTTGAAAAACTGATGAGGGAAGAAAAAATTTACCTTTCAAACGAGATATCCCTTGACAAACTGGCTTCAATACTGGGAACCAACAGGACTTACATATCGAGAGTCATCAACCGCTATGCCGACAAGTCCTTCTGGGGTTATGTAAACATGTACAGGATATCTGACGCTACCAAGATGCTTTCGGATCTGGATAACGACATCCAGATAAAGAATATGTATGAAAAACTCGGTTATAATTCGGCAACTTCGTTTTTCAGGGTATTCAGGGATGAAGTAGGGCTTTCACCATCCAAATACAGGGAGGAAATAAGGAGGATGAAGCCTAAGGTCGCCTTGTAATATTAATTTCACTTTCTTGTAAATAGGCTGTAATAATAGCACCATATTTTTGCCGTCGCAATTTAGATTAAGAATGCGACGGTTTATTTTTATTGTTTTTGTGATGATGTCCACGGCTGGTTTTCCGGCATTTGCAGATACTGTCAAAGGCGTAGTCGTGGAAAAAAATGGTGGAGCTCCTATGGCGGGAGCCTCCATCATTGTTAAAGGGACGACGAACGGTACGACTGCCGGACAGGACGGAAAGTTTGAACTTGAAATCGGCGATGCCGCTTCTGTAGATCTTGAAATCAGTTTTCTCTTTTATAAAACTGTTACCGTAGAAGATATAATCCCCGGAAGTGACCTGCGTATTGAAATGGAACCTGAAGAAGAGATGCTTGAAGGGAGCGTAGTCGTGGGGACAAAGACCCTGGACAATGAAAGGGCGCTTCTGATGGAAAGGCACAATTCATCGGTTTCCATAGAAAACATCGGAGCAAAGGAAATGGGTGTCAAAGGCATTTCCAACGTTCAGGAAGGTGTCAAGAAACTCTCCGGTGTCTCGATTGCATCTTCAGGCCAGCTGATAGTCAGGGGACTTGGCGACCGTTACAGTACGACGACCCTGAACGGGATGCCGATAGCCTCTCCGAATCCGGACAACAAACTGATACCTTTGGATATTTTTCCTGCTTCGACAATACAGAACATTACCGTAAGCAAGGTTTTCCGTGCCGATACTTATGCGGATTATTCGGGAGCCCATGTGGACATTTCCACCAGAGAGAGCGGTGATAAGAGTCTGTTGCAGTTGTCTGTAGGATACGGGAGCAACACGATGACGATGGGCAGGGAATATTACGCCATGGAGCATTCTTCTCTGTTTGCGACCCCAAGGCTTCCCGGCGACGTCTATTCGATGACCCGTCTTGAATTCGATGAATATATCAAGTCGAACAATCCTTTCAAAAACGGTTTTGACGTGGCACGCAAGCCGATGGTCGGAGACATGAAGGGAAGTTTCATATGGACTGACGGATGGAATCTGAGAAAGGGAAGAATCTATCTGATGGCAGCGGCGAACATTTCCAATGAATATCAGAACATGTACGACAACATGGACAGGACGCTTGAAGCGTCAGGAACCACGGTAAATGAGTTTTATGACGACAGTTACGAACAAATGCTCAAGATGGCCGGGCTGTTTTCGCTGGGATACCGCTTTGACAACTATGACAAGATAGAATATACCTTTTTCTATGCAAGAAACGCAGGCATTACATTCATGAACCGTCATGGTTTCGATCGCGAAGACAATGACCTCGTTGGACTTAACTCGACGCAGCACATATATGAGATGCAGAATCATCAGTTAAGCGGAGTGCATACCCTGTCTGATGACTGGATGCTTGAATGGCGCGGTTCGGCAAGCCTTACGGGTAGTGATGAGCCTGACAGGAGGCAGTTGATGTATGTTAAAGGTAGCGATGGGCAGTTGCGTTATTTCAAAAACAACAGCCAGGAGACAATG
This sequence comes from Candidatus Merdivivens pullicola, assembly GCA_017694945.1. Lineage (GTDB taxonomy): Bacteria > Bacteroidota > Bacteroidia > Bacteroidales > UBA932 > Merdivivens > Merdivivens pullicola. Next base: position 15,525 of record JADIMA010000064.1, on the reverse strand, counting down.
AGGTACTGGGGTACTCTGGACGAGGCGGAATACAACGGGGAAGTTTTTGCCGGTTATACGCTCGGGCAGACCTTGAAACTGAAGGCTGGTCTGGCCGGAAAATACAAGACCAGAGATTATTCGGCAGTACGTTTTTACTACGATGTAGATGGAATTAATTCTGTTGTCGATGAAGTGTTCAAACCGTCGGTTTTCATAAACCCGCAAAGTATTTCATCAGGACTCGTCGGGATAGACCGCAGCATGCCTCCGACAGATGCCTATGATGCTTCAAGCACGATTGTAGCCGGCTATATAGATGCGGATTACAATATAACGCAGGATCTTCTGCTCAATGTAGGTCTCAGGTACGAATACAGTTCGCAAATTGTGAACTATCACAACGACCAGGGTATTGCAGAGCGTTCGACGCTCATCGGAAACGACTTGTTCCCGGCGTTGAACCTCCGCTACAATCTGGACAGGAAGCACAATCTCAGACTGTCGGCCTCAAGGACTGTCACCCGTCCGTCATTCATTGAAATGTCGCCTTTCCTGTATCAGGAGGCTTACGGAAGCGCGCAGATAAGAGGTAATGCCGATATACGCAACGGGTACAACTATAACCTCGATCTCAGGTATGAGTGGATTTCAGGTGCAGACCTCATATCAATGACTTTGTACTATAAATATCTGGATTCTCCGATTGAAAGGATACAGATGCTTTCGGGAGGTACTTCTGTCCAGCACTCATTTCAGAATGCAGACAACGGTATGGCCGCCGGTGTAGAATTCGAGATACGCAAGAAAATAGTCAAGGCTCTCAATGTGAGCGCGAACGTGGCCTACATGTACACCGATGTAATTCTTCCTGAAGGAGGTTCATATACTGATACGCGACGGGCTCTCCAAGGCGCTTCGCCCTGGCTCGCCAATGCCGATATCTCTTATACGCCGTCGTTCCGTAACGGAGACAATCTCGCACTTGTGCTGAGTTACAATTATCAGGGTGAAAGGATTCACGCGGTAGGAGTTTCCGGACTCGGAAATGTAATCCAGGACGGTCTTCATACGATGGATTTCATCGCAACCTACAATATAGGCGAACATTGTACGTTGAGGCTTGAGATTGACAACATGTTTGACAGCACTGTCTCGTTCAGGCAGGAAGTGCCTTCGCAAGGGACTTGGATAGGTGTGGAGAGATACAAGCCCGGAGTGGGAGCACAGATAGGGTTTACATACAAGTTTTAGAAAAACATCAATAACATCCAATAATAATTTTTACGCATGAAAAAGTTTATTTTGTTGGCAGCGTTACCTTTTATCTTCGCTGCTTGTGAGAAAAACGGCAATGACAATCAGAAACCTGTCGCTCCGGAGACGCTGACCGGTACGATTACCGAAGATCTTACTTTGGAGGAGGGTAAGAATTACAAACTTTCGGGTGGTTTCCATGTACAGGCTCCGGCTACCCTGACAATCGAGCCGGGTGTGACAATCACCGCTGTTTATGATGACATTACTGATTATATACTGATAGAACAGGGTGCGCAAATCAACGCGCAGGGTACAGCAAGCAACCCTATCGTCATGACTGCCGAGGTCAAGGAAGACGGTGCGTGGGGCGGTCTCCATATATGCGGCCGTGCTACTTCAAACGTTGAAGGCGGCACAGGTCTTTCTGAAATCGGAAACGCTCCTTACGGAGGAAACGATGACAACGACAATTCAGGAGTCCTTAAATATGTAAGGCTGGAATATACAGGTTGGGCCCTTGACGAGGAGCATGAATCCAACGGTATATCTTTTTATGGCGTAGGCCGTGGGACTCAGGTAAGTTACTGTCAGGCATACATGGGTGCAGACGACGGCTTTGAGTTCTTTGGAGGTACTGTCAATGTAAGCCACCTTGTGGTAACAGATTGCAGTGACGACTCATACGACTGGACTGAAGGCTGGTCAGGTAAAGGCCAGTTCCTTGTAGCAATCCAGCACTCTGCGGACGAACTCGGTTATGAATGCGACTGCCTCATAGAAGCGGACAACAATGGCAACAACTTCGATGCTACTCCTATCGCCCATCCAATTCTTGCGAATGTGACGCTTATCGGCAACGGAAGTTCTGAAAGCACTCACGGAGCGCGTTTCCGTGCCGGAACCCAGATAGAACTCTACAATGCCCTTATAAGCGGCAAAGAACACGATATCACCATTGAGACTTCACAGACTGCCAATTCTCTGGTTAACGGGACATCGAAACTCAATTATGTATCAATGGCGGCGGCTGATATCAACGCTGTTGATCAGGAGGTATATTTCACAGCCAATTTCCTTGAGTCGGAGGGTAATGAAGCAGGCGCCTCATTCTCTTTCACTGACAGTTTTGTCGGAACTCTTGAAGGAGGCGAAGGCCCGACAGATTCATTCTTTGTATCGGCTCCTTATAAAGGTGCTGTTCCTGCAGATGACGACTGGACAGAAGGGTGGACATTGAGGTAAGACGACAGCCGGTTGATTTCATATAAGATTTAGTTAATAAGAGGATGCGGCCGATCTCAAACAGGATTTTGAGGTCGGCCTCTTTCCATTTTGGAATGATGTTCCCGACAGGGGAGCAGGGCGCTTAACCGACGATTTTCAGGCCTATTACGGATGCTATCAGTGTGCAGATAAAGAAAATCCGTGCAAACGAGGCGGGCTCGTGGAACACGAGTATGCCGAGAATTACGGTAAGTACGGCTCCTATGCCTGTCCATACGGGATAAGCAGTGCTGATGGGAAGTACGTGCGTGGCCTTTGCCAGCAGAACCATGCTGATTACAAGGCATATTATGAAACCGGCGCCCCAGAGCCACCATGCCGTTGTGCCGGCGGCTTCCTTCATCTTGCCAAGGCAGAAAGCGAAGCCGGCCTCAAAACACCCTGCTATTATGAGGATTATCCAACTCCAATTGACTTGCATGGCCGTTATACGTTAAACAGGAAGTGCATTATGTCGCCGTCTTCCACGACATATTCCTTTCCTTCTACATACAGTTTTCCTGCTGCGCGGCATGCGGCTTCCGAACCGTATTTTACATAGTCGTCGTATTTGATTACTTCAGCGCGGATGAAGCCTTTTTCAAAATCGGAATGGATGACTCCGGCTGCAACAGGGGCCTTGTCCCCTTTGTTGATAGTCCATGCCTTGACTTCCTGAGGCCCGGCGGTAAAATAAGTGCGGAGGTTCAGCAGCGAATATGCGCTCTGGATGAGCCTTACCATTCCGGACTCTTCAAGCCCTATTTCCTGCAGGAACATCTGTCTTTCGTCATAATCTTCCAGTTCTGCGATTTCCGACTCTATTTTTGCTGAAATCACAAGTATCTCCGCGTCTTCGTCCTTGACGGCTTCGCGCACGGCTTCTACGTATTTGTTTCCAGTGGCGGCGGAGGCTTCGTCAACATTGCATACATACATGACCGGCTTGTCCGTGAGCAGGAAAAGTTCCCTTGCGGCCTTTATGTCGTCGGGACTGTCAAACTTGACGGTGCGGGCTGATTTGCCTTGTACGAGTGCTTCCCTGTACCTTACAAGGATTTCATACAGGCGTTTTGCCTGTTTGTCCCCTCCGGTCTGGGCCTGCTTCTGTACCTTGGAAATACGGTTTTCAACAGTTTCAAGGTCTTTGAGTTGCAGTTCCATGTCGATTACTTCCTTGTCCCTTACGGGATCGACGCTGCCGTCCACATGGACTATGTTCGGGTCGTCGAAGCATCTCAGGATATGCAGTATCGCATCGGTCTCGCGGATGTTCGCAAGAAACTGGTTGCCGAGTCCTTCTCCTTTGCTGGCTCCCTTGACAAGACCGGCTATGTCCACTATTTCAACAGTCGCCGGGACTACCCTTTGCGGATGTACAAGGCCTTCCAGCACCTGAAGCCTTTTGTCAGGGACTATTGTCGAACCTATATTGGGTTCGATAGTGCAGAAAGGAAAATTCGCCGCCTGGGCCTTGCCTGTGGATATACAGTTGAACAGAGTGGATTTGCCGACATTGGGCAACCCTACGATACCGCATTTTACAGCCATTTTGATAAATTTTTTGTTTTCGGCTGCAAAATTAGAAAAATTATCGGATATTTGTCCGTGTTGCAGGCGTGGCTCTATTGAGAAACTGTTTTTAAGTGTTATCGTATTGCCATGAAAATGTCTTGTGTTTTGCCATTGGCTGTTCTGTTCTTTTTATTTTCCTCGGTTTCCATTCCCGGAAGGTTCAGGGGCAAGGAAGTAGTGATGTTCTGGAATCTGGAAAACTTTTTCGTGCCGTGGGGCGTTGCGGACAGTCTTACAGCCGAGTTCCGTTATGGGGGAAAGCGCGGATGGAATTATGAGAGGTTTCTGAAAAAATGCGCCGCCGTCGCCAAGACGGTGGTCTATCTTGAGGACAGTCTCGGCCGGAGACCGGGTTTTCTGGCGTTTGCCGAAGTGGAGGACGGGAGCGTATTGTACATGCTGCTTTCGCATACTCCTCTGCATGGGTATCCTTATTGCCCGTTGCATTATGATTCTCCGGACAGGCGCGGCATTGATGTCGGACTGCTGTATGATTCTTCGCGATACAGGCTCGTGCGTTCTTTCAGCCGTCCGCTCGTGTTGGATTCGTCGGTCATTGCAACTCGCGCGATACTTTATTCGTGTTTTGAGTGCCGTTCCAACGGGGATACGTTGCATGTTTTTGTAAATCACCATCCTTCAAAATTTTCAGGTGCGGAGGCTACGCAGCCTTTGAGGGATGCGGCAATGGGATTGCTTGCTTTCATGGCCGACTCTGTCGCGTCCAGGCATCCCGGTCATGCAGTAGTGCTTACCGGTGATTTCAATGATGTCCCGGCTTCGGACAGCGTTGCCGGTGCTCCCGGTTTCAGGAATCTTTCCCATAGATTGCACAAGGAGGGCGCCGGGACGATAAAATATTCCGGAAAATGGGAGATGATAGACCATTTTATTGTGTCGGAATCAATTGCTCCGAAGTGTTCCACGTATATATTTTCTCCCTTGTTTTTGCTTGAAAAAGACAGGAAAACCCTTGGGTACAAGCCTCGCAGGACTTATGTCGGGCCGCGTTACGCCGGGGGCGTAAGCGACCATTTGCCGGTGGTTTTGGAAATTTTTTACTAACTTTAAGGTTTGGAATTAAAAATGACAGATTATGACTATCAAAGACAGGATTTCCGACAAATTCAAAGAACTTTTTCCTGGGACAGGGGCGTTCTACATGTCGGCCGGAAGGATAAATCTCATAGGGGAGCATACTGATTATAACGGAGGATTCGTTTTCCCGGGGGCGATTGACAAGGGAATTTGGGTTGAAATGAAGCCGAATGGCGGAAAAAATGTCAGGGTCTATGCCCTTGACCTTGGAGAATATGCCGAGTTCGGGATGAATGAAGAAGACATTCCGGCACAGTCATGGGCGCGTTATGTTTTTGGAGTCTGCCGTGAAATAATAAAAAGGGGTTATGATTTCGGAGGTTTCGATGCGGTATTTGCCGGGGATGTCCCTCTCGGGGCGGGCCTCTCTTCTTCAGCCGCCCTGGAAAGTGCATTTGCTTTCGGAATAGATGACATGTACTCGTTGGGTATCCCGAAATTCGACCTTGCCCTTGTCGGCCAGGCTACGGAACACAATTATTGCGGAGTAAACTGCGGGATAATGGATCAGTTCGCATCCATTTTCGGAAAGTCTGGAAACCTCATGAGGCTTGACTGCATGACATTGGAATACGAGTATTATCCTTTCAGTCCGGAGGGTTACCGTTTGGTGCTGTTGGATTCCGTAGTCAAGCACGAACTTGTCGGCTCTCCTTACAACAAGCGCCGTGAAAGTTGCGAGAGAGTGGCGGCGAGGCTCGGAAGGAGATTCCTCAGAGGCGCTTCAATGGAGCAGTTGGATGCAATCAGGCATGAGGTATCGGAAGAAGACTATAAAAGGGCAAAGTACGTGATAGGTGAGGAAAAACGGGTGCTTGCGGTGTGCGATGCGTTGAAATGCGGCGATTATGAAACCGTAGGGCGTATGATGTATGAAACGCACAGAGGAATGCGCGACGATTACGAGGTAAGTTGCGAAGAACTCGACTGTCTGAACGATCTGGCGGCAGAATGCGGAGTGACAGGGTCACGTATCATGGGGGGCGGCTTCGGAGGCTGCACGATCAATCTTGTCAGGGATGAACTGTACGATGATTTTACTGGCAGGGCTGTCGCTGCTTTCGCTGCCCGTTACGGACATGCTCCTAAAATTTACGATGTGGTGATTTCCGACGGAGCCAGAAGACTTGATTAGCATCATGGCATCAAAATTCAGACTCTGGTTTTCAATAATACGTCCCCGCACGCTTCCGGCATCAGTCGCCGGTGTAGTGGCAGGAACTGTATATGCGTGGTCTCAAGGCTGTTTTATATGGCTTCCCGCTCTGACGGCATTGATATTCGCCGTTTCGGCACAGATTGCTTCCAATCTGGCCAATGATTATTTCGACTTTTTAAAAGGAGCCGACGGAGCCGGGCGTGTCGGGCCCAAGCGTTATCTGACCACCGGGGAGGTCTCTCCCAAGGCGATGATGGCGGCCACAATGACGGCCCTGACGGTGGCGGCTCTTTCAGGGCTGTCGCTGATATTCATTACGGGGAAACTGTGGCTGCTGGGGGCGGGGATAGTCATAATCATAGCCGCCGTTGCATATAGCGGAGGGCCTTATCCCTTGTCGCGGCATGCCCTTGGCGATGTGGCCGTAGTCCTGTTTTTCGGCCTTGTTTCAGTTTGTTTTACATATTATGTTCAGGCGCTTTCGCTCGATTGGGGAGTGGTGCTTCTCGGGCTTGCCGTGGGATTGGCTACTGACAATATACTGGTAGTAAACAATTACCGGGACATGGAGCAGGATGCCGCAAACGGTAAGAAGACGCTTGTCACCATGTATGGCCGCAAGTTCGGCCAGAGGCTGTATTATTGGAACGGAGTGGCTGCCATGTTTCTTGCTATCGGAGCGGCTGCCGTCTATTCGCATTACGGCTGGGGAGACTGGCTGAGGGCGTATGTGATAATGACATTTTATCTGCTTTTCCACACATATGTACATCAGTCCTTGAAACGGTTGCACGGAGCGGAACTGAACCCCCTTCTTGGCAGGACTGCAAGGAATCTGCTGATATTCGTAGCGCTTTTTGCCGTAATAGTCCTTACAGATGTTTTGTAGCGACGTACAGAATACATGTGCCGAAAGTCATTGGCGTGTAAACGTACTCGGCGAATCCGCAGTTTTTCAGGATTGATGTGAACCGCTCGCGTTGAGGAAAGGCTTCTATGCTTTCAGGAAGATACGAATATGCTTTACGGTCTTTTGAGATACGGCCGCCAATTGTCGGGATAATTGTTCCGGCATACAGTTTATAGAACTGTTTGAACGGCCAGTATATGGGTACCGCCAGTTCAAGTACTGCAAGTTTTCCCCCATCGTCAAGTACACGGTATATTTCTGACAAGCCTTTTTCTATGTGTTCGAAATTTCTTACACCGAATGCGACTGTCACGGCATCGAATGAGTTGGCTGGGTAAGGTATGGCTTCACAGCAGTCGCATTTGATGAAGTCAATGTTGCAGTCTCCTTTTTTCCGGCGTGCCACTTCAAGCATTCCATCTGAAAGGTCTGCCCCGACAAGAAGACTCGGAGCAAGCCGGCGGTATATTTCCAGGGTCATGTCTCCGGTGCCGCAGGCAATGTCGAGTATTCGCCCCCTGCTGTATTTTTCCAGTGCTTTTATGGTCTTTTTCCTCCATCTTCTGTCTGAGCCGAAAGACATCAGGTGGTTCATCCTGTCGTATGCCGGGGCAATGTTGTCGAACATCCTCTCTACCTGTTCGTGCTTGCTGCCCTCCTCTCCGTATGGTTTGATGATTTTCATGGCGCAAAGATAGAAAATAAAAGTATAAAGCACGGTACCCCCTTTTGGGAAGTGCTTGCAGGGCATGTTGATGTGCTTTATACTTTTATAGGACACACTCTGGCAAGTTGCCGTTCGGAAATATTGTAACGGAACTTGATTTCTTTTAATAGGCGGATTCTGTCAGCACTGCTTAGTTCATCGAGGAAATTTACTTCATACTCCGACAGGAGTTTTTTCAATCCTTTGGAAATCACGATATCGCGCACGATTGGATTGTCGCTTGTTTCATTCTCTATGCGTTTGAAAAGATAGTGTATGAAATTGCCTTCATTGGAGAAGAGTTGTCTGACTTGTTCGGTCTGTACATAGCACGAGGGGTGTATCATGCCGTCGTTGTCAAACATGTAGTTTCTTGGTAGTTTTATTCTTGTTCCGAAAAATTCCCTTTGCCGTCTGATGCTTAGAGAGTCTATCCGGGATAATCCTGCCACTGTCGTTTCATAATAGCAATTGGCGGAACTCCATCGGTATTCAAGTGGGCTGTTTTCCATTCCTGCTACAAAAGGATTCCGCAGACAATAAGCAATCGCTGTTTTAAGATGATAGTCATTGTTAATAGTTTTCATGCCAGTTTTAGCAAAAGACAGAAAACTGCCTCTGCCGTATTTAGAAGCAAGGTATCTTGATAGATTCCTCTTGTAGTAATGTATGAAAGTAAGGGAGTCTTTCTCTGATGCTTCAACCACAAAATGAACATGGTTGTCCATTAGGCAGAAAGCAAGTAGTGATATATTTCTGTTTAATTGGCAGATAGCAGCCGTATTCATTCCGAATATGAAGTCTTCAGTATTGGGAAAGATTGTTTGTTGGAATCGTCCATCGGTATAGACATGCAAATAATCCATAATCATTTGTTATTATGGACACACTCACCTGCAATGTTCAAAGGTAATAATTATATTTCACCCATCAATATTTTTTTATTAACTTGCACAAAAATACTTGACATCATGGAAGTCTGGCATATTTGGGCAATCATAGCCCTTGTTTTGGTAATCATAGAAATCTTTACTCCTGGTTTTGCGGTGCTGTGCCTTGCTTTCGGCGCGGTGGCAGCCGCTGTAGCATCGGCTTGTTCGGCGACCTTCGCCTGGCAGTTGATATGGTTTTCAATCGTCACCCTGGCTGCTTTCGTGCTTGTAAGGCCTTTCCTGCTCAAGACATTCAAACGGAGCAAGGGCGGGCGTGAGAGCGGAATAAATGCCCTTGCAGGCCGTCAGGCGACTGTCACCGAGCGCATATCTTCTGTGGATAATACAGGCAGGGCTGCAATTGACGGAGACGACTGGAAGGCGGTCAGCGTAAATGGAGACGATATAGAAAAAGGAGAAAAGGTAATAATAGAGTCGGTTGAGAGCGTAATCCTCAGAGTCAGGAAAATGTAGGAAGATCATTAAAACCTTTAAGATATGGGAACAATAATCGTAGTGGGCCTTATCGCCCTAATTATCATTATTTTTGCACTTTCAGGACTTAAAATCATCCAGCAGGGTGAAACCAAAGTGATAGAAAGGCTCGGCAAATATCACAGTACGCTGTCGTCGGGAATAAACATCATCTGGCCGATAATCGACAAGCCGCGTAAAATATATTCCCGTTATGTAAGGGAGGGTTATGGCGGCGAAGCGCATGTCGTTGTAAGGCTTTCCGACAGGATAGACCTGAGGGAACAGGTCTATGATTTCCCGGGACAAAGCGTCATTACCAAGGACAATGTAACTACCCGGATCAATGCGCTGCTGTATTTCCAGATTACCGATCCGTTCAAGGCTGTTTATGAAATAGACAATCTTCCAAACGCCATAGAAAAACTCACCCAGACTACATTGAGGAATGTCATAGGTGAACTTGAACTGGACGAGACCCTTACTTCACGTGATACAATCAACTCCAAACTACGTGCGGTTCTGGACGACGCTTCCAACAAATGGGGCGTCAAGGTGAATCGTGTGGAACTGCAGGATATAACCCCTCCGGAAACAGTCCGCAATGCCATGGAGCAGCAGATGCAGGCCGAGCGCGAAAGGAGGGCGAAGATCCTGAAAGCAGAAGGGGAGAAAACATCTGCAATCCTCAAGTCCGAGGGTGAAAAAGAGTCTCAGATCAACAGGGCGTCTGCTGACAAGGAGTCCCAGATACTGATGGCTGAAGGCGAGGCACGTGCGAAAATCCTACAGGCTGAAGCCGAGGCGGCGGCAATTGCGAAAATAGCCGAAGCCATAAAGGGTACGGATTCCAATCCTGCTTCCTATCTGTTGGCTGTCAAATATATTGAAACAATGAAGGAAATGGTCAGCGGCAAGGACAACAAGACTGTATATATGCCATATGAGGCTTCATCCATGCTCAGTTCGCTCGGGGGGATTAAGGATTTGTTTGATAAATAACAAATAAGAGGGTGGCCTTAATGCCTTATGGCTTTGGGCCACCCTCCCTCATTATTTAAGTTTGAAGGCTAAAGGAAACTGGAATGTGACATTGACGGGTTTGTCGTCAATCATGCCCGGAGTCCATTCCGGCGATTTTGAAACTACTCTCAAGGCTTCATTGTCCAGACTTTCATTGACTCCTTTAATGATTGACGGGTTTACAAGTTTCCCGCTTTTGTCTATTGTAAACTGTAGTATTACTGTTCCTTCTGTTTTGTTTTTAATTGCATCTTCAGGATATTTCAGATTTTGCATCACCCATTTTGAAAAGGAATTGACATCGCCGCCCTGGAATGTCGGTGCTACTTCCACTTTACTGAGCGGGTATTTCTTGCCGTCCTGCCCTGATTGTTCCGAAAAACTGTAGTTTATGATTATTCCTTCTCCGTCGGAATCAGATACTATGTACACTGTTCCCGGTTTGCCTTCGATGGCTACATCGTGGCCTTTGGTTTCCTGTATGTCCTTGCCGTTAATCTGGAATCTCACGTTTTTGGTCAGGTCGAAAAACAACTCGTTTTCATCGAGGCCTTCGTCCGTCAGCGTTATTATTGTGGAATTTCCGGATTCTTGTACAATTATCCCCTTCTTTTCAAGGAGTTCGTTCAGGTTAAGTGTCTGAAGGGTCTTGCCGGTCTCATCGTCAATAAATGAAAATGAATGTACCAGGTTTTCCGACTGGCTGTCTTTGGTTATCGACATGGTATATTCACCGGATTTCGATTTCATTATGACTATGGCTTTGTCGTCATCGGAAGATTGCGTATCTTTGCTGTCCGTATAGTAGGAGGTTATTGATATGGAAGCCTGTCCCTGACCGTCCTGCTCGTCGGCGGCAGTAGGAGGGATGTCTGAAGATACGACATAATCTATATCGGTTCTGGCGTTGGCAATCAGGCATATTCCGATCAGAGGGATTGCGAAAAGCACTCTAAGCGCTTTGACAAAATTTGATTTTTTACATGACATCATAGTAATACGTTTTTTTAAAGTACTGTGATTAAAGCTGTTGGTTATTGAGTGGCCGCTCATGCCAACGGCTTTTTTGATTAATAAAAGTTGGTATTGTGTAGCATTAATGCCGGATCTAAGCACTTCCCTGTCCGCTTCGTACTCGTGAATGGCGCGTATGTCGCTGCGCAGCATCCATATTGCAGGGTTGAACCATTGGAGTGCGGTGAACAAGTCTATGAAAAGCAGATCCCACGAATGGCAAAGACGGATGTGGGCTTTTTCGTGTATTATGATTTCATCGTGCCTGTCGTCCCAGTTCTTTTGGGAAATGACTATGTATTTCATCCAACTGAAAGGGGCGGTATTCCCCTGAGTGACCGCAATGATCGTCCCGTCAGGTTGGGGCAGCCTTTTGCTGCGGAGGATTATGCGCATCACGCTATAGACTGATATTGCGGTTTTGGCGAGCATCATAATCGCGCCAACGCAAAAAATCAGCAATATTGCCTCGTCAATCGGAAAGGCATTTCCTTTCTGGCCGATATCGGCTATGACAGGGATGTCAAGCGTGTTTTCAAGGCGTGCCGGGATTTCAACTGTCTTGTGTAGGGTGATTCTGCACAGCGGAAGCAATGCCGATGCCATCGCGGAACAAAGCAGCACCGTCCTGTTCAGCCTGTGGAAAGTTTCCTTGCTGAGGAGCAGGCGGTAGAACATATAAAATACCGCAAACAGGACAGCCGTCTTTATTTCATATATTATGAAATCCATGGGAAAGGTCATTTTCTGTTTTTCTCTATTTCATCAATCAGGGCTTTCAACTCCGCTACTGTGATTTTTTCTTCTCTTACCAGTTCAGAAACAGCGTTCAGGTACGAGTTGCCGAGATAATTGCTGATGATGCCGTTAAGGCTTCTCTTTCCATACTCTTCGCGGCTGATGACTGGATAGTATTGGTATGTGTTCCCGTATGTCCTGTGAGAAAGGAAGCCGTTGCTTTCAAGTATCCTTACCATTGTGGAAAGAGTGTTGATGTGCGGTCTTGGTTCAGAGTACAGGTTTTGCAGTTCTTTAACGAACATTGCTCCCTTGTCCCAGAACAGATTCATTATTTCATTTTCACGTTTTGTCAATCTTTTCATGATGCGTGTGTTTTAATGATGCAAATATAACTATTTTTTTAGTTGCAACTATAAAAATTAGTTTAGTTGAAATATTTTTCCATTGATTCAAAATTCGGTCGGATGATTTTGCCAAATTTGGTCGGATGATTTTGCCAAATTTGGTCGGATGATTTTGCCAATCTAAATAAAATTAGTAATTTAGCCGCTACTATGAAAAAGATTGATTATTTACCGAGATTAATAGACAGGAAAATAGAATCATTGCTTGAAACTTTTGGCGCTATATGTATAGAAGGCCCAAAATGGTGTGGTAAGACTTGGACAGGGATGTACCATAGCAATAGCAGTGTAATGATTGGAGACCCCACCGGGAGTTTTCAGAACCGTCAGTTGGCATTGTTAAATCCGACTATGGTTTTTGATGGAGCAAAGCCTCGATTAATAGATGAATGGCAGGAAGTACCGCAATTGTGGGACGCGGTAAGGTATTGTGTTGATCAAAGCAACGAGAAAGGTTTATTTATCATGACTGGTTCATCTACTCCTCAATATAAAGGAGTGATGCATAGTGGAACGGGAAGGATTGTACGCGCGAAAATGAGACCCATGTCCTTGTATGAGTCGGGAGATTCTAATGGTAAAGTGTCATTGACCGACCTGTTTAATAATACACAGAAAGATGTAATCACGGGAGAAATAGATCTTGGACGGCTCATTGAATTGACTGTGAGGGGAGGTTGGCCGGCTTCGCTTAATGTTTCGCCAGATAATGTTATTGAAATTCCAAAATCTTATATTAATTCAATAATAAACAACGACATTGTAAGGGTAACAGACAGGAGGCATGACAGACGCAAGATAGAATTGCTTCTTAAATCTTTGGCAAGGAATGAAAGTACGACTGCAACCAACAATAAACTGATACAAGATATAAGTGATATTGACTCACAGACAATCAACAAAGAAACCCTGTCAGAATATCTTGAAGTTCTTGAAAGGCTGTTCATCATAGAAAACATAAAACCTTTTTCTCCAGAATTACGTTCCGGAGTAAGGATAAAACAAGCAAAGAAACGTCATTTTACAGATCCATCATTGGCTTGTGCGCTTCTTGGAGCCAATGAGAAAAAACTTCTTGGAGATTTGAATACATATGGTTTTATGTTCGAGTCGTTATGTGAGAGAGATCTTTTGACATACGCAGAGACTATCTCTGGTGAACTTACTCATTTTCAGGATTACTATAATAATGAGATTGATGCTGTCATACAGCTGGATGATGGGAGATGGGGTTGTTTTGAAATCAAACTTGGAATGAACCAAGTGGACAAAGCAGCGGCAAATCTTCTTAAAATGAATAATTTCTTTAAAAATAGCACTTCCTCTTCTCCTGCATTCCTTGCAGTAATATGCGGGATGACATCTGCGGCCTATAAAAGGCAGGACGGAGTATATGTAATTCCGATAACGGCTTTAAGACCTTAAGAAGTTTTAAACAGCTTCCAAGTTTCTAATTCAAAGCAATATAGCGGTCTTTTGCCGTGCCGTTAATCAGTGAAAATTTATTTCGGCAATTGATGAAGTACGACCGGTTGGATGAACGCTCCTGTGCATTCTATTCGTAAATACCTTTTTGTTTTTTTGTCATTTTCGCTGACCCATACAAAAATATCGTTGCCTTTTTTCTCGATTTTAAACCATTCTCCGATAATGTAGTCATTGTGTTTTCCGTTTTCATAGGCATAAAATGTACTGCCATCAGTTATCGCAGTTGAAAGATAAAATGAGATTTCTTTCTTTTCATCCAATTCAAATATGACAGTTTGCTCTTGGTAATCCACGGTTATTTCAGATATTTTAAAAGTATGCCATTTATCCATTATGCATCCGGAAAGCAGGACGCATAAGACAGTAAAAATCAATGTTCGTTTCATTTTTTAGATGATTAAACAACTTCTAAATTAAAGTGAGTATGTGATTGGTCTATAGTGCCAAACATAGTTGCCAGGTTGAAAATTGTCAGATGGAGCGGTGTCATTTTCGTCTTCTGCTATACGTTCCGATGTGTCAAAGATGCCTTGAATGAAATAACCATCAGACTTCCCTTTCCATCCCCAGTTGCAGTGAAACATGTTTTGTTGCTCTTTTAGTTTGCCCGTTGAGGAATAATAAATGTTTCTTACGAAAAGCCCGTCAATCACCCATGCGTGCCCGTTAAATCTGGCATCCCATGCATCTATATAAACAGGGAGACCATTTTTTATTTGATTTATTACTTGGTTTTTCGTTTTTTTGCTAAAATTAATATATTTCTTGACATCCTTGTATCCATAGTTCTTAAACGTGCGTTTGGCTCCATCGGCATATCCGTAAGAGCCGTTTTTCCTGTATCTGATCCGGCAGTTTTCTTGTTTGCCGACTTCTTTTGCAAAAGCGGATACCAATTCTTGCGCTTCATGTCTTCCTGCACTATCAATATCTCTATAGTTATATACGGTTTTCATCAAATCCCAATCATAAGGATGACCGTTGAAACTGTCTTTTGGGGCGACTTCGTTGTATGCCAGTATCTGGGCGGTCGCTATGGCAACGCAGCCTGCCGGGATGTCCGCGTTGTGTAGAAATTTGTTAAAAGGCCACCATTGTGTCCATTTCGTTTCAAGGAATGGCCCTATTTTGCTGACCACGACGGTGTCGTAAAGCCTTGCAGGTTCATTGTCGTCGCCTGCTTCTTCGTCATCGTCCGAAAAGTTTATTGGAAGGTCTCCCATATATACCCTTGAAAGAATGATAGCAGGGACGAATGTTCCCCCTAGGTCGTTAATGTAGGGGTCTTTGCTTCCTATGCTGTATTCTATCTCGTCCAGGGAGGACAGGCTCTGTAAATACTCGTCGGCCATCCTGAAGTCTTCCGCTGTTATGCAGCCCGATTCGGTGACGCAGAATACCGGATTCTTTGCGGAAGTCATTGCCGAAAGCACTGCGTAGCCGTTATTGTTGTTGAAGTTGACTATGTACAGCAAGGTGTCGTCACTGTTGTCAATGCG
>JADIMA010000063.1 GCA_017694945.1 Candidatus Merdivivens pullicola | reverse complement strand
ACCGGCAATCACAAGGATTGCCGGAATCATTATCAACAGGCTGTATATGTTTCTCATCATTTACTTGCTTTAATTGAAAGACTTTCTGTACCAGCCTCTATTTCATTGATGAGGTCTACCAATTCCTGGATGTCGCCTCTCTTTGAATATTCAGGCAAGAACATAGCCCTGCATATAGGGCCCCAAGTCCCTGCATCGTCCTTTGCCACAGAAAGCAGAGTGTAGTAGTATCCCAAGTAAGAATAGTTATCGTAGAATTCCACCGGAATGACTACATGCGTAGTGCTTTCTTCAACCAAAGTGAAGAATGGGTTGGTTGTAATCCAGCTCAAAAGATCGTCGTCGGTCTTGTACTCTTCTTCAGGGTCGGAATAATCACCGTTTGCAAGGTAATAGTAGCACTCTGCAGGATCGCCCACACGCTCAAACTCAAATACTGCAAGCCCTTTGTCCGCTATGTTGGAATCAGGGAAGAGACCTGCTGCAAGAGCTTCGTTACCGTCATAAACGGCTATGAGCGTACTGTTGAACTCTACTTCTGCCACGACTTCCGGGGTAGTGCTGCAAGTAGCAGTAATGACCTTTGCCGGCTCGCCCGAGTTGGTTACAGCCACAGCAGCTATTGTATATTCCGTATCCGGAGTAAGACCTGAAGGCTCAAACCAAGCCGGCCCACGGTAGCAAACTGAAGATACAGCATCCTCCATGGTATATGCAGGGTTGTACTCTAACTGGAAATTATAGTAATCAGTAATCGCCTTGGTAACGGAATCCTTTGCAGCCTGATCCGTATATTCGGCTGTAGGTATGATGGTGCATCCGTAATATATGCTTTCAAAATTAGGATCAGGTACGACCTGGCTGACAACCCTCCTTGCAGTACATGCGTCTATTCTTATTTCAGCGATGAAATCCTCTGCAGGGTAACCTCTTTCCGTATGGAATGTAATGAGTTCGCAAGAACTTGTAATACCTATCCCCGGAGTATAACCGAAAGCAAAAAGATAATAGTCAGTGTCTGACATTACATCAAAGTCAGGAATATCATATGAGCCGGTATAAAGTCCTATACCCTGTTCAAGCCACATGCCTTGATTGTCAACATATGTCTGGGCTATCTCGTCTGCATCTTCTGCGGTCAAACCAGGATAACTTGAGGCAGCCTGGCAAAGCCATACATATGTAGCCTCCATGTCCGAAGGAGTAACAGTCACATGCGCGGTACTGGTGGTAATCTCTGTAGCAGTAAGTGTAAATGTGAGTTCTGGAACTTCTGCCAAAGTCTTGCCTTCAGCCTTTGCCATTCCTGTTGTAGGAGTTGCGTCTTCCTCGGACATACCATAAACCACTACAATATATTCAGTATCGACAGCAAGGCCGGATATGGTATTGTTAGTCTGCTCGCCCATCATGAGAGCGTCAGCAAGATAGTCCTGCAATGAAACGCCTTCAGCGGTTGCAAGCGCATTGATGCTTTCCACTACCGCAGCCTGAATATCTTCATCGCTTGCATCACCATAATCGGCAGCAAGCAAAGCCGCAGCATAGAACTTAGTTGCAGCATTTGAAGGTTTGACACTATAAAGCAAGGACTCCTGGGTAGCACCGGATATAGTCAGTTCAAAAGTACAGTTTTCACCTGTTGTAGAAAGTTCAAGTGTCTGTACTTCAGAATATTTACCTTCTTCTGAAACAGCGGCTGCAGCCACATAGTAAACCTGTCCCGGAGTCAGATCGGAAAGTACGACTTCCTGGCTAGGGACAGAAAGTTTCACGCCGGCAGCCAGGATGGCGTTGGCGGAAGGAACCTGGTTCAAATCGTTCAATCTCACATAAGCGAGCTCTGCGGCATCAGTAGAAGTCACATTGAACGTAATTGATGTCATATCGGCTTCCACTATCTCAAGTGAAACGGTTGGAACAATCTCCGGTTTTTCTTCTTGAGTACATGAAACCGCAAAAATCAGCGGAAGCACTAAAGCAATTTTCAATACAGAAAAAATGTTTTTCATTTTAAATTTATTTTTTAATCATTAATATTCATTATTGCATAAGTTCATCGTCTTCCCAAGGTATCAGTTCATAAGACAGATATCCGTAAGGCATGAAGCATCTTGAACCGTCATAGTTCGGAAGCACGAAACCGAAACGGTCGTTATCATCGAAATAATCTGCCATATAATCAGGCCACCACATGTAAGTACACCTGAAAGTGATGTGATCGCCTTCACGCCTGATCTTATATACAACCTCGCGCTCGTACAATGTATTGCCGACATCGTGAACCTCAAGAATACCGGTATCTTCATCATACTTGTATTCTCCATATACCCTGGTGAGTTCAGCGCCGCCGGCAGGAGTCGTCATGCCGTCAGACACCTCAACCCAGCCGTCATAGAACCTTACATGGAAGAATGTAGTGAATTCGACGGACTCGGTAAATTCGAAAGAAAGGGCGTCTTCCGCTGTAATCAGGTTGTCTGGATTGGCCATGTTCCAGTCAAGGGCATACTGGTCGGCATACTCGCCTGCAGTTATCTTGATATACCAGAGTTCCGACTGGTTTTCCGGATTCACCTCATTGAATATTGTCGAATCCCTGTGGAATCTGCAGAATGTAGCCTCCCAGGAAGTATTGTTGAGTTCGGAAGCAAACACCTTGTAAGGATTTGCCTGCTCAACCGTAAAGGTGGCAGCCTGGGTGGCATTGCTATAAATAACAGAAACGGATGCAGTTCTGTCTTCACCGGTGTTTTCATTCACATTGAACGATATGACTCCGGTACTGTCGTTTTCGGCATCGTAAGAGAAGGAATTCACCCAACTGTCAGGGCAGATAGCTTCCACATCACCCCCCATTGCAGGAGACGATATCCGGTAAGAGATCGAATAAGTCCCGGCAGATGCTGGAACTACGATCGACGCCGTGTCAAGAGAGATTTCGGAATCCATCGTCGGTACGATTTCCGGCTCTTCCTCCTGACACGACACTGCAACTGTCAAACCGATTGACAGCATTACAAGAGTTTTAATCAAACTTTTCATGATAATATATAAACAGTTTTAGTAATTAAATTCACTAACGTATCTGCATATTTTCAGCAGACCGCAAAGTTAGCGAAAAATATTTTCACATACTAACAATTCATTAGCCTTTTTTTAACTTCAACTCTTCAACATGCCTGTCATCGACATACCACAAATAGCCTTTGACATCAGCAAAACCCATATTTTCAAGCAATTGCATATACCGTTGCACCTGTCTTCCATAACGCGGATCGGGATTTCCGAATTTATAATCTATCACAATCGCTTTCCCTTCGGAAATCACAACACGGTCTGGACGGCTTACATTACCATGAGGTTCAATAATTTCCACCTCATTCAACATTTCTTGTCCCGGGGCGAACCAGCGGTATTCCGCTACAGATTCCAACGCTTTTGCAATCTCGTCCTTCACAGCCTGCAACTGCGAACAAGAGATGTCCCCCTGATCCAACGAAACCGCCACCGAAGCGTCAATATCGGCTGGAACAACTATCCTTGACATGATTTCATGAAGCACTTTCCCGCGCCCGAGTTTTTCTGAAAATCCGTCTTCGGAAAAATACTCCGAACTGTCATAAGACACCCGCAGACGGCTTCGCAGCGGATAGGATTTCAATCCGGAGACTATGACAGACTTTTCTGTCCCGACCTTGCCTGATTCGGCGACTGTCCATTCTCCGAAATCAAAAGACTGTCCTTCGCCGCAGGTGTTTTTACAGAAATTGTACAGGTATTCGGAAACACTTGACATGGACTGAGGGGGTTTGGAATCCGGAGGATTTTCAAAAGGCTTGCAGATTACTATCAACTCTCTCACACTTCTGGTAAAGGCGACATATGCCAGATTGAAATTGTCAACCAGTTGAAGCCTCCTTTCCATCTCCAGTTCTTCGGCAAAAATAGAGTTGGCGGCATCGCTTTCCTTCGTCAGGCTGACATAAGCGAGCAAGTCGGCTCCAAACTCTTTTTCTTCAAGTTTCACCCATTTTTTAGGAGACTTGAACAGTGAAAGTTCAAAATACGGGACTATTACGGCATCAAAATCCAAGCCTTTGGACTTATGGATGGTCATTACCGATACTGCCGCCTCCGTAGCCGGGGAAGATACATACAATTTGTCCGAATGGAGATTCCACCAGACAAGAAACTTGTAAAGGTCATCGCCCTGCGCCGCCACGAACTCATTCACTTTGTCCAAAAAAGCATGTATGTGGGCCGATTCGGAAACCTGCAAGTCGGAAGGGATGGAAGCAGCCGTCTCTTCGCAAATCGAATAAAGGGACTTTCCCGCCTCCGCAGAGGACAGGGCATTTTTCAACACCTCAATAATATATTGTACCGAATACGAACTGTTCAACAGCAGGAATTCATTTGAGACTACAGGAATGCCTTCGGCCATCAACACCGAGACAGCCCTGGCTCCGTTATCGTTGCTTCTAACAAGAACCGCTATTTGCGAATAACCGTACCCGTTTGACACCAGCCTCTTTACAGCCTCCGCCAGATAACAATCCTGTTCATCCTGCTGCTCCTTGTCAAAAAACCTGACATGCACATGCCCGTCGCCAGAGCCTTCCTTGTCGTCAGGAACAGATTGAAGGACATCCCTATATACATCTGAAAGCATGGAGTCCCCGGCCTGTTTTACAGCATCTGTAAAAAACGAATTGTTGAACATCACTATGTTTTCACAACTTCTCCAGTTGACCGAGAGGCTTTCAATGCCGATTGCACCACGGAATGTTTCTTCCAGTTCACTGCCAAGGATGCGCCAGTCCCCTGAACGCCATCTGTATATGCTTTGTTTCACATCTCCCACAATCAGGGATTCGTCACCCTGGGACAACGAATTGGATACTAACGGATAAAAATTGCGCCACTGCAACCTTGATGTGTCTTGAAATTCGTCCAGCATGAAATGCTCGTACCTCGTTCCCAGTTTTTCATAGACAAAGGGGGCGTCACTGTCAGATATAATCTCCGAAAGCACTTGATTGGTGTCATCCAGCATCACCACGTTCCTCTCCTTGAGTATCCTGTCCATGGACACGGCTATGTCCGCCTTCACCCCAAGATCCATCAACCTGCCCGCAATGATGTTTGCAGAGTTGTACAGTCTTATATTATTGTCATAGTAATCAAAAAATTCTTTCAAGACATCATTCAGAGCCGCATACATCGTCTCTACGGCACTGAAAAACGGGGATTTCCGGTCTATCCAGTCTTCAATCGGAGAATCTATCTTATCCCTTAACTTGGAATGAATCTTCATGGAATTTCCTGCGGCAATGGCGGAAAGGCAGACAAAAGGAGACCTTGACTTGCCTTTGAAATCAGTAAGTTCCATGCCTGCACCGGATATGATTCCTGTCGCAACGGCAGCGATGCGCCCCATATCCCGCTGGAAACCCTCGGTTATCTCCCTGCACCTCCGCCCTACCTTACGGACGGATGGCTTCGAAAAAAGTTTTTCAAAAGACTCCCCACGAGAAAGGATGCGGAAATCCTCGCTGAAAATATCAGCACCATTGGATTTCAAGAGATCCTTCATATTCCATTTTCCTTTTTCCTTGACAGAAGACACGGCGGCATCTATCAGCCATTCAAGCAGCTCCTTGTCGGTATTTTCGCCCCCGAGAGAGTCTATGAGGTCGTCTATGCTCTCCGAATAAATCATCTTCCTGTCCAGTTCCACGCCGTATGAGGCATACAGCCCGAGTTCCCTTGCAAACGCCCTCATCGTCCTCTGGAAAAAACGGTCAATGGTACTGACCGAGAAGGCACCATAATCGTTCATAAGTGCCTCAAGTATCATTCGCGCCTGCGATGCGACATTGTTCTCGCCGACTAATGCAGCCACATCGGCATAATACGGGGAAGAACAAGGAGCTGATGAAAGCACGTACAGGGAAGAGAGTATCCTATCCTTCATCTCCTCGGTGGCCTTGTTGGTAAATGTCACCGCCAGGATGTTTTTGTACGCATAATGGTCTTTGAACAATAAAAGTATATACTCTTTGGCAAGACGGAATGTTTTTCCGGAACCCGCCGACGCACTGTAAACCTTCAACATGATCAAACTGTCTTTTTGCAAACCGAATAAAAATCGCAATATTTGCAAGGAGCATGAGAACCCTGCACGAAAGGAACATCCGGGTCGAGTATTTCCTGAACCGTGTTTTTCACCCCTTCCTCCATCAGTAAATAACTTTCGTCGCTAAAAACAAATTCCGACGGCATCCTGCTGAATATCTCCCGTATAGAATAGACGACATTCTGCTTCGGCAACGGGACTGCCGATGAAGGGCTTTTTCTTGAATTGGAAACGAGATACTGGTATATGAACAACTGAAGCAGCACCTTCGGCCTTTCCAAAATATCCTTGTCGAATACTTTTTCCACATCTTTAGACAATTCGACTTTCCCCGTTTTGTAATCTACGATGCGCAAACAGCCTTCACGTACATCCATCCTGTCAACAACTCCTTTCAGGAACACCCTGCGCCCGTCATCCAGATCAAGAGGAGAGTCAAGAGGCATTTCCAAAGCGACGAATTTCAAAGGAGCAAAGCCCTTGTCCGTTTCAAGTGTACGGTTTACAATCCTTAAAATGACTTCTTTGTTTACGAGGTTGGCACCCTTTATTTCATAAGCCCCCTTTACTTCTTCAAAAAAGGCATCGGTGACAACCTTTTCCAGCATTTTCCCGTCAGAAAGCATGGCATCAAAAGCCGAAGCCCCGACTTCCTTTCCATTAAAAGGGCTGTAAAGCAACATCATGGCCTTGTGAAACCAACTACCGAAAGTACCTGCATCCACATCGTCAGCCAATTCCTGTTCAGGCCGTTCTTCTGACACATGCGCAAAATAAAACTTCAAAGGGCAGGACAGATAATCATTAAGCGAAGATGCGGAAAATTTTTTCTTTCCTGACAGAAAACAGTCTTCCAGGATTTTCATCACCGTGCTGTCTTTTTGCACCGACTTTGGAGGACGAGGCTCCGGGACAGACGATGAAAATGCCACCGTTCTGCGGACGAAATCTATCTTGTCAGAATACAGGTATTCCAACTGTTTTATGTAACGGCTCTCCCCTGCGCCTTTCAGGTTCTCCACGCGGGTATCGGTAATCAGGAAAACCCGCTTTGCCCTGTAAAGCAGTCTGTAAAAATAATATGCCCAGATAGCTTCTTGAAACTCATATGTAGGAAGCCCGAACCCTTTTCTGAGAACGTAGGGTATAAATGAAGAAGACACATTCTGGGAAGGGAACAGACCCTCGTTCATCGATGTGAAAATTATATTTTCAAAATCAAGCCCCCTGGTTTCAAGAGGACCCATTACCTGAAGCCCGCTCAATGGTTCTCCGTTGAACGGGACGGAAATGCCAGAGACTATGGCATCCACCAATTTGAACCAAGTAGATGGTTTTACCGGAAGGCGCATGTCACGAAGCCTGACAATTGCTGAAAGGTATTTTTTTATAAACTCCCTATCCGTATTCCCGGCAGACCGGCCCACCTCCTCAAGGACTTCTATCTGATAGGCGGCCAGCCCGTCAGTATCTCTTGTATCATCCATGGACGAGACCACCGGCCTGAAAACAGTCTCCAGCAAAGGATTTCCCGCGAACAATTCCGGTTCTACATATATAAGGTTGCCCGACAATATGGTATCTGCAATGCTTGAGGCTTCGGGGATGAAAGAAAGAAAGCGATGCCGGAGAAGTTCCATGACACTTCTGTGATAGAACCGTTTTTTCCCCGCACTTTCCCTCTGCTGCACATGAAGCATCTTCAACGACGCCATGAAAGACATCAAAGGCGAGGCGTTCATCGGGAAACCCATCGTCACATTGACCGCATTTATGTTTTCGGGAATGGAATAAAGCATCGGCTCAAGCAAAGAAACATCAGGAAGCACTACGGCGGTTTCCCTGCCAACGCCGTCTCCCAAGGATGACAGGATTTCGGCAGCACATTTTGCCTGACCGACAGCCGAAGGTATTGAAAATACTTCGACTTTCAATCTTTCTGGGCAGTCCAGCATGTCGTCAAGAGGCCGTTTGGAGGGAAAATCACGCATGTTCTGACGCACGAACATCGCTCCGATGTTTCCTCCGCTGTCCAGCAGACCTCCCTGGAAATCCCAATAAAAATCCCCCTTGCCTGTATCACGGAAATGCCGCAGCAGGACTTTTTCGCACTCATTCAATGCATTAAGCCCAACAAACACAACTGTGCCGTACTGTGTAAACGCGTCATTTTTCCGGGAAAGAATGTCTTCAGCCACTTTACGGTAAACCATTCCCGCATATCCTATGCCTTCATCCGTCAGTTTTTCGTTAAAACTATGATAGAGAGGCAAAAGCAGTTCCCAGTTGCTTTTAAAGACGGACTTTCCCTTGCCTGCCTCCGCTTCATCTGTAAAATAACTTCCCCAGAACCTCCTGATTGCTTCGCGCTGCCGCTCGTCCAGATAACTGAAATCGTCATGCAGGGCGTTAAGGTCGGCTATGTTCATGAAAAGATTATCGACATTTACAAGATATTTGTCGGCATCGTTGAAATCCGCCAAAAGCATGTCCCCCCAGAAAATGAACTCGTCGAAACTTTCTGGATTCCTCGCCAGCGGCGTATAACATTCGTAAAGTTTCACAAGCAGAGTAATCCTGTCCGCCTGACGCAATTCCGACATCTGCGCGAACAGTTCGTCTATGGTAGTCAGCACAGGGGAAAACAAGGGGCGGACAGCCAATTCCGAAACATATCGCCGGAAAAAGACCATCGCCCTTCTGTTGGGGAACACGAAACAAAGTTTCCTGCTGTCCTTTATGATTTCATCTCTGTATCTTTCTGCTACCTGCTTTAAGAAAGGTGTCTTTTGCTGCATGGTTACCCTTTATGCTTTTTTCATCTTCTCCAACCTTTCCCTGAGCAAAGCGGCCTCCTCTTCATAACCAGGCTTGCCAAGAAGCGCGAACATGTTTTTCTTGTATGCCTCCACGCCAGGCTGGTTGAAAGGATTGACACCCAAGATATAGGCACTGATGCCGCATGACATTTCAAAGAAATAGAACATGCTGCCAAGGTTGAACTCGTCTATCCTCTCAATCAAGAGTTGCATCTGAGGAACACCTCCATCCATATGCGCAAGCCTTGTTCCGAGTTCGGCCATCCTGTTGCACTCCTCGACCCTGCGCGAAGCTATGAAATTAAGGCCGTCCAGATTGTCCGGATCGGTGTTAATCATCAGTTTGCGGTTGCTGTTCTCCACCGATACCGTAGTCTCTATAAGGATGCGTTCACCGTCCTGGATATATTGCCCCATGGAATGAAGATCCGTGGTAAAATTGGCTGAAGCCGGGAATATTCCTTTGCCGTCCTTGCCTTCTGACTCTCCGAAAAGCTGCTTCCACCATTCTCCGAGATAAGTGAGTTTTGGATTAAACGAAACAAGGAGTTCTATTTTATAGCCTTTTGAATACAGGAGATTCCTCATAGCGGCATATTGAATGGCAGGATTGTCCTTTGATGCGGAGGAACATGCCTTTTCCGCCTCCCTTGCGCCTTCCAGCATCGCTCTCACATCGTAGCCGGCAAGCATTATCGGAAGAAGGCCAACCGGGGTAAGTACTGAAAAACGGCCTCCCACATTGTCTTCAATCACAAAAGTCCTGTAACCTTCCGTATCGGACAGTTTCTTCAACGCCCCTTTTGCCTTGTCGGTCACGGCTACGATGCGGCGGGCTGCCTCATCTTTGCCATAACGGTCTTCAATGAAATTCTTGACAAGGCGGAAAGCCACGGCCGGTTCCGTAGTGGTCCCGGACTTTGAAATCACGACAGCGGCCACTGAACGCCTGAGCATCAGGTCAAGAAGTTCCGCAAGATAATCCTCCGAAAGATTGTTGCCGGCAAAGACGACATCCATTCCGCCTTCTTTCCTGCCCAGCCTCGACTGGAACGCATGAGACAATGCCTCTATTGCGCACTTTGCTCCCAGATAGGAGCCGCCTATGCCTATCACTACCACAGTGTCTATACCGCTGCGCAGCCATTCGTCCCTTATAGCCTCAAACTGACAGACCAGGGCATCCGGAGTACCGGAAGGAAGATG
>JADIMA010000062.1 GCA_017694945.1 Candidatus Merdivivens pullicola | reverse complement strand
GGATGAAGGCCACATGGGAGGCCGTGGTGAACATCCGGGACGCCGCCGCATCCGCAAGGACGGAAACGATAAGCGAGAACGCCCAGTGGTTCGAGGACAACTCCCCGATCGACCCGCGTTTCAAGAAAAAGACCGTAAAGGGAATCTCGGCGAAAGTCATAGACGCGACGACTCTGGGAGGGGACTGCTACCCGTCCACTCCGATAGGCATAAACCTGCCCAATGCAGACTGGATAAGAAAAGAACACGGCTCCAAATCAGTAACCATCGCCAATATCACGCATGCCTACAATCTCTCGGCAGAAGAAGCACCGAAAAGCACCACATCCGAATTTGCATGGGACGAACAGGAAATCGCGATGATCAAAAAATACTCGGCATACACCGATGAACTGCATACAGACCTGCACGAATGCCTCGGACACGGATCCGGGCAACTCCTTGCAGGAGTATCTTCCAACGCGCTCGGAGAATATTCTTCCGCACTTGAAGAAGCAAGGGCCGACCTGTTCGCCCTCTACTACATGGGAGACCCGAAGATGGTTGAACTCAAACTCCTCCCAGATGCGGAAGCATACAAGGCACAATACCTTACATATATACGCAACGGAATGCAGGTACAGTTCGCACGTGTAGAACAGGGCCGTCCCAACACCGAGGCGCACATGCAGAACAGAAAACTCATCAGCGAATGGTGCTACGAGAAGGGCCTTGCCGACAATGTGATTGAAAAGAAAGAAAGAGACGGAAAAACATATTTCGTGGTGAACGACTATGAAAAACTGCGCGGCCTGTTCGGGGAACTGCTTGCCGAAATACAGCGCATCAAATCAGAAGGAGACTATGCCGC
The DNA here is from genome assembly GCA_017694945.1 of Candidatus Merdivivens pullicola. Lineage (GTDB taxonomy): Bacteria > Bacteroidota > Bacteroidia > Bacteroidales > UBA932 > Merdivivens > Merdivivens pullicola. The sequence continues at coordinate 9,568 of JADIMA010000062.1, read as the reverse complement.
CGGCAAGGCGCTTATTGAAAAATACGCAATCCACATAGACCCGGTACTCCACAAGGAAGTACGCGAAAGATATGCATCCCTCGGGATCAGGCCGTACGGCGGATTCGTCAACCCTGAAATAATCCCTGTCATTGAAAACGGAGAAGTGACGGACTACCGCATCGAATATCCGGATGATTTTCTCGGGCAAATGCTTGAATACGGTGAAAAATACGGAGTTCTGTAGTGCAGGATGAAAATTTTATTTATTTTTGTAAAAAATATTCACTTAATACCCTATTGTATAACAATTAACATTTTTACACATGAAAGAGCTTGTAAATCAGATTAAGGCTGAAATCGAAGTTTTCATCGCCAATGCGGACGCACAGGTAGAAAAAGGAAACAAAGCCGCTGGAACAAGGGCGCGCAAAGCAGCCCTCAACATCAGCAAGATGATGAAAGACTTCAGAAAAGCATCAGTAGAAGCATCCAAATAATCATATTATTGGATTTACGTATCTGGAGGATGGCCTATATACCATCCTCTTTTTTTTATTCAGGACAACCGGCCCGACACGGATTCCCTCCGCATCCGCCGTCCGTCAAAACACCAATTTCACGTTGTCTATCCAGAGTTTGTTCCCTATCGCCCCGCTGAAGGCTTCGCCGTAACTTGAAGAAAAACGTATTATAAGATGGTTCGGCCTGGTGCCGGGTTCCGCCCATCCCACCTCATGCACGGGAACTGATTCCCCGCGGCTGTTAAGGGTGTAATTGGAAAGCCTTTCTTCTATCAGCCCCATGTACGGCTCATATTCGGGATCGGAAGTTATATCGCCATACTTTACAGGGACGACATGGCCGTTCTGCCATTCTGTGCAACTCTCGGTTATGCGCTCATAGGCGGTACCCACCCTCTTCGCATAAACATTGCCATCCTCGTCTTCCCATCTGTATTGCAGCATCAACACAAGATCGGCGAAATCCTTGTATCCCAGACGCTTCTTACGGGAAAGACCCGTAGCCCTGACAGCCTCGCCCCCTACTATTGCCTTGTAATCCAACTGCATGGCTTTCGGAGTACCGGTAAAAGGAACGCCGAACAAAAGTTTTCCCTGGGGGTTCTTCGTATCTTTTATCGGTTCGACAACCTTGCCGAGAAAAACAGAACCCTGCGCCGCCACATCCATGTTCAGGAGTCCCAACACTTTCAGTTCTTCCATCACAACCTCGCACCTCGCACAGTACCCGTCGCCGCGTTTTTCGGGAAACACGCTCGTACTCGTTTTCACCACTCCGAGCACATCGGCATACACATTGGATGTACGCCAAAGGCATCCTTCGGGATTGACATACACCTTACGCCCCGTAACCGTATCATTGCAGGCAGCAGGTTCAAACAGGCAGGAAGTCTCCCCTCCTATTATTGCAGACTCGTCCATGATACGCACTGTCCAGAAGTCGAATTTTCCGATCGCCTCTATTTCCCTTGCCGTCCTGGCATCATCCTGGGCAAAGGCAAGCAGAGGGAAAAACGCAATCGCCAAAGTACAAATAAAATATTTATTCATATATTTGCATGCTGTAAAAAACGGCCCAAAAATAGGAAAAATTTCATCAACATGACAAGATTCTTGAAAATAGTCTTTGCAGCCTGCACGCTGATGACATTCGTACTGCTTGCAGCAGAAGCCTCTCCTGTGAGAACCGGGCAGGCAATAGTGACCCAGCCCGACGGAAGCAGGATAACCGTGCTTTTTGAAGGAGACGAATTCTACAAAATCACGACAACGCAGGACGGGGCCGCCGTCGAAATGGGCAAGGACGGATATCTGAGATATGTCGTGTTTGAAGACGGGAAAAGGAAAACCACGGACTACATAGTCGGAAGAGACGACACCCCGGCCTCCATAATCAGGGCCGCAAGGAATATCCCTTACCAGAATCTGAAGGAAAACGCAAGAGAACTCCGGAGGCGCTATACCGATGCATATTTTGCAAAAAAAAGCGGCTACTCCATGCCGACAAAGACAGGCAGCACCGGACTCATCAAAGCGCTTGTAATACTTGTCGAGTTTCCAGACCTGCCATTCACACAGGGCGACCGAGACAGATTCAACTCGCTGCTGAACCAGGAAGGCTATTCGGACAACGGAGGGACAGGTTCGGCAAGGGACTATTTCAAGGCGCAATACAGGGATCTGGCCGACTTCCAGTTCGATGTTTACGGGCCATACACGGCAGCCAACGGATATGCATACTACGGAGGGAACAATGAAAACGGGAACGACAGGGCGCCGGCAGAACTCGTCGCGGAAGCCTGCACGGGGCTTGACGGAGAAATCGACTTCAGCCAGTACGACATGGACGGAGACGGGGTATGCGATTTCGTATTCATGTTTTTTGCAGGAAACGACGAAGCCCAGAATCCGGCGCTGTATGCCGACAACATCTGGTCGCACGCCTATGTCGTGGACTATTACAATGACAACCTCGTACTGGACGGAGTGAGGATATCCGGCTATGCCTGCACCTCGGAACTGAAAGTCTCCGGAAACGGTTCAGTATTCGCATCGATAGGGACATTCTGCCACGAGTTCAGCCACACGCTCGGACTTGTGGACGCATACGACACCAGTTACAATTACGACGGCATGCCGGCGGCGGAGGCCCTGTGGGGAGTAACATCCATCATGGACTCCGGGTCATACAACAACGACGGCAACACTCCTCCGAACTACAACGCCTTTGAAAGGGAGATGCTCGGAATAGCCGCAGCAAAAGAATTTGCCACCGGGGAACAGACACTGCCTCCGATAAACGCGTCGAATGAGTTCATTCGCATAGAAACCGATGTAGAAAACGAGTATTTTGTAATAGAATGCCGCAAGCAGGAAGGATGGGACGCATATCTTCCGGCATCAGGACTGCTGATTTACCACATTGACAAGTCACAGAACGACGCAGGCCCGTCATACAATTATGACATGAATCTGACCGCCGAACAGAGATGGAGTTACAATGAGGTGAACAGTTATCCCCCTCACCAGTGCGCAGACCTCATCGAAGCGGCGAATACGACTTCCATCGGCACAGAAACGGCAAGGATCTTTTTCCCGGGGCAGGACAACGTGACCGGCTGCTCATCAGAGAGCCACGAAGCATACCGGACATGGAGCGGGGAACGCATAGCCTACCAGTTGTACGGCATAAAGATGTCGGGAGACAATGCCGTATTCCAGATTCTTGATGCAGACGCCCTGGATCTGCCTGTAGTCGTGAAACACTCCATAACAGTGGCAGGACAGAACGTAATACTGTCATGGGAGGCAAGCAAGACCGACGAAGAGGCCACAGCGCATGTAAGCCTCTCGTATGCCGGCGGCGAGACCATCTCGGAACAGGAAGTACAGACGACTTCCGTTTCTTTCACAGACCTGCAGGCCGACACGGACTTCATCGCGACGATATGGTACGAGAAAAACGGGATTGAAAGCGAAAAATACGAGGTGGAATTCACCACATTCGAACAACGGAGCGATTTTCCATATATTTTCATAAACAGGGACGACCTGTTCAAAGGCAACGCCATCGCCTTGAAACTCATCAATCTCGAAAACAGCGACTGCAAGACGGAATGGTATCTCGGCGATTACATCATCACGACTCCGGACAGATTCGTGATTGCATTTGAAGGCACGCGGCAACTGAAGGCAGTCGTGACATACCCCGACGGAAGGAAAGAAAGCATCATGCTTGAAATAAACATTCCGGTTTCGGAAGAGGAATAGCCGCCGGCAAAGGGAGGCTATCTGGCGAGTATCCTGGACACGAGTTCAAGAAGCAATTCTCCCTGCGTAGCCTCACCGGCATCCCCTCCTTTGCTCTTGAAGTCATATTCCTTGATGTCAGCAATTACCGCCATGCATTTCCTGACAGGGAAATTCCTCAAAGCGGTATCGTATTCTTTCAGAAAATACGGATTAACACCTATCTCTTTCGCCTTGTCGGATGCGGAGGCAGAAGGAGCAGCCTTGAGAAAAGCGGCATATTTCAGAATACGGTAAAAATGCAGGAACAGGGCGTTGACTGCCGCCGGAAGCGCAAAACGCGGAGAAGCCCCCAGATACGCCGCAATCGTAAAAGCCCTGGAAACATCTCTGAAAGAAAGAGCCTTTGTCAGTTCAAATATGCTGAACTGACGGGTGATGCCTACGTTTTGCTCCACATCCGAGACCTGGATATCCTTCCTTCCAGCATCCATGCTTTTTACAATCTTGTCCCCTTCGACCGCTATTTTGCTCAGATCCGTGCCTGAATATTCAGCAAGCAAGGCTGCGGCGTCCGGATGAATCCCGTAACCCAAAGAGGAAAAATACGAAACTATCCAGCGCGGAAGTTCATAGTCCCTTACAGGGGAAGACTCCAGAACCATTCCGTTTTTCGCAATTTCCTTGTACAGCGCCGTCCTCTTGTCAAGACTCTTGCCCATGTAGCAGAGTACAAGCACCGTTGTATCAAGCGGAGACGCCGCATAGCGGACAAGTTCGTCAAGCCTGCTTACAGACTGGGCCTCACGCACCACCACCAACTGACGCTCCGCCATCATAGGATAACGGAGGGCGGCATTCGCTATATCCCCGCCAGAGACATCGGCGCCGTAAAGCACTGTGAGATTGAAGTCCTTTTCCGCTTCATCGAGCACGTTTTCCATCAGCATGGAATAAATACGGTCTATATAAAACTGCTCTTCGCCCATCAGGAGATAGACCGGGCTGAACCTGCGCGCCGCAATATCGTCCGCCAGGGATTTGAACACGCTTTCAGTATTTGTTGCACCTTTAGCCATACAAAGTCCGCGAATAAAAGCCTAAAGTTAATAAAATTTGTAACTTTGCAGGCCTACTTGCATGAAATGGAGGAAATTTTCGACCCATTGAGGAAAAAAAAGGTAAAACTGACACCGGAAGAGCATGTGAGGCAGTGGTTCATAACGCTGCTTAACAAGTCTGCCGGCGTCCCGGTCACCCACATGATGAGCGAAGTGACGCTCAGGCTCGGAAAGAAGACATTCCGGGCCGACATTGTGGTTTACGACAGGGCGCTCAACGCGGTATGCATCGTCGAATGCAAGGAGCCGTCGGTACCCCTTGACAAGTCGGTGCTGGAACAGGCCATAAGGTACAACATGGCGATGGAAGTGCCATACATCTGCATAACTAACGGAGAAAGCACACGTGTGTGCAGGCGCAGAGACGGCAGCGGAAACATTTATGATTTCATTAACTACCTTCCCGGATATGACGAGATGTCCGGGGCGAAACCCACGAACGGAAAATGACCATAATAAACAGCGAATACCTTGATCTTCCAATATTCAGGCTTGTTTCCGAATGCGCCGAGAAACTCGGCGTGCGCAGTTTTGTAATCGGAGGGTACGTAAGGGACTCTTTCCTGCACATACCATGCAAGGACATAGACATAGTGGTAGAAGGAAGCGGAATAGCCCTGGCCGAAGCCGTAGGCGAAAAAGTGCATTCCAACGTATCTGTTTTCAAAAATTTCGGAACGGCGATGATCCGCTACAAAGATACGGAACTTGAATTTGTCGGGGCAAGGAAAGAGTCTTACCACCGGGAGTCACGCAAACCGATCGTGGAAGACGGCACGCTTGAAGACGACCAGTTGAGACGGGACTTTACAATAAACGCGATGGCATTCAGCCTGTGCAAAGATGATTTCGGGGCATTGGTCGATCCGTTCGGAGGCATACGGGATCTCGCTGCCGGCATCATCAGGACTCCTCTGGATCCCGACACGACATACAGCGACGACCCATTGAGGATGATAAGGGCGATACGCTTCGCCACAAGGTTCGGTTTCACCATCGTTCCCGAATCCCTTGAATCCATCAGCCGCAACAAAGACCGGCTCGACATCCTTTCGAAAGAACGGATTGCAGAAGAACTGCATAAAATCCTGTCCTGTTCCAAGCCTTCCATCGGCTTCCGCCTGCTGGACAATACCGGGCTGCTTGAGAAAATACTCCCGGAACTCACACGGCTTAAAGGGGTTGAAAACATAGACGGACACGGACACAAGAACAACTTCGAGCACACGCTTGAAGTCGTTGACAATATATGCACGAACAACCCTTCGTCAAGTCTGTGGCTAAGGTGGGCCGGGCTGCTTCACGACATAGGCAAGGCCCATACCAAACGTTATGACCCTAAAATCGGATGGACTTTCCACGGACATGATGTCGTCGGAGCGCGGATGGTGCCGGGCATCTTCAAGAGCCTGCACATGCCGCTCAACGAAAAGATGAAGTATGTCCAGAAACTTGTAAGCCTCCACCTGCGTCCTATCGCCCTTGTCACCGACGAAGTGACGGATTCTGCCGTAAGAAGGCTGCTCTTCGATGCCGGGGACGACATTGACGACCTGATGAGCCTCTGCGAAGCCGACATAACTTCCAAGAATCCGAGAAAAGTCAAACTTCTGAAGACAAATTTCGCCCTGGTGAGGAAAAAACTGGCCGAAGTCGAGGCAAAAGACGCCATACGTAATTTCAAGAACCCTGTTTCAGGCAAAATAATAATGTCCTATTACGGCATCGGCCCGGGCCCGGCACTCGGGGAAATCAAGGAATTCGTCAAGAACGCCATTCTTGACGGAGTAATCGAAAACAATGATGAAGCGGCTCTGGAACTGATGAAAAAATACGTAGCCGAGCATTACGGCTGGGAGCCCGTCTCTTCTTAGAAACTGTCCGTATTTTCAATCCAGTTTCTGACCTATCAGGTGCATGAACTCCTCGCGCGTGCGGGGATCTTTCAGGAAAGCCCCGGAAAATGCAGATGTCGTGGTAAGCGAATGCTCTTTCTGGACGCCCCGCAGCCTCATACAGGTATGGGCCGCCTCGATAACCACGGCAGTACCCAATGGCTTGAGGGTAGAATCTATGCACTCGAGTATCTGGGTAGTAAGCCTCTCCTGCACCTGAAGACGACGGGCGTAGCATTCCACTACCCTTGCTATCTTGCTAAGTCCGGTAATCCTGCCATTAGGTATGTATGCTACATGGGCCTTGCCGATAAAAGGGAGCATGTGGTGCTCGCAGGTCGAATACAACTCTATGTCCTTCACAAGAACCATCTGGCTGTATTTTTCCTCAAACAGAGCGGCATTGAGTATCTCGTGCCCGTCCTGAAAATAGCCGTGCGTAAGGAACTGAATGGCCTTTGCAACCCTTTCGGGCGTTTTCAGCAGGCCCTCCCGTGAAGGATCCTCGCCTATCAGTTCAAGTATCGCCTTATAATGTTCCGCCAATTTTGCGGTAGTCTCTTCATCATAACATTCTATTTTCCTGTATCCCATGGCTTTGAATCTAAAGGCCGCAAAATTAATCAATTTTCATCAACAGTTTCCCATATTATTGCGTATTTTTGAGGATTTAAAGGAAATTTGAAATGAAAATCTACACAAAGACCGGAGACGGGGGCAAAACTTCCCTTGTCGGAGGGAAACGGGTTCAAAAAAGCCATCCGCGCGTAATGGCATACGGAGATCTGGACGAACTTATATCATGGATGGGCATAATGAGGTCATCTTTGCCTGAATACGATGAGGATTTCAGAAGAATACAGCGCGCCCTCATGAACGGCTCGGCGCATATCGCGAGTGAAGACCTTTCTAAAGCATTGCCGGCTTTCCCGGCAGAGGACACAGCCTGGCTGGAGGAGAAAATCGACAAAATGACTTCAGCCATTCCTCAGCAAACCGCCTTCGTCCTCCCATGCAGGCCAAAGGAAGCGGCGGAGTGCCATGTTGTCAGGACAGTCTGCCGCAGATGCGAGCGTTCCGCAATCGCTTTGGGGGATGACCGGGAAGACATCCGGGCCGCGATAAAATACATAAACAGATTATCTGATTATCTGTTTACATTGGCACGATATGTGACAGCGGCAAAAGGCCTGTCAGAAGATTTTTGGCTGCCATAATGAAGCGATCCGAATTTTTCAGAAGAAAAGCCGCGGACAGCTTCCGGGATTAAAAAAGTTTTTTATCTTTGCGCGCCGAAAGCCCTGACCGGTTTACGACAAGATAGGCAAAAAAAGTTTAACTATTTAACAGACAAAGCAATGTATTGGACACTTGAGCTTGCTTACAGATTGGAAGACGCGCCATGGCCGGCGACGAAAGAAGAGCTGATTGATTATGCTACCAGATCCGGAGCTCCGCTCGAAGTAATAGAGAACCTTGAAGACCTGGATGACGATGGCGAGATATACGAAAGCATAGAGGACATTTGGCCCGACTATCCCACAAAAGAAGATTTTTTCTTCAACGAGGAAGAATATTAGTACGATTTTAAGCATTGAAACAACTATTAAATCCCTGTCAGTCAATAAGATTGGCGGGGATTTAATTTGTTTGGATAACAGCGTTTGACCGCCTCAAATGGTGCGGTTTATTTGGACAAAATACGTTTTTCGGATAAAAAATCGGGATTTGTTTGGACAAAATTCATTACCTTTACAGAGGTTTGTGAGTATTACCGCAACCTCTGTTTTTTAATTTCAAACATCTCCAGTATGGGACGACCGAAACGACTATATCCATTGGGACGCTATCGCCTGCATATCCGGGGTGAGATCGATCCAGCCAAACAGTATCTTGTCCAGCTTGAATACACCTGGAACCGGCAGGTGATACGCAAGGGCATGAACATCTTTGTCCGGCTGGGCGACTGGAATGAGAAAGCCAACAAGGGACGCGGAGGTGTGAGGGCGAGTTATGGTCCGGAGGCCAACCGGATCAACAGTCTGCTGCTTGCCCGTGCGGACAAGATCGACGGACTGCTGGCCGAATATCAGGAAAAACATCCCAATCAGATTACGGCTCAGGTGATCGCCGACTTTCTGGCAGACAAACCGCTCACACGGGAGGACAAAGGGAAGGATTTTATCGAGTTTGTTTTAGAAAGGCTCGAATCTGACTATTCCCGGAACAGGATCGGACGCAGCCGCTATGAGAACGGCAAGAGCGGAATGAATATCTTCCGTATCTTTCTCCGTGCAACAAAGAACGGTACCTATAAACCGGACAGTATCTATTTAGGTGAAATATCGGTTGAACTGATTGACGAATACATCAGGAGCGCCGCGAGATAAAACAGAATAGCGATGCAACAATCAACCATGCTTTGACTCCGATTCTGAAGGCGTGTGCCTATGCTTCCGAAATGAAGATGATAGACCATGCCGTCAATGCGAGGATTCAGGATATGCGTATCACCTCCAAGATATCTCTTTCGGACGAAGACAACGAGTTTGATGGCAAGTACCTTTCAAAGGAACAGATGTCTGCGCTGTTGGAATATTACAATACCTGTACAGAACCGCGCCGTAAGGAATTTTTGGAAATGTTCTTCTTTGCCTTCCATGCCTGTGGACTCCGTGTTGTCGATGTGATGACATTGCAGTGGGGCCATGTCAATTTTGAGAAGAAGGAACTGAGAAAAATCATGATCAAGACGAACAAGCGCCATGTAATTCCTCTTACGGAACCTGCCTTGAATATT
>JADIMA010000061.1 GCA_017694945.1 Candidatus Merdivivens pullicola | reverse complement strand
CACCAGAGGGGCCGCGACGGAAACAGGCACCTCCGCCCCTCCGGCCCATCTTAGTCCGAGCATCAGGTCCTCTTCGCGCATTTCATCGAAAGTCAGGATTTCCCGCCCTCCGCATCTCTCGCCCGCAATATATTTTCCAAGATCCGGCACGTTCCACGAACGCATCCTCCGTCCGTCCGGAAGCAGGGAAAGAGAATGTGCCGACGGCCCAAGACCCATGTACGGCACGCCCTCCCAATAGGAAGTGTTATGACGGGAATGCTTCCCCGGAAGGGAAAAATTGGAAACCTCGTACTGGAGATAACCCGCCTCGGAAAGCACATCCTGAAGGAGAGAATATTGCCCGGCAATCTCGGAATCTTCCGGTTCGACGTAATCCCCCTTGTCATAAAGCGACGACAGCACGCTGCCCGGCTCCAGAGACATGCCGTAGGCCGATATGTGCTCAGGAGGAAGGGGAGCAAGAGACATAGCCGTCTCAAGGGTACGCCGCCACGTATCTGCGCCAAGGCCGCTGAAACCGAATATCAGATCAATGCCGACATTGTCGAACCCGGCCTCCCGCAACATCATATACGCCTCGAGAGCCTCCGCCGAATCATGCCTCCGGTTCATCCATTTGAGAATCCTGTCGTCAAAAGACTGGACACCCATACTTATACGATTGACACCCAGTTCTTTCAGCCCGGCCAGCCAAGACTTGCCTTTGGAAGATATGTCATCCGGGTTCACTTCAATCGTGACCTCTTCGAGAGCGGACAAGTCAAAGGAGGCACGCATGGAACTGAAAATCCTCCGGAGCATGTCGAGGGACAGCAGGGAGGGCGTTCCGCCGCCCAGATACAATGTCTTTATCGTACCGGCACGAACAGCCTCGGCCGAACGGGCGGAACATTCTTCACCGAATGAAGTCAAAAAAGATTCGGAACTCTCCGCGCAGGAAAGTTCCGAATAAAAGTCACAGTATATGCAAAAACTCTTGCAGTAAGGGATATGTACATAAATCCCCGCCATCGGCTTATTTCAAAAGCATGTCGGCGGTACCGAGCATGGCTTCGTCCGTATAGACCTCGACCGTATAAACGCCCTTGCGGTACTCCGTCTCACCGCTGAAATATACGATGATGTCCAATTCGTCTCCGTTATAGTCCACCTCACGGGACGACGAATAGTAAAGAGCCTCATTGTTGAAAAGGAACTGCTGATCCGCATTTTCAACCAGAAGCACTCCGTCAGGATCCTTGACACGGATATAAACCCTTCTCCAGCCTTTTTCGGCAATCTCGTTTTCAACGAGGCTGAGCGAAGTACGGAGTTTTACCACACGGCTGCTCCTGTTCGTAACGGCGCCGGACTTGTTCAATCCTTCAAGTATGATTCCACGGCCCTTTACTACCTGCCCCTGTTCAACCTTGGAAGTGAGGTCTTCGGTGACTTTCACGACTTCTTCATACTTGCGCTGGCTCTCGGCCGCTTCCTCGCGGGCTTTGGCTGCATCCGCACGCAACTCGTTGTTCAAGGTGTTCAAAGAGTCTATCTGATAGATGTAATGCTTCATTATAGACCTGAGAGTACCGAGTTCCTTTTCATACTGCCTTATCTTTGCGCGGTTGGTGGCATCGGTCTCCTGGATTCTGACAATCAGTTGCTCTACCTTTTCCCTCTCGGCGTCCAACTGGACATTGAGAGTATCGTAATCGGAGGTCAGATTGGCATAATCGTTCTGGAGCTGAATCATTTCCGCTGTCAACTGGTCTTTCTCTATCTTCAGATCCTTCACCAGTCCGTTCCTTTCAATCCAAACGTACGCAAGGACTCCCGCAAGCACTACGGCAACCACAATCAGAGCGTACATTATCTTCTTCAAATTGTTTTCCATAATCTGTATTTTAAATTATGAAGGCAAAAGTAGAAAAAATTTATAACTTTGCACGCATTAAACAACTTTTAACATCTACGGTATGCGTTATTTTTTAAGGGCACTGAAATATTTCATATACATCTGCATCCTCGGAGCCTTGATAGTGGTATTGTTCACATTGCTCCAGGGAGGGTCTTTCGACATCGACACCCTTTTCATACAAGGAAAGAAGTCAATTTACATGATTCTCGGGCTTTTCGCCGTAATATCCGCCATATACCCGGCAATCGGATACCAGAAACGCAGCATGAGTTTCAGCGGGAACTGGGATGAAATCAAGCCTGAAATCATTTCCATAATGAAAGAGAGGAGATTCAAGGTCGAAAACGACGGGGGGTCCCACCTGACCTTCATATCCGACGGCGGAGCGGCAAGATTCCTCCGCATGTACGAAGACAGGATCACCATCGACGCCGCAGGCGGGGTGATGCTGCTCGAAGGGCACCGCAGAAATCTCATCAGGGTGATGTTCGACATCGAGAGTTACTTGCAGAAAAACCAAGGCAACTCTTAGAAGAAGTTTCTCAAACCAGTTTTTCCGCCTCGCAGAGGGCCCTGTAAAAATCCTGACCGAAAGCGGCCTCTATCGGTTCCTTCAGGAACTGATAGACTTTTATGCCTTCACGCCTCCCTTTTTCATAAGCATCGGTGCAGATATGCCACCTGTGGAGATTGAGGGCCTTCATGCCGTTTGACAGCACCGACACCCTTATGGGATAAAGCCAGCATGACAACGGCTTGCGGAACGCACACCGGCCGCTGCACCATGCCCGCTCGGGAGCGCAGAAGCATGAACCGCCGGCATCGAAATGAGTAAAGGCGCACTCTTCCGAATCCCCTATCAGAGGAGTAACCATGTCTCCGTCAGAGTCTATTTCGAAAAAACCCGTTTTTTCCACGACTTCCCTGCCCTGCTGCTGCATCAGTGAAGAGTATTCGCCGTAACACTTTTCAAGAGAATCGGCCTCCTCTCCGGTAAGAGGGGCGCCGCTGTCGCCGATAATGCAGCACGCTCCCTTGCATTTTTCATAATCGCAGCAGAAATATTCCTCCAGCAATTCGGAAGACACAAGGATGTCATCTATACATATTATTCCATGTTCCATATCGCATCAATTTAACACATACACCTCGACACAGCCGCTTTTCAGCATTTTTCCGACAAAAGCCCCGGCATCCTCGGCAGTTATCCCGGAAATATCCTTCCCATAATGGGAATACATGTTTTTATTGAAAACATACCTGTCTTTTATCAGGGTAAACCACGCAGCCGCAGAAGCATAAAACGACTCCGTTTCATTCTTTACAAGACGTCCTGCCCTTTCAACGGCTTCAGCCGACGGATTCCTCAGATTCCTGAGCACTGACTTTATCTCATGCGCCGCATTCGCAGGCTCAAGCCCTTCCGGCAGGAAAACCATGATATGTACATAACAGTAATCGTCCGGCGGATATCCGAAATACACCCCGGTTTCGGACGACGTGCCGAAATCCGCCAAAGCCTGATCGATTACGGGTTTGACTAGTTTCTCCACGGTTTTTGCGAGATAGTAGTTCTTCGAGGCATAGTCGCACGGAATCGCATAGAGCAGATCCAGCCTGCCACCCTTCCCGACTGACATGCCGCCGACCGGCAGGCTCGAAGTGACATTGCCCGAAAACGTATTCAGAATATTGTCATAATTGCCGTGCCTGACAGGCTTTTTGCGTTCATACCAGCCTGAATATTCACGGCAGCAGTCACGGAAACCTTCCTCGGACAATGGGGACATGAATGCAAGCACCATATTACCCGTCTGTTTCAGTTTTCCGGAAATGAACTCCCTTATGCGGCCGTAATCCAAACGCTCCAAGGCGTCAAGGCGTTTCATCGGAGAATAGTACGAAAACGGATGCACGAGTGCGTCCAGCGTATCCGCCACAATATTGTTCCGGGCAGAAGATACAAGTCTCATACGCTCGTTCCGGACATATTTTTCAAAAGCCCCATTGTCGGCAGAACGGTGGTTTATCAATGCGTCCAGAGCCCTCCACAGGATGCCGAGGGATCTTACCGGACATCTTCCGGATATTTCAACATAATTCAGCGCGAAATCATATTCAAGACTTATCCCGTGCCATTCCAGCATGCGTTCAAACCTCCGGTAATCCATCCCTGCAATGGAATCCGTCTTAATGATATCCGAATAAAACGCCCCCGCCCCGTCCCCGATTGCATCATCCTCAGAATAGCCGCCACGGTAAAACAGCGAAAATGTAACAGCCCTCTCTTCATCATTCTCCATATAATATACTTTCAGACCGTTGGAAAACGAAAGCAGAGAGGCTCCGCTCAGATATTCGCGCTTGCTTCCCTTGGAAGCCGTCCGCCTTGCAACGGGCAGGAAAGACGTGTCCGCTTCCGGAAAATCATAAACCACCGAAGTGCCGGACGACGTCCCGTCCAGCACCGGCTCAAGCATGGCTGCCACGTAACGGTTCAGGTACGACAGGCCGAGAGTATCGGCAAGAGGGCGGAAAGAAAGATACTTCCATTCATCCTGCGGCGAAGCGAGAGAAGTCCCGTAAAGGAAATTGCCGACAGCCCTTTCAGTCATTGATTCACGGACTGTCCCGACACAATAATCCAGCACGCCCCCGTAAAATGAAAGATCCGCCGCCCTGTATTCTTCCAGAGAAAAACCGCCGGCAGCCGCATCCGCAAAAACATTTTCAAGCACGCGCCCGGCATCCCCGGCCATAGATGACGGCACTGACATCTCCGCCCGGAAAACATCCACATCCGCCGAATCGCTGACAGATACGGAATGATCCAGAAGATCCAGCCCGCAGGCTTCGGCGGCCAGTTCAAGCCTCCTGTCCAGAACGGATACCGCATAAATGTCCATTTTTCTGCCCACCGGAACAATCACAGTACTACGCAATTCAGGCGGAAGAAAAGCCCTTCTGAATGTCATGGATACGGTTACAATCTCCCCGCCGCCGTCCCGGGACATCCCGCGCGACAACGGAACGATGCCTGCATGCACATCATCCCTGGCGGAATCCGTGGCGGAGGTATCCTTTCTGTACGGTTCATACATCGTCAGCAATGAAATGCTTGCAAGAATCCGCTCCGGGTCGATATCACCGGAGACTATGAGCGCCTGCCCGGAAAAAGGCTCGCCGCATACAGATGCAATATTGGCCATCAAAAGGATTGCCGAATCGGCCACGTCTCTGTCCTGCAGCCGCACGCCCTTGAATGTGTAAACCGCCGCATCGCCATCCGTCTCCGAATAAGAAGATGCGCCTAAAGGTGCGCCCGCACGTGCAAGAAAACGCGCCGCACTGCCATCGGGAAACGAATAAAGGCTGCCGAGGGCTTCTTTCAACGACACTCCCCCGTATTTTTTCACCAGGACGAAATCAGCCACACTGGCATCTGAAGCGTCTTGTATCAGATAGTATGAAAGACCGTTGCCCAGAACCCCCTTGACAACACATCCGGCATCGGGCAAAACTTCAGGAGCGGCAGCGGCAGTAAATCGGAGCGCCGGCAAAAACAGAAACGACACAAGCAGTGCCGCTATAATCATTTTGTTCTTCATATTCCAAAATCAGGAGGCAAACTTAAGAAACTTTCTCAAAATAAAAAACCTGCCTTTTGTATATTTAATTTTATTTAGTACTTTTGCGAGATTGCATTTCGTTCATACAGATTACAGATTAAGAAAATAAAAAGTTAAATTATTGAAAATGAAAAAAATCATCATTCTTGCCATCGCGGCATTGTTCTCGGCCGGAATAGCATCGGCACAGACTATGGAAGAAGCCACAGAAATGTATAACACCGGAGCAATGATGCTCGACAGCGGCGACAATGCCGGAGCACTTACCTGGTTCGAACAGGCGCTTACCATGGGAGAGACCATAGGGCCTGATGCCGTAGAACTCATAAACAACTGCAAAAACATCATACCTAAACTGCACTTGCAGATTGCCAAGGACTATGTAGCGGTTCAGAATACCGACATGGCTGTCGCTGAAATAGAAAAGACAATCGAACTTGCAGCAGACTACGGCCAGACAGAAACCGCCCTCGAGGCCAGCCAGCTCCTCCCTCAGGTACTCCTGCAGGCAGCGGGAAGGCTCCTCAACTCAAAACAGTACGCTGAAGCAGCCGAGGCATACAAGGCAGTGACCGAAATCCAGCCTGAAAACTCCACCGCATGGCTCAGGATGGGCATGGCATACGGCGCAGCCGGAAACATCGAAGGAGCAGTAGAAGCATACAACAAGGCTGCCGAACTCGGACAAAGCGACAATGCCAACAAACAGTTGTCAAACCTCTATCTGATGGAGGCCGTCAAGTCCCAGAAGGCTAAAGACTGGGCAGGAGTGATTGAAAATGCCGAGGCATCCATCTCCTACCTTGACAACCACAATGCCCAGAAACTCCTCGGCACGGCATCCCTCCAGACAAAACAGTACAGCAAAGCGATAACGGCTTTTGAAAGTTATCTTGCACTTCAGCCTAACGCAAAGGACAAGAACCAGATCAATTACCAGATTGCTACCGCATATTACAACATGGGTGACAACGCCCAGGCCTGCACTTATTTCAAAATGATCATGGACGATCCTACTTTCGGAGAATACGCCACACACATGGTCAAGAACGAACTTAAATGCGCATAGGCTCTGACAATGCATACGGACATTGAACTTCTTGCACCTGCAAGAAATAAAGAAATCGGCATCGCAGCCATAAACTGCGGTGCCGATGCCGTTTATATCGCCGGGCCGTCCTTCGGGGCAAGAGTCAATGCAGGGAACGACATAGAAGACATAGCCGGACTCTGCCGGCACGCCCACAAGTTCGGGGCGAGAGTCTATGTCACGGTAAACACTATTTTGTACGAAAACGAACTGCAAGAAGCATTCGCAATGATGGAGCAATGCGCGGAAGCCGGCTGTGACGCTTTCATCATCCAGGATCTGGCAATTACGGAACATTTCGCCGGGAGAAAAGATTTTCCTCCTTTTTTCGCTTCCACCCAATGCGCCATCCGCACCCCCGTGCAGGCCGCATGGCTTGAAAGCCTCGGATTCAAAAGGCTCATACTCGAAAGGGAACTCACCCTCGGACAAATACGCGAAATACGCCGGGCCGTCACCGTCGATCTGGAGTTTTTCGTACATGGAGCACTCTGCGTATGTTACAGCGGCAACTGCTACCTGTCCGAATATCTTGCAGGCAGGAGCGCGAACAGAGGCGAATGCATACAGGCATGCCGTTCAAGATACGACCTGGCAGACAGCAAAGGAAAAATTCTCGTCAAAGACAAGGCCCTGCTGTCCCTCAAGGATTTGTCGCTCATAGACAGGCTCGACGACCTCATTGACGCCGGAATCAGTTCTTTCAAAATAGAAGGGAGGCTGAAAAACGCCTCTTATGTCAAAAACACCGTTTCCGCCTACAGCAGGGCACTGGACAAAATTACAGGCCGCCGGGACGGACTGCACAGACAATCATTCGGGAAAACCCTCGGAGGTTTCACACCGGATCTGCACAAGACTTTCAACAGGGGATATACCGAACTTGCGCTTGACAACGTGGCTCCGGGGTGGAGTTCAATGGACAACGCCACAGCAATCGGCGAGAAAATCGGCAAGATTGCAGCCGTTGACAAAACCGGCAGCAGCATGAGACTGCTCATCTCCGGGAAGAAACCCCTGCATAACGGCGACGGGCTGTGCTTCATCGGCAGCGACGGTGTCACCGGATTCAGGGCGGACGTATGCAACGGGAATACCGTCACGGCCAAATATGTTCCGGGACTCGTCAACGGGATGGACATATACAGAAATACCGACACCGCATTCGAAAAAGAACTTGAGAACAACGTTCCCAAAAGATACCTTGAGGCATCCGGGCATATAACCATTACTGAAAATGACGGGGAGTACTTGATAGAGGCCGCCGCCGAATGCGAAAACGGGGTTAAGGCAGAATTTTCCACCTCCTGCAACCAGGAAAAGGCGGAAAATGAAAACCGCATGAAGGAAAGCATCGCAGCCCAGTTCGGAAAAAAGACGGGAATCTTCGATTTCAGCCTTGCTTCCCTGAATGTCAACGGCCGGCTTCCATATCTCCCGGCATCATTCATAAACATGCTCAGGCGCGAACTGGCCCGACGGCTGGAAAGCCTGGAAATCCCCCCGGTACGTGAATCAGTTCCGGTTCCCGGGAATACCGGAAATACTCCCGACTTTTCGGATTGCAGGGCCAACTGTTCCAACCCTCTGTCAAGAAAAATATACGAAAGCATCGGAAAAGTCTCACCGGAAAAAGCCTATGAGATTTCCCACGGGAAAAATCAGGAACTCATGAGAAGCCGTTACTGCATAAAGAGGGAACTCGGGATGTGCCCTAAATTCGGAGGCAAACTGCCTTCCGGCATCACGGAACCCCTGTACCTTATAAACAACGGGCGCAGCCTCCGTCTGGAATTTGACTGCACCCGCTGTGAAATGATTGTCAAAGGCCTATAGTTCAGGACTGAACATCGGATCCCAAGGCGGAAGTTTGATAGGCTGCTGCTTCATCATTTCCATGACATCCTCCGGGACGAACTGTTTTTCAACCACTACCCTGAACATATATTCATTGAACCATTCGTCGGTCATGATAAGTTTGCCCTGATAACCGGCAGAAGGGCCCCAGCTGTTTTCAACCATCCATTTAACAGGATTGCCGTTCTCGTCTATATCAACGGCGACAAGAGTCATTGCATGCGTACTGCCAGAATCATAGGAACGGACTCTGTCGGCCTTGTCCATGCCGAAAGTCGTACCCATGACTGACTCATAGTCAAAGTTGTCCAGGTTCAGCGTACCGCGTTTCGAATCGAGGAACTTGCCGACATCGCATGAGAAATACATGGCGCAGCCGCCTTTTATTGAGGCAATGGCCATCTCCTTGATTTTCTCTATCGGAAGATTGACATACAGCCAGTTGTGCCCGTCATAGACATGCCTGTCATACTCTATCTCATAAACCTTTCCGTACTCACGGGAAGGATCGTTCATTACCATTATGTAATTGTCCTCAAGATTCTCTCCTATGTACTCCTCATAAAAGGACTTAGGCGTGTATTCCTTGGTACTGAGTACATTGCCTTCCTTGTCCCTCATAGTCCACTCGAAAGAAACCGGTGGCTCGCCAAGGAAATAAACCAAAAGCCTATATACTTCGGAAAGCATCTCTACCTTGCGTTTTTCCAACGCCTTTTCCTTTGCACCGGCATCGGAACGGAGTTCCAGACCGAACTCGCGCAACTTGCGCTTTATGACAGTAGCCATCTGGGAAGTATTGTTGGCCGCATAGGTCTCCGGCATGATTTCCGCCGGAACCATTCCGTATTTCATGATAAGGTTGCTCACGCCGGTAAACTGGCCTCCGTCGCTCAAAGGATTGCGGAACAGCCAATCAACCGTCCTGTCATCGGAAGGAAGATCGCGGGTGTCAATTACGGCCTGAAGAAAAAGGTTGGATTTTTCCAGCTGGTCGTAGAAAAACAGATAATTCTGCGAAAGATAGAACGCTCCGAGGCCATATTCATCTATCATTTTTGCTCTCAGAACATTAAGTCCTGTAAAAAGCCAGCATCTTCCGGAACTTTTCTGATCCGTGATGCCTTCAGACGGAACGACATCCGAAAAATGCGTATCCATCATTGCAAGATTTTCGGCATTGACCGCCAACGCCGACAGAGGATTTGTAGCAAGGGCGTTCCTGATCGCCTTCTGCTCAGGAGTACCGGCATAGCCCTCGCTGATGCGCGAAAGCAGTTCGGGAGTTATCCCGCCGTCCTTGCATTCCTGGGCATAAGAAGTGCCTCCGGCCAAAGCCAGAACGGAAACTGTCAAGATAGTAAATAACCTGTTCATAATATTAAAATTAAAAATGTATCAGAATTTTATCCTTACGTGCATCGCGGCCAGTTCCGAACCGTCCCAGTCCGGAGACACAAGAGGCCTGTCATTGTCAAGACGGAAGGAAATATAGTTTATCGGCATCCCCATGCGGAGATAGTGCGACTCGTAAAACGTCTTTATGGAAAGTGGCCCTTCCGGCTCGCCGGATGCATAAAGATCCTCGGTATCAGCAAGTATGGAAAGTCCGTTGCTGACGGCAAGCGCCCTGGTATAGGAATAAAGATACTTGCTGTCGGTCTTCAGATGTATTATCCCACCATGAGGCATTATCCGACTGTATCTTTCAAGAAACATCGGGGAGGTAAGCCTGCGGCGTTCCTTGTTAATCTGGGGGTCGGCAAAGGTTATCCATATCTCCGAAACCTCCCCCGGAGCGAAGATTGAATCTATGAATTCTATCCTTGTCCTGAGAAAAGCCGCATTTGCGACCGAGTGCTCGGTCACATATTTCGCCCCCTTCCAAAGCCTTGCCCCCTTGATGTCCATGCCTATATAGTTGACATCGCGGTTGGCAAGCGCCAGACCGACCGTATATTCGCCTTTACCGCAGCCCAGTTCCAGAACTATCGGATTGGAGTTCCGGAAGTATTCCGAGGCCCATTTTCCTTTCAGACGGTAATCTTTGTCCAGCAACTCGTCGGTCGCCGGCTGCATCAGACAGGAAAAAGTCTCGTTTTCCCGGAATTTTCTCAACTTGTCTTTTCCGCTCATCGTCAGTTACGTTCAATGTATAGTCCCAACCCTGTCATATAAAGCCTTGTACGGCCGGCCTCTACATCCATCTTCCATATTCCGGGCTCCGACACCGAAACGCCAGTCCTGTAAGGAGAGGATTTGTCCCGCCCCGGGGCCCTGAATTCAAAAGTTTCGGAATATTTTTTCCCGGAAGGCGACGTGAGGACTATCGACAGGGGAATGCCTTCCTCCTCGTATATTTCCTGGTTCTTCCCTTCCACCCTGGTATAGAACGAGACATCGTAGGTTTCGGGAAAGCCTTTCATTTCAAACTCAAAATGGTAAGACAGGTCATCCACCCCGGCAGACTTGTCGAAGCAGTAATATTCCGACAATTCGCTGCAGGATGACAACGCCGCAATTACAGGCAACAGCAACAACAGGCTACTGGCCGCCGGCCTCCTTGTCTCCCTTGACATTCTTCTTCGGTTTTTTCTTCTTTTTCTTCTTTTTCCTGGCTTCGTCAAACCTCGTTATGCTGTCGTCTCCCACTGCCGTGATAAAGCCCGTCTCTTCAGTTTTCCTGACTTCCGCATGAGGGGCAAGCGACTCGGGCTTAATGCCTCTGCGGTTCATCTTTATGTATTCTATTACTTTTGAGGCAGGAACAGGAATCAGATTGGACATTGAAGAACTGTCGTATGAAAACCACATTGTCTCCGTCAGTATGTCCGTCTTTATCAGGAAGGCCTGGCCGTCTTCCAGTTCAAGAGGCTGGTTCAGTTTCGGAATGCGCGTAAGGGCATCCGCATATACAGGGGCCTCATAATTGAGACAGCACTTGAGTTTGCCGCACTGCCCGGCAAGTTTCTGGGGATTCAGGGACAAATCCTGGCAGCGGGCCGCCTGTGTCGTAATGGACTTGAAGTTGGATATATAATTCGAACAGCACAGTTCGCGTCCGCATACGCCTATGCCGCCAATCAGGCCGGCTTCCTGGCGCGCGCCTATCTGCCGCATCTCTATCCTGATACGGAACTCTTCGGCAAACACTTTGATTAGTTGTCGGAAATCCACTCTGGCATCGGCGATATAATAGAAAATAGCCTTGGTGCCGTCGCCCTGAAACTCAACATCCCCTATCTTCATGTCCAACTGCAATTCGGCGGCAATCTGCCTTGCACGAATCATCACATCATGCTCCCGGGCTATGGCCTCCTGCCACTTTTCAATATCGAAAGTCTTTGCCCTGCGGTATATTTTCTTGAATTCGTAGGTTTCGGTCGATATCCTTCTTGAAGCCAGTTGCTTGGCCATAATAGGCCCCGCGAGTGTGATTATTCCCAGATCATGCCCGTTGACGGCTTCGACAATGACGAGGTCGCCTATCTTCAATGACTGCCCGGAAGCATTCCTGAAAATCGCCTTGCGGGTATTCTTGAACCTGACCTCGAAAAATTCGTCCGCCTGCTCCTGATGGATTCCCGAAAGCCAGTCATACACTTCAAGTTTGCAGCATCCGGGGCGGTAAGTGCAGAGCAGGTTGCCTTCATCGTTGCGCTCTACCACACAGCCTCTGGAACAGTCGTATTTTTTATTTTCAACATCGTTATTCATAACAATCATATATAAACATAGAACCTGTTGCACAGGTCGCAAAATACAGTTTTCGCGCTGACATTCCTTTCTATCAGCATGTACGCCCTGTCAATGAAAGGCACGATCCTGTCACAGAAATCATCCTTTATCCTTGAAGACAGGGACGAAAGGGTTGCCAGTGTTGACGAATCGGCATCTGCAAGGGAGTCCATTCCTCTTTTAACAAGAAACAGATTCCTTATATACGAAGAAGCATATTCGCAGAAAGCCTTCTGTTTCTCTCTCCCAGGCAGGGCGGCGGCGCGTTCGCCGGCCTCAAGCACTGCATACAGATTTCGGGAAATACTTGCGGACACGAGATCAGCCATTATTTCCCTGAAACCGCTGTCGCCGTCTTCTCCTGAAATGATTTCCAGGGCCTTCCCGTAGCTTCCGGAAGCCATGCGCGCAATCGAAACGGCCTCTTCCACGGAAAGCCCGTGCCTTTCGGAAAGGACTCCGGCAAGTTGTTCGGCTTTCAAGGGGGGAACTCTCAGATGCCTGCAACGGGAAGATATTGTCGTCATCACCTTTTCAGGCGAATGGGTTATCAATATGAACAGCGTTCCGTCATAGGGTTCTTCCAGAATCTTGAGCAGTTTGTTGGCGGCATCAGTGTTCATCTTTTCGGGAAGCCAGAGTATCATGATCTTGTAATACCCTTCCAAAGCCGTCAATGTAAGTTTCTCAATAATCTTTTTCGCCTCCGCCACCGCTATGACTCCGGACTTGTTCTCTATGCCCAGGGCATTATACAACTGCTGTTCGGAAAAATACGGATTGGAGGCGTAGAGTGAACGCCATTCCGCCAGATACGTATCCGATGTGGGCTTCCTGTCCCCGCCCTGCCTGGAACCCGAATTGACAGGAAAAGCAAAATGAATGTCAGGATAAATAAGGCGGGATGTCCTGCTGCATGTATTGCAACTGCCGCAGGAATCGCCGTCATGGCGCCCGGGGCATAAAAGGTACTGCGACAAGGCGATTGCAAGGGCGAGCGCACCGCCGCCCTCGTCTTCATGAAGCATCAGGGCATGGCCGAGCATCCCGTTGTCAGCCATCTCGACCAGTCTGTCCTTTATGCCTTTGTCGGCCACTACATCACTGAACCTCACACGCAACCTCCCTTAAACATCACACGCACCTCTCCCCGACATAAAGGGCAAGGCCTTCAAGTATCTTTTTCTCCTCCGATTCCGGCAGGGGTGCAAGATGGGACGCCGCCCTCGCACTGTATGTCATAAGCGTTTTACGTGCGTGCTGCACACCGTCCATCGAATCAACGAACCCGACTATCCTGTCTTTGTTTTCGCTGCAATCGTGGATATTCCTGACAAGACCCCGGATTTCTTCGTTCCTGCCTGCACCGGCCCTCTCAAGGGCCTCAATCAAAGGAAGGGTTATCTTCTGTTCCAGAATATCGACTCCGAGATTCTTTCCGACATTCATCTGAGGCACATAGTCGAATATGTCATCCCTCATCTGAAAAGCCAGGCCGAGGTCTTCGGCATAGTCCGACACTGCCCTGACATAACGCTCAGGAGCACCGACAGAATACGCCCCGCTGGCGACAGCGGCCTTGAAAAGGGCGGCAGTCTTGCATGAAATGATTCTCAGATAGTCCTCCATGCGCGTATCGCATTCAGACGCCTTCTGCAACTGAAGCATCTCGCCTTTCGCAAGCGACTCGAGGGCATTCGAAAAGGCCAGTATGATTTCATTCCCGGCATTGCCTACCAGCAATGCTATTGCCTTGGAAAGCCAGTAATCGCCGATAAGCACCGAAACACTCGGCCCGAAAAGGGACATTATCGTAGGGACACCGCGTCTTACCGGGCTGTTGTCCGCCACATCGTCATGAAGAAGAGTGGCCGTATGTATGAGTTCCGATGTAACGGCGCAGTCCACCGAAAGTCCCGTCGCCTTACCGCAGGCACGTGCCGACAACAGGCACAACATGGGGCGCAACTGCTTCCCGCCATTGTCCAATATGCGTCCGTTTACCGAGTTAAGCAACTCGACATCACTGTGCAGCACACTCCGGAACTTGTCCTCGAAAAGCCTCCAGTCTTCTCCAAGAAAATCTTTAACCTTCCCTATATCCATACCTGTCGGGTATATTACGAGAAACCGTTTAAAACAAAGCCGCCCTTTGAAATATTCACAGGGCGACCGTATGCATCATCATTCTGCCCTATGCGGCAGCATCAGAAGAGGAACGCCAGCGAGAGTTCGAATCCTCCGAACTTGGCGTCATCAAAGACCTCGGCAACCGTTTCAGGCAGGTTGTTGCCGAAACTCCAGCAATACCTTCCGGACAACTGGAATTTCCATACTTCAATGCCGACACCGAGCCCGATACCGTATTCCCAGCGGTTCACACCGTCCCAGTTTCCGTTATGAGTGACATTCCCCATCCTGTACTTGTTCATTACGGCATAGCCGACATAAGGGGAAAGTTCAAGATACGGACGGAAAAGCACCAGATCCGGGCCCCACTGGATATTTACAGGAAGTTCAATGAAACCGACACTCATATTGCCATGAAGGTCGCCTATAGGCGCAGCCACCTTGGTACCTCTCTGGTTATAGATCAGTTCCGGCTGTATTGAAAATCCGAGCGGAAGATTGAGCTGGTAAGTCACACCTGCATGGAAACCGGTGTAGTTCTTCATCATGTCTTTATTGACATCCTTCGCTTTGGAAAATGTCATACCGCCAACGACACCGAAATGCCCTACCTGGGCCGAAGCATTAGTCCCTGCAAAAAGCATGGCGGCAGCAAGGGCTATCGCTATAACATATTTTTTCATAACAGTATGTATTTAGAGAAGAGAGTTTATCTTCTCGATGATTGTAGCCTTAGGCACTGCACCCACAAGGCGGTCAACCACTTTGCCGTCCTTGAAGAACAGCAGGGCAGGAATGTTCCTGATACCGTAATCCACAGGGGTAGAGTCGCACTCGTCAACATTGCATTTTGCAACAACAATCTTGTCGCCCATTTCCTGGGATATCTCGTCAACTACAGGCGAAAGCATCCTGCAAGGGCCGCACCATGTAGCCCAGAAATCAACCATTACGAGTTTTCCGCCGGAAATAACTTCATTGAAATTAGAATCGTTAACAGCTAATGCCATAGTATTGTCTCCTTTTTTTATGTTTTCTTAAATATTTTACGGTGCGAAGATAGTAAAATAATTCCAAACATCTAAAAAGAAAGGCCTTACTTTCACAAGCTCGGCCTCTCAGCGTGTACTAAAACCTAAACCGTTAAATAGATGCAGACGGGTTACGGAACGTTGCACGATGAAAGAATCTTTTTACCGGAAGTGCGGCGACAACATATCCCACAATGGCGATTGAAACGGCTGATATCAGGACATCCTGCACTTCCAGCACGCACGGGTAAGCCGTCACCATATAATTTCCAGGCATCTTTATCAGACCGAAATGCTGCTGCAGCAAAGCCAGACACACTCCTGCCACAAGTCCTGAAACCAGTCCGAGCAAAGATATCAGCCAGCCTTCGTATATGAAAATCCTTTTAACCACGGCCTGCGAGGCCCCCATTGCCGAAAACGTACCGATATCATCGGACTTTTCCATTATGAGCATCGACAGGGAGCCGAAAATGTTAAAGGCTATGACCACTATCACGAAAAACAGGATGAGGAATATCATGATTTTCTCCGCCGAAAGCATCCTGTACAAAGTCTCGTCCTGCTGCCGCCTGTCCTTTACATCAAAGCCCGGCCCCATGATTTCCGAAACCCCGCTTCTGACTTCCGACAAGAGCCTGCGATAAGCGCGCCCGTCGAAATCTCCCGAAACAGAAGGGTCGAACCTGATTTCAAGCGACGAACAATCGTCATAGGAAAGCCCCAGAAGGGATACTGCGGCACCGTAGGGAACAATGATGCACTGCTCATCAAAAGAAGAGTTCACCGCTACCGTACCGGACGGGAAAAACCGCACAGTATTGAGGGAGGACATGGGATCCGTCAGGGATATGTCCCTGTCCGTCTTGGGATAATACGCATCGATTCCGGCAACGAAGCGCGGAGAAATACCCAGCGAAGAGGCCAGCCCCCTCCCGATTACTCCCAGATATAGAGAACCCTTTTTCAAATCCAGAGAACCTTCGACAAGATTGTCCTCCAGCGGCACAGCCTCAAAATAACCGCTACGCACGCCTTTCAGACGCGCAATAGACTGAGAGCCTCCATAATCTATGAACACCGTCTCTTCCAGCACCGGCTCAACCGAGGCCACTCCGTGCAGGGAAGCCATGGAACGCGACAAGGAGTCCGCCATGCCGAAAGTCTTGCCCGACGACGGCTCCACAAGCAAATCGGGCCGGGTTCTGTCCATTCCGGCACGGACGACAGAATCAAGCCCGTTATAAATAGAAAGTATCAGGATGAGAGCAGCCGTGCCGACCGTCATCCCCACCGCACTTATCGCCGAAATGATGTTAATGACATTATGCGACTTGCGGGCGAACAGATAACGGAACGCGACAAAAAGCGGCACTCTCGTCATTTTTTCAGAAGTTCCTCGATATGTTCCACATAATCCAGCGAATCATCCAGGAAAAATGCGATTTCGGGGATAATCCTCAACTGTTTGGCCATAAGGCGGCCAAGTTCGCCACGGTAAGCCCCCGCTTCGGAAGAAATCAAGCCCATGACTTCCTGCGCTTTCGATGACGGGAAAATGCTGACATACACTTTGGCGAATGACAGATCGGGGCTGACCCTTACTCCGCTTACCGTCACCATTGCCTGGGAAAAATGCCCCATCCCCTTGCTCCTGATGATTTCTGCAAGGTTTCTCTGGATCTCACGGGCCACTCTCAACTGACGGGTGCTTTCACCTTCCATATATCCGACCTCCTTTTATTCCACTCTTATTATATAATAGTTTTTCTTGCCTTTCTGGGCAAGTATGTATTTGCCGTTCATGAGATCATCGGTTGAAACGGCCTGCTCCTCGGAAACTTTCTTCTTGTTTATCGATACTCCGCCGCCCTTGAGCATCTTGCGGCACTCGCCTTTGGACGGGAAAACCCCCGTTTCCACAGCAAGCAGGTCTATCACTCCGCAAGGCAGTTTGTCCCGGGACACGGTATAACTCTCCACACCGTCGAACACCTGGAGGAATGTACGTTCGTCCAGGGACGCAAGCGCGTCCGATGTAGCATTTCCGAAAAGAATCGATGTCGCATTCACGGCTTTTTCATACTCCTGCTCTCCATGCACCATTACAGTAACCTCTTTTGCAAGGAGTTTCTGCAATGAACGGAGATGAGGGGCTTCCTTGTGGGATGCGACGGCCGCATCTATCTCCTCCTTGCCCAGCATAGTAAATATCTTGATATATCTTTCAGCGTCTTCGTCAGAGACATTCAGCCAGAACTGGTAAAATGCATAAGGCGATGTCCTTTCAGGATCCAGCCACACATTGCCTTTCTCGGTTTTTCCGAACTTGATGCCGTCGGACTTGGTTATCAACGGACAGGTAAGCGCGAATGCTTCCCCGCCTATGGCACGGCGTATCATTTCAGCACCTGTCGTGATGTTTCCCCACTGGTCGCTGCCGCCCATCTGCAGGCGCACCCCTTCTGTCTGATAAAGGTGAAGATAGTCGTATCCCTGAAGGAGCTGATATGAAAATTCACAGAACGACATGCCTTCCCGCGTTTCGCCCGTAAGCCTTTTCTTTACAGAGTCTTTGGCCATCATGTAATTGACTGTTATCATCTTCCCGACATCCCTGATGAATGCCAGAAATGAAAAATCCTTCATCCAGTCATAATTGTTGACGAGCAGCGCCCTGTTCGGGGCATCGGATTCAAAGTCCAGGAACCTGGCCAGTTGTTTCTTTATGCATTCCTGATTATGACGGAGAGCCTCCTCGTCCAGAAGATTGCGTTCCATTGACTTTCCGGAAGGATCCCCTATCATTCCCGTCGCACCGCCGACAAGGGCTATCGGCCTGTGTCCGCAGTTCTGGAAATGCTTAAGCATCATCACGCTGACAAGATGCCCGACATGGAGAGAGTCGGCAGTAGGGTCGATTCCCACATAAGCGGAAGTACAGCCTTCCATGAGTTTTTCTTCCGTACCAGGCATGATGTCGTGAATCATGCCTCTCCACTCGAGTTCTTTTACGAAATTCTTCATCGGTTTACACTTTAATTTTAAAATCCAAAAACATGACAAAGTTAGGAAAAAAAGATTTGTTTTTATAAAATTCATTATATTTGCACCGCTGAACATAAATTAAGAGATTTTGGAACCTCCCAGTGATATAGCAAATCTTGGAAACGATTCGGGTCACACGCGCAAGGACGATCCGTTGCCTTTATGCGGAAATCACCGCAACGATATAACCAATATTTATTATAGATTATGTGTCCTCCGGCAACACGGTGTCGGAAGGAGGTTTTTTTATATACGCCCCGCACAGGGACTTTAATCCGAACATCAGATAAAAATGGCACTATATTTCAGAAAAAGAGTACAGAAAAAAGCAGAGATAGCGGTCTGGAAGATAGAAGAGACCGAAGAGGAATTGTTGAAAATCTGTTCCGTCCCGGATGACGAACTGGAGGAAATCATGTTCATCCAGAACGAGCAGAGAAGGAAGGAGAAACTCGCTGTCAGAGCACTTCTCAACGAGGTGTTTGAAGACAAGGTATATCTCGAGCATCACGACAACGGCAAGCCTTTCCTTGAAAACAATCCGTGCGAGATAAGCATCACCCACACCCAGAAATATGTCGCCATCATCACCCATCCTGATGAATATGTGGGCATAGACATCGAAAGCCTCAGCCGCGATTTCTCCGCCGTGGAGAAAAAAGCCCTGTCGGACGAGGAAATAGAAGATCTCACGGACGACGAGAAGCGCAACAAGCAACTCGCCATATACTGGTGCGCAAAAGAAGCCATCTACAAAAGAATGTCCCAGAGCCGCGTTGACTTTGCGGAACAGATTGAAGTCGAAAAATTCACTCCCCGGGGCGAAGGGGAACTTGAGGCCACCTTCATCCACAAGGACGGCTATGAAGACGAGTTCGAACTTGAATACATGACATTTGACGGCCACATACTCGTCTGGCTGGTAGGCTGAAGCGCATCAGAGAAGGGTAAGCGTGCTTTTTCCTGAGAGAAAGCACGTTTTTTTTAATTTACCGTTATCTTTGCCAATGCAAGTGTGGCATGTCCGTAAAACCGATATTATTATGGGCTACCTGTACGTTTATACAGACGGCCGGCTACAAAGAACAGTCTTTCACGACACTGAGGATTTCATTTCCGGCATGAACTCCATGGCAATCTGCCTGTTGAACCGCAAAATAAGACTATTGGCTTTCTGCCTTATGGACAATCACGTACATTTCATCATGCACGCGACAGACGATGATGCAAAAGATTTCATGTCGCGCTACAAAAGGATGCTGTCAAGACATTTAAAAACAAGGTACAGCATTATGGATTCCTTATACTATGCCAAAACAGGCATCCGGACGATAGAGGATGACAGATCACTGAAAATCGCTATTGCCTACTGTTTGCGCAATCCTTTCGTAGCCGGGATGGAAGCCGACCCTGTCGAATACCGATGGAGTTCTGCCGGATATTACTACGGAAGCATTCCCGAAGGATTGAACCGCATAGAGTCATTGAGTATCAGAAAGCAAAGAACCCATTTCGGAACCAGGGCTGAAATCCCTGCGGACTTCCTGTACGACAAGAGAGGGATGATACATCCGTCCTGCTATGTGCAATGTGAAGAAGTAAGGAGACTTTTCTCCAACGAAGGCAACTTCATCCACTATCTTTTCAAAAGGGTAGAGAAAGAAGCCGCCGAAGAGGATACTGCCAATCCCGCTGTACGCGACAGCGTCGTTTTGAAAGGCCTGCAGAGGCTGTTGGCACAGTCGGGAGCAGTATCTTTGTATGAACTAATGAATGCTGAAAGAACCAGAATCCTGAAAGAACTGAGATTCCGTTACAATCTTACGGAGCGGCAACTGGAAAGAATTGCCGGCCAATAGCGTGCTTTCTGCCGGGACAAAGCACGGTTTATCACAATCCACTTAACAATTCCCGAGGAATCGCACCCATCTCGGTCACCTCGCCGGTAGTCATGTTCACTCTCTTCATGTACAGGTCGGAAGTAATCTGGCCGTCATAACCGAACGCGAACACTATGTATTCTTCACGAGGGAAATAATATGTGAAGCGGTGCTCCTGGGTTCCCTGGTAAAGAGTAAGGTATTCACCATTGATCCTTATGACATATTCCATGAATTCCTCAGGGGTCTTTCCCTCGAAATCAGTCCACGGCTGGGCATTGTAATGATAATTGGCATCCTGAATCGAAGGGGTAAACACCGCATTGATGGCCTTGTCCTCCACGCTTGTAATCCGAATGTCAATCACAGGGCCTGCATCCTGTACCGGAGGGGTGCGCTGCTCAAAACGGCCTATCCCGGTAGTACGTTCCCCGAATTCGTTTACGCCGAACACCAGCAGGGTATATTCAGTATCGGCCTTGAGGTATTGCGGATCTATCATGTCCGTATTGGAATTGAACGTATGCACCCCCGTATGCAGGATGTCAGTATCGCTCCAGTCAACGGCATCATAATAGACGAGATCATAAAGCATTTTCGCCGCATAAGCCTCCGGGGTATTGTCACCGCTGAAGAAAGAAGACTCTTTTATCACCGCAAGATACCTCGTAGTCCCGTTTGAAGGCGTTACTGTAACATCCATCTCCGTCTGAGTGACATTGATGAAATCCGCCGCAAACGTACAGTTGTCGGTAATCTCCGGCATAGGGATTACAAACTCACGAGTGGCCACATTTGAGACAAGCACGGCATCGTCAATCCCGCATGCCACGGCATAGTATTTATTTCCGGCTATCAGGTCGCCATAATCGCTGCTGCCTTCGCCAAGACAGGTCACATCCTCCCACGACAGGCCACCCATCTCCACCATCACTTTCAACTGCCATATGAGTTCTTCGGCTGCGGCCTCGGTATCAGCGAACGACAACCAGTCGCTTTCGGAGAAGAGCGTCATGCCGAAACGGAAATCCGTATTATCAGTCGATACGTTCAGGGTCATCCTGTTGGAATGCAACTGCGCATCAATGTTGAAAGCGGCATCATGCACGACAATTTCTTTCGTACGGAACTCCTCATGGCCGACGGCACTCGTCCTCACCAGGGCCCCGTCCTGCAACTCAGCCGCATATGAATAAACCACATAGTCGGTTCCGGGAGTTTTCCCGTCCAACATTTCGGTCATTCCACCCTGATAGAACACATTATAAGCCAGCACGTATTCTTCAAGCGACATTCCCATGGCATCCGCCCTGCGCTGATAGAAATCCACATCGCCGGCAAACAGGGCCTCTTCGCTCTCGTAAGAGTCGAAAGTTTCCTTGTCCATGACCAGACTTATATATGTCAGATTGTCGTTTTCAGGAATCCATGTCACGCGGGCATAATAATAACTTTCAGAAACTATATACATCTGAACAGGACATGCCGGCAGTTCCGACGGAGACTGCACTATGGAGACCTCCACGTTTTGAGCGCCAGGATATTCCAGAAGCATTGTAGCCGTCCTCGACTCCTCAAGACTGTCCCAGACTCCTACCGAAAACGAGACATTTCCATCGGAAGCGACAGGCGAAAGCACCCAGTCAGCCCCGCAAGATACGGAAAGAGACGCCGTATCCGACGGATTTATTATGTTATAAGTAAAGGAAAACTCGCCGCCTTCAGGCGGGATTGCCATCTGTGACGTTTCAACGGTAATTTCCGGCACCGGAGGCGTAGGAGGTTCAGGCTGAGGCTGCGGGTCAGGCTCCACCGGAGCGCATGCCGCAAATGCCAGGAACGAAAACAAAATCAAACCTAATTTTTTCATACTTAAAAAACCTTTTTTGCGAAAGTAAGGAAATTAAGTCATAAAAATGGCATCCTGACGGCATCAAAAATTGCGATTTTAACAAATTTACAAATCCTCACCGCCCACTGAAGACAAATCGTTTTCTTTCCTGTACCTGCTTGGAGTAAGTCCCGTTTCTTTTTGAAACACCTTATAGAACACTGACAATGAATTAAATCCCAATTCATCGGCAAGCACCTTCATCGGAACATCCCGCTCCGGATCGGAAATCACGGAGGTCGCTTCACGTATCCTGTACGAATTGACATAGGCAGGAAAAGACATGCCGGCCCATTTGTTCACAGACTTGGAAAGATAAGTGCGGTTCGTCCCGAGTATCTCGGAAGCCTTGTCCACTGAAATGTCCTTCATCCGATAAAGTTTCCCGTTTTTCATCTTCTCCTCAAGTTTCAGGAAAATCTCCTTGTCCGCCTGGGATGAAGAAGGCCTCGAAGTCTCGGAAGCAGCCTCTACACGGGCGGAATAATTCCTGTACCGCTCAAAAAGCACGCGGTACATATTTTTCTGCCGGCGGTACAAAATCCAGACGGACACTGCCACGAGCAGGACAATTGCAAGTGCAGAAGCAATCACAAGGCTGCTGCGGTTCGCTCTCAGGAGGGCTATCTCTTTTAAGTTCAGTTCTTCACGATGTTCCATATTCTGGTTGGCAAGAAGCAGGCTGTCGAACTGGAACTCTTTTGACTGGCTTGCCACGCTGTCGAGAAGGAAGGCGTAGGACTTGTAAAAATCAAGGGCATCCTCATGATTTCCCTCCTGATAGGACAGGTCGGCGATACGGCGGTAAAGTTCCCTGCGGAACTCAAGATTGCCCCTGTTCAGGGAAACATCCAGTCCCTTGCGATACAACTCTACGGCTTTGCTTGTATCACCGGTATTCTCGGCGAGAAGGCCGTAATGCAGGTAGAGCATGGACCGGGTGCCTGTTTCGGCATAAGCCGAATTGTCTATCGCAAGGCCGTAATGCCGCTCAGCCAGAACAAGGGACGAATCGCCCTTGCCGCCGTCTCTCCACATCGAAGCATATATGTCGGCAAGCAGAAGATGGAGATCCGAATATATTGAAACATAATCTGTCTTCTCGGCAATCTCCAGCGCATTCCTTGAATAGCACAGGGCGGAATCCAGGCTGCCGGACAGATAGAGCATCTCTCCCATTGCGGTATTGGCCATGCAGACCGCCAGTTCATCCGTACCCTTCTGACATGAAAGCCTGTATGCCAGCCTGGCCTGACCAAGAGCACGGCTGTCGCTTCTTACATAATATATATGCACTATGTTCAGCAAGGCGGCGATGGAGTTGTCAGTATCTTCGGACTGAGCCGCTATCTCGTAGCATTTCTGATAAAAATCCAGAGCCTTGGGATAATTGTACTCGCGTTTGAGGGAATAGGTTCCACGGATGAAGTTATATGTCAAAAGTATCCTCGGCTCCGTTTCTGAATGGAGGCAGGGCGAAACGGCATCAAGGTATTTTCTCACGGAATCCGGTTCGTCCAAAGACAGGAAAGCCATTGAAAGGGTGATTCCTGAATATACGAAAGCGGAAGTATCCGCGCCATCGCTTGCCCGGCAGAACCACGGTCTGGCATACTCCACAAACTCGGCATAACGTCCTTCCCTGTTGAAATCGCCCCACGCCGCCTTGAAATCATCAAGGTCTGCGGAGGAATCTTTCTGTGCCCGCGCCGTCACGGCAAGACATAACGCGAACATAATTAACAATATATATTTTTTCACTTCCGATCCTGCATGTTTCAGAATATAAAATTAGAAAATTTTTATATACATTTGTATCGGTGTTACATTAATTACAAACGACATGAAACGATTAATGATATTTTTCGCCGCCGTTTTGTTGGCCGGACAGGCATTCGGACAGTCCAAAGTACAAGACACTTTTTACGGAATAGAAATACGCTCGGACTATGACGAGTTCAAGAGCAACCCCGAATTCAAAGAACTCCTCAAAGAAAAATACAGGAACAACAACTGGATGTACCGTCATGCCTATGACTGGGCTGACAACCGCCGCGAAAGGGTACGCTTCACAACCATGTCTTTCGGAGGAAGAAAATGGGATTATTGCGAATATTTTTTCGACGAGAACAAGACATTCTATCAGATCCGTTTTTACAACGGGACAATAGAACCCGAACCGACAAGGAACACTTACGACTTGCTTCTAAAGGACTTGAACAGGAAATATTCCGGGCAGCCGGGAATAACCGTAACCGAAGACACCGACTGGGATGACGACCAGAGCCTGTCCGTAACATATAGCGGAGACAACGGCATGACCTGCGAATTGCGCTATTCATACGAAGCCTCCAGAAGCGGAAATATGTTTTATTATGTATTTCTCTACTACTACGACCAGGGATTGAAGGAAGAAGCCCAGAACGCGTGGTTCAAGGAACTGTAAAAACATCAAAAATCCTCCCATCCGCACAACTAAGACTCCTATGAGCCGCGCCACGATTTAACTTAAGTATATCATATTTCGCAAGTGCGGAATTTGAGGGGTTAAGAAGTCCTTGAAATCCACAGTAATTTTTCTATACATGTTGTTTGCTCTTGATTTACAGTGAATTACAAAGATAAAAGTTAAATCGTGGCGCGGCCTTGGGTACACGACAAAGACATTGCCTAGCGCAACAACTAAAAAGATAACGCATGTCTAAAGAGCATAATTCTCGCTCATATTTATCCAACTTTTTAGCCAACCATGTGTTGGTGTCTATATAGCGTTAACAAAACAAAAGCTGAAAATCAGCGAGTTGTTTCCGGCTCATTTGATGCAAATCCAGTTTGTCTGCTTGCCCTTAAAACAGCAAGCTGGGCACATAACCTGTCCGGGAAAAACTGAAAGGCATCCGGCAAATATGGAATGCCACTATATACTGAACCGTTACTTTATCTCATAAAAAATCATAGATAAAGTAGTAACTCGGTATTATATTGTGTTGGTGAGTTTGTACTTTTACTCAAATATTTTATGAGATAAAGTACAAACTCACTCTTTGAAATTTGGCAGATACACATGGATTGAGTACCTTTGCGGAAACGGAAATATTATGCAGGACAAACTGGTTTCACGAGACAGAGAATGTGACGAACTGCAGCGGTGTCTGGAATCTGACCGCTCCGAATTTGTCATCATCAGCGGACGGAGGCGTATCGGCAAGACATATCTCATAGACAAGTTCTTCAACTATAAATA
>JADIMA010000060.1 GCA_017694945.1 Candidatus Merdivivens pullicola | reverse complement strand
CGTCCCCCGGCGGCGATACAAAGGTGGCAATGGCGGCGGGGTCCCACCTCTTCCCATCCCGAACAGAGAAGTTAAGCCCGCTTGCGCCGATGGTACTGCCGAAAGGCGGGAGAGTAGGCAGCCGCCGTCCTTGGCCCCCGCGGAATAGAAGCCGCGGGGGCTTTTTTTTACTGTATCCGCAAAATGCCTTTAAGATAGCCGGGTGCGCCTTCTTTTGGCCGCGCCCGGGCTTGACTCAAGGATGCCGCAATATTCAAGTGCGGAATCCGTGGGGCGGTGGCCCTTGAAATCCGCACTTGTTTTTTTGTACATGCTGTTTGTCCCTTATTTGCAGCAGGTTGCATTGACGGAAGTCGGGCGGGGGCGCGGCCCGGTGTGCGCCTCATGCCGTACTCGATGCAGGCCGCCGTGCCCGGAGCATGCCGCCGGAAGGCACTACCCCCATACACATAAGGGGGCATTTTTGAGGATAATAGTAATGAACTATTTGATTATTAGTGGTTTATAGGAAATATGACATGGATGAGGGGCAGTTTTTGCACTCATGGTTCGAACAGTGAGGTTTATGATGCGGGCCGCCGGGCGTGCGGACTTGCATTGCGTTCCCGAAGAGGTGAGCATGCCTGTGACCAGTCGCATGTTTTGTTTTTGTCTCCCGTCAGCCGCAAGGGAACCCAAAAGAGTTAAAACCATATGAAGAAAGGGCGTCATTATCAGAAAAGCATGCCCTGCAGCAGTACCCAGAAGAAAAATCTTATGAAACAGCCGATCAGTGTCATGATGTTCGACCATATCGGTTTTACCTTATAGAAGCCCAACGCAATTACTCCAATTGCGCCGACTACCGGCAACCATGAGAAAAAGGCAAGCCATAGACCGTATTTGTCTATGTTTTTTTTCTGTTTGACAAGTGTTTCTTCCTTTACCTTACAATACTTTTCCAGCCAGTCCCATTTGGCAAGCCAGCCCATGAGATAGTTGATGACTGTCCCGGCCCAGTTCCCGATTGTTGCGACAATAAGGCAGGCCCAAGGGTTGCCTCCGGCTGCCAGAAGGCCTATCATAAGGACATCGGAACTGAAAGGCAGGATGGTGCCGGCGAGAAAAGTTCCTATGAAAAGTCCGAAATATCCAAGGTCAATCAGCCACTCCATTTGTAGATGGAAATAAATATTATGCTACAAATATAGCGATATGCTTGTTTTTTCTTATGAAAATAGCGAAATTTGATAGTTATTTTTGTCATAAAACCCATAGTATGGTAAGAAAGTTACTTGTACTGGTTGCCTGCTGTCTTTTTTGCGTGTCGGGAATAGCCTTGGGACGGGATGGCGGTAGAAAGAAGGTGTATTTTGAGTATGAGGCGGATTTTGAATTGTATTTTGACAATAGAGAATACAATCAGTTTTCTCCCTACCCATCAAAAACAATATTCGGCGCGTCAGTGGCTCCGAGAATCGGTTTTTCAGTGAACGGGAAACATCGTGTAATGGCAGGGATGGAACTCCAGAAACAGTTCGGCGGAGAATTTTCGGACATATTGGACGGAATATCCCTTTATTATAATTATGCAGGAGACAAACACAGGTTTTATGCAGGGGTCATTCCTCGGGAGAAGATGTCCGGGGAATATTCAAGGGCGTTCTTTTCTGATTCTTTGAATTTTTTCAATCAGGTACTGCAAGGAATACTTTATAATTATGATGATGTGACGCGTTCAGGTTGGAGCGTAAAGGTCGAGGCTGGAATAGACTGGATGGGGCAGTATTCGGATTCGGCACGTGAAAGATTCATGATTTTTTCAGCCGGCGAATTTTCAAAGGGGATTTTTAAAATCGGTTACAATGGCTACATGTATCATTTCGCTTGCAGCGAAGCCGTTCAGGGAGTTATGGACAATATATTGATTTACCCGTATTTAAAGGCCGATTTCGGTTCGATGGCCGGAATACAGGAACTTTCTGTCAGGGCAGGCTGGTTACAGGCTTTCCAGAACGACAGGAACCACGGTGACGGATACATGTTTCCCGGAGGCGGCGAGATAGTGACGGTTTTAAGGCATTGGAATGTTTCTTTGGAAAATACGGTATATGTGGGAGGAGACATAATGCCTTTTTTTGATACCAGAGACGATATAGGCGTACAGTATGGTGATTCTCTGTACTTCGGAGACAGATATTATTCTGCCTCCGATGGTTTTTATGACCGGCTTGAACTTGCATATGAACCTAAAATAACGGATTTTCTTTCAGTAAAAGTGGCATTGGCGGCTCATTTTTTTCAAAAATATTGCGGCTGGCAGCAAATGGTAACTATCAAAATGTCATTCTGAAAACGTGTATTAAACCTGAACTGATATGAAACGCTTGATTTATTCATTGATTGTCATCTTTGTGGTCGGAGCATGCGTTCCTGAACCCACGGAGCCCCTTTATTATGAACTTGAGGCTCCCGGTGGGAATATAAAAGTGGAAATAGTGATAGATTCTACGATATCGCTTTCCATAATGGATTCGTCACGGGTTATCGTCGATATGCAGGAAATCTATATGGAAATGGATGACGGGAGGGCTTTCGGCTTGGCGGAAAACGGGATGCTTCCGTTAAAGGATGTGAATACTTCTTCAGTTGACAGAGTAATGAAAACCCCTTTCAGCCGTAATTCGTCCGCCCTGGTAAAATATAACGGCGTTGACTTCGTTTTCAAAGGTTACGGACTTCGCATAAGGGCTTATGACAGCGGGGTAGCCTACAGATTCTTTACCAAAAGCCATTCGCGTTTCGGGGTAATATCGGAAAATGCGGATTTCGTGGTTAGAGATGCGGATTTGTCAAGCATGGAAGATACGCTGGTTCCCGCCCCTTTAATCGTTAAGTCAAATGACAGGAACATTCTGATTTCAGATAATGATATAGAGCGTTATCCTAAAATGTACCTGCTCATGGAGGACGGACATCTGAAAGGCAGTTTTGTTCCGATACTGGCAGGAAACAGCAGAGTGCTGGCATATGGTAACGGCCCCTGTGAATTTCCCTGGAGGGTAATAGGTTACAGTAATGACAAGTCTTTACTGTCAGATGATCTGATGTACCTGCTGGGGGATGATCCTATTATAAGGAGGACTGATTGGATAAAACCCGGTAAGGCGTTGGCGGTTTCCGGCGATTCTTTGTTGCGCGAAGCAGTCGATTTCGCCTCGGAATACGGGATAGAATATGTCGTCACAGGTTCGTGCGCCGATATCGAAGAGGATATACGTTATGCGGAGAGACTCGGTGTGGGCATGATCATCCATAAAAAGGCGGATGAATTGGGCGGGAATCTTGAAAGGGCCTTCAGGCGTTATGCTTCGATGGGCATAAAAGGTCTCAGGCTGGATTTTGACCGCTCGGATGACTTCCTTTCCGTGCAGAGGATTAATTCCATTTGCGAACAGGCGGCCCAGGCCGGGCTGATT
The DNA here is from genome assembly GCA_017694945.1 of Candidatus Merdivivens pullicola. Classification (GTDB taxonomy): domain Bacteria; phylum Bacteroidota; class Bacteroidia; order Bacteroidales; family UBA932; genus Merdivivens; species Merdivivens pullicola. The sequence goes on along the minus strand of JADIMA010000060.1, from coordinate 51,786 downwards.
CTGGATCTGCGCGGTGTGAACTATCCCGGTTTGAACAGAAAATATCCGAATGTATTGAATAGCGTCGGTTCCGATACTGTTGGCCGCAGCCGTATCCATTATGTGACAGATGCCGGGAGGATGGCTGGATACATAGTTTTTGATTCTCCTCTTCCCGAAATACATTATGACAACTCCGGGATGGATTCGTTGTATGCGGATTTCATATCTTCGCTCCCTGTTACTTTCGACCGTGTGCTTCCCTTGGATGCCGTGCGTGACGAAACAGTCGTCATTTCACGGAAAAAAGGAAAGTCATGGTATGTGGCAGGAAAAAATGCCGGCGCCCCATCGGACTATACTCTGGATTTTGGGAGAATCATAGTGCCGGGGGAAAGTTATTCGGTTACAATGCTGGCGGATTCCGTAGGAGGGACGGGATATGTGATAAAAGAGGGCATTGTCAATGCTTTTGACAAAATCGATATCCCGATGGCATCCGACGGAGGCTTCGCCATAAAATTGGAGCCCGTCCAATTCTAATAGACTGTTTTTGAAAAATGTTATGAGAGTAGTTTTAATTGAATCGAACATATTGTGGGGTGACACCAAGGCCAATCTTGCAGAAAACCGGGCCGTCATATCCCGGCTTGTCAAAGAGGGTGAAATCGGTGAACGGGATCTGGTGCTTCTGCCCGAATGTTTTTCCACCGGTTATGCAATGTCTCCCGAACTTGTCGAGCATGAAGATTCCAGCCTCGCACTGGAATGGCTTTTAAATACAGCCTCCGAATATAAAATAGCCATATTTACTTCATTGGCGGTTGAAAAAGGAGGAAAATACTATAATAGAGGCTATTTCGTGCTGCCGGAAGGAAAAATAGCCGCCACTTACGACAAGCGTCATCTTTTCATGGGAGACGAGGCCGGTTTTTATACTGCCGGAGAAAACATCCGTACTTTGGATTATGAGGGCTGGCGTTTCTGCCTGAATATCTGTTATGACCTGCGTTTCCCCGTATGGAGCAGGAATTTCAAGGACAGTGACGGAAAATATTATGATATAATCCTGAATGTCTCCAACTGGCCGACTTCACGCCTGGATGTCTCAAGTCTGCTGACAAAGGCCCGGGCTCTTGAAAACCAAGCATATATGTTTTTTTGTAACAGAACAGGCACAGATCCTTTGACAGTATATAGCGGAGGTTCCGTTGCCGTTGACCCTAAAGGTAGGCCGATAGGGAAGAATGTAATGTCAGAGGGTGTCAATTGCATAATTGCAGAGCCTGACAGGCTGTGGCATGACAGTTTCAGGGAGTATTTTCCAGTACTTGAAGATGCAGACGGGTTCATTATGGAAAAATAAAAGATATTATGAGAAAGATTGTTCATTATTTGATTGTCCTGGCGGTAGGCATCGTTGCCGTTTCATGCGGGAACCGTTTGGAAGACGGTGAGTACAGGCTTGATATTTTCTCTACAAACGATGTACACGGGAAGTATCGCGATCTGGCCAAGGTTTCGGAATACATTAAAGGCCAGAGGGAAATGCTCGGAGAGGATAATGTGCTTCTGATAGATGTCGGTGACATCCTTCAAGGCGACAATTCCGCGTATTATTATAATTATGTGGATACTGTTTCGGAACACATCTATGTCAAGGCTGCCGGATATATGAAATATGACGCCGCCGTGGTAGGCAATCATGATATAGAGACCGGACATGCCGTGTATGATAAAATGGCCCGTGAGTTTCCGATGCCGTTTCTGGGAGCAAATGCTTTTGATGATGAAACAGGACGGCCTTATTTTCAAGAATATGCAATGTTTGAGCGTGGCGGAATGAAGGTTGCCGTAATAGGTTTTACCAACCCTAATATCAAACAATGGCTTGCACGTTCGCTATGGAGCGGAATGCGCTTCGAATCCATACTCCCTTATGCCCAGGAACTGGTTGACAGGGTAATAGCAAAGGAACATCCGGACATAGTGATTGCTGCGATGCACACGGGAACAGGGGATGGCAATCCTGATAACAATGAAAATCAGGCACTTGCTTGTCTTAGAACATTGGATGGCGTGGACTTTGTTTTCTGCGCCCACGACCATAGTTCAAAAATCGTTGAAGAATTCAGGAATATCGACGGCAGGGACTCGCTTGTATCCGTGCTTGTGAATGCCGGAAGCCATTGCCGCGAAGTAGGGCATGCTTCTGTTTCGGTTGTCGTTAGAGACGGGAGGATTGTTTCAAAGAAATTGTCGGCCGAACTTGTCCCAATGGCCGGAGCCGATCCGGATGAAGGATATCTGGAATATCTCAGCCCTGAATTTGAAGCGGTTGAAGCGTTTACCGTCAAGGAAGCAGGCCGTATCGAGGCAGATCTGAATACGCGTGATGCGATGAAAGGGCGGGCCTTCTATACGGATTTGCTGCATATGATCCAGTTGTCATGCGAACCGGCAGAGATCTCCTTTGCTGCTCCGTTGACTTATGACGGACATATTGCAGAAGGCGCATTGGCATATAATGATTTGTTTACAATATATCCTTTTGAGAACCAGTTGTTTGTTGTCAAAATGACAGGTAGGGAGATTAAGGATGCACTGGAGTTTTCATATGACAAATGGGTAAATACTCTTACGGATTCGCAGGCTGCCGATTTGATTGAAGGTAAAAATATTCCGGGAATCCACGCACTGGCTGTTTCTGAGAAACCGGACAAACGTACAGGGGCTGCGCGCTATTCATTTATATCCCGGACATACAATTTCGATTCGGCGGCAGGTGTGAACTATACAGTGGATCTGACAGAACCTTACGGCAGCAAAGTGGATATACTTTCTTTAGCGGACGGAAGCGCTTTCTGCATTGATTCCGTGTATAATGTGGCGATGACCTCTTACCGTGCAAGCGGCGGAGGGGGGATTCTGGCGGCGGCCGGGATAGATACGGACAATATAGATGAAAGGGTAGTGGAGCGTTATCCCGAAATCAGGAATATCATTTATGATTACCTTAAACAGCATGGAGCCATACCTGCTTCACTGTCGCAGGATTCAATGCTTGGGGACTGGAATTTCATTCCGGAGGGCATAGACAGAGCCATTCAGAAGGATTTTGAACTGGTTTTTGATTGATTACGGCCTTTTGTCTGCAACGTTGGAGTTCTTCCGTGCATCTATGTGGATGTGAAAACGGTTGTTTATTATGAAAAGGTTTCTGACTGTCGTATTTATAATTGCTTTACTGCCCGCATTTTCTCAAGCGGAAAGCGGCAGGAAACGGCATGAAGTGGCCTTTTCGTATGGCGGCCCGTCGTTAAGGGCTTTTACCTGTTCTATAGATCCGTTGCCTTCGTTTTCACACAATTCAATCGGAAATTTTCTTGATGATTCGGATTTTATCAGCCGCTCCAGGAACATAGGCGTGTTTTCCCTCTCATATCATTATTATCCAAAGGACTGGCTCGCAGTCGGCGCCATTTTCGGGATGACGGCGGATTACAGTACTGTCATGGATGCCAATACGTTGGTAGAGAGTAAATTTATGAGTTTTTTCGAGTCGTATGACCTGTATGTGGATGTAAAATTTGTGTATTTCAGAAAAACATGGATCCGCCTTTATTCGCAGGTAGCCATTGGCGGGAGTGTCATGTGTGACAATGCCTCAAGATATTTTTCAGGAAAAGATGCCGTATATGGGGAGTTCGCTGTCCAGACCGTGCCTTTCGGCATTGCAGTGGGAAAAAGTCTCAGCGGTTTTTTCCAGTTGGAACTCGGGACCTCGGTTATAGGTGCGAGCGCCGGTATTAGTTACAGATTTTGATTATGGGGAAAAGCAGTTTCATATCATTAATTTTCGCTCCATTATTGATGGTCTCTTGTACTACGATGGAAATCAATACGGTGACCGCCGAGAGGGATAAGGAGATATATGACGAGTGCAGGTACAATCTGTTATACAATGCTCTTGAAGGCTTGTCACGTGCCGTAAAATGGCAGAAGATATCAACGATAGACGACGAACCTCTCAGGAATTATTTTATGAATATGGTTTTCAGCGCGTATGAATGTTACGAGAAGGGAGACGTGCTGCATATCGGAAACCTTGAATATCATAGAAACGGATATAATATTCTGGTACCGGGCGCCGTCTGGAATGCAGGCCTTGCTTTTGATTCGGATTATGAATACAGTATAGAGTGCATAGGGGAAGGCAGTTGGAGGATTGTTTTTACAATGGAAAACTTCAATTCCGCCTTTTATGCGCCATCGACTGCTACCGGTGATTTTTTCGTGCAGGCTTCCGATGTTCCGTCCATTGCTGAAATGGAGTTTGTATTTGTAAGCGGCAGCGGGCGCATAGAAGATGAGATGACGGACGATATGGGCCGCCGCGGAGTCATTGACATGTATATTGAAGAACCTGTCAATGCTTTCATTTCTGATAAGGGATATGATTACCATGCACACGGGATAAGCATTGAGGATGAAATCGAATCACCGTTTTTTGATTATTATCCATATACTTTGCCTGTCACCGTATATAAAGGGGCGATGTCTATTTCCGCCGATGTGTATGGCGATTCGGGTTTTCCCGGTCAGTTTTATTATGCAGACCTTAGTATGGCAAGCAGGAATGAACATATAGTCAAGATTTTACATAATGGTATTTGGACAAGTTATGTGTGGTAGAAGATTTTATTTTATTGTGATTACGGCTTTCATGTCGTTGGTCGCAGGCACTCTGAGTGCGCAGAACAAGGTCGGGGACAACGAAATAAGGGTTTCTTATGGAGGCGTTGCCAATCTGGGGTATGATTTCAGATATGCTGAAAATGATGATTATTCTATTTATTCGTATCTGATATCCAATCTCGGCACCCCGCAGGATGTCAGGCAGAGCGGAGTGATTTCGCTCTCCTATGATTATTTCGTAAAAAACTGGCTTTCTGTCGGAGGTACTCTCGGAACAGCGTTCTTTTATACGGAGTACCAGAACAATTACATGGCTGATCCGACTTTGGCTGCCAGCTGGTCGGAATGGTCGCACGGCTTAGTGTCGGTTATGGCCGGGGCGCGGTTTCATTTCCTGAACAAGAAATGGGTGAGGCTGTATGCCGATGTGAATGTCGGGGTGAATATGCTGTATGCCAGGAACAATTCTTCGGTGATGGCAGATTTCGCTTTCCAGACTTCTCCTTTCGGCATTTCAATCGGAAAGAAAGTAAGCGGTTTCCTTGAACTTGATTTCGGGACGCTGTATAATGGAGGAAATATTGGTATAAGTGTTAAATTCTGATGATTATGCGTAGGTGGTTTTTTATAATTGCTGGCGTTCTTCTGGCGTTTTCATTGTTTTCATGTGCCAATGAATATGCGCCGTACCGCGAGAACAGGATGGGACGTCATTTTTATTGCGAAACGAGGGATTTGTTTTTCTATAACGGAATCGAACCTCTTTCAAGGGCAGTGCGGCTGGAAATAATAGATACTATATCCGATCCATCGCGAAAGGAGGCGATGACATCCTATCTGCTTGAAAAAATGAGCATTTACCGTGACGGTAACACAATAGAAATCGGCTCATTGAATTATGACACCGGAGGCAAGGGGCTTTTTGAAGAAGGTGCCGTATGGCATGTGACGAATGATTATCTTGAAGACTTCGACTATGTCATAGAATATGCAGGCGATATGTCATGGAACGTGTCTTTTGACTGTCTGATGAATGTCTATGGATATTATACGGATATAAGGGTGAAAGGGGAGTATCTTTTCCGTTTCGAACCGACGGAAGGCAATGACACGATGCAGGATTTCGTGATCGAATATGCTACAGGTTCCTACAAGGACGAGAGGAGCGTTTCCGAAGGTGTAGGTGTAATAGACATTAGTGTGGACGAGCCTGTCAATCTGGCATATATGTTCTTCAATGACAAATATAATCCGATGCCTTTCATTGTAGATGATGACATAAATAATACGGACATTTATCTGTATAAAGGGCGTTATAGTCTGAAAGTAAATACTTTGCCTAATCATGAACTGAATAATGAGACATATATTTTCGATTTGGGTCATTCCGACAGATATACCCAGGAGGTATATGTTTCATATAACGGGGTATGGAGCCCTATTTTATAAAACTTGATGCCATGTCGATGTTCAAAGGAGTAGCAAACGGACTTGTTTCTTCAATAAGTTTCGGTCTGATTCCATTGTTTACATTGCCTGTTCTTGCAGGCGGCATGTCAATGGATTCGTTGATATGTTACAGGTTTTCATTGGCGACAGTTCTGATAGCCGGTTTAATGCTCATACGGAAAGAGTCTTTCAGGATATCCAAATCGGATATACCTGTACTCATACTGGCGGCGGTTTTCTATGACATCTCGTCAATGTTTCTGTTATGGGCATACGATTACCTCGGAAGCGGCCTTGCCACAATACTGCATTTTACATATCCGGTGCTGACTACATTGATAATGATGATTTTCTTTAATGAGAAATCTTCATTGCCGAAGATACTGGCCATAATCATGGCCGTCGGCGGCGTAATACTGCTGTCCGTACAGAAAGGCGGGGGAGACGTGAGTCTTGCCGGTGTTGCCGTAGCAGTGTTCTCAGGCCTCGGCTATGCGTCATATATGGTTTCAATCAACGTCTCTTCCAAACTTCAGAACCTGAAGGGGCTGAAACTTACTTTTTATGTGTTTCTCATAGGAGATATATTCCTGATAGCTAATTCCTATGCGTTCGGTACCGGGATGCAGCCTCTGAATAGCGGCATGGATATAGTCAATCTGCTTCTGCTTGCTTTTGTCTGTACGATACTTTCAAATCAGACATTGATAGTTTCAATAAAGAATATAGGTTCTGTAAGAGCCTCTGTGCTTGGGGCTATGGAACCTGTTACCGCTGTCATTGTAGGTCTGCTTGTTTTCAACGAACTGATGACCTGGAAGACAGCCGCCGGCATGCTGGTGATACTCGCAGCCGTGATAATAATTATACTTAGCGGAAAGAAATAAACCAGGGGCTGCACATCATGCTCTTCATGATTGAGTGCAGCCCCTGGTTTTTAGTCGGTTGATTTGTTATTTTGCGAAAGCCACTGAGCGGGTTTCCCTTATAACTGTAATCTTCACTTGTCCTGGATAAACCATTTCGTCCTGGATTTTCTTAGCTATTTCCAATGATATGTTCTCGGCTTCCTTGTCTGAGACATGTTCCGCACCGACTATTACACGCAGTTCCCTGCCGGCCTGAATGGCATAGCTCTTTGTGACTCCATTGAACGACTGGGCGATGTTTTCCATGTCCTTCAGTCTCTTTATGTATGATTCAATCACTTCGCGGCGGGCTCCAGGTCTTGCTCCGGATATGGCATCGCCTACGAGTACGAGCGGCGCTATGAGGGAAGTCATCTCCACCTCTTCATGGTGTGCACCGATGGCATTGCATACTTCCGGTTTTTCCTTGTATTTTTCAGCCAGTTTCATTCCAAGTATTGCATGAGGCAGTTCCGGATCTTCATCCGATACCTTGCCTATGTCGTGCAGAAGGCCGGCGCGCTTTGCCGTTTTAGGGTTAAGGCCGAGTTCCGAAGCCATAGTGGCGCAGATGTTTGCAACTTCGCGTGAATGTTGAAGAAGGTTCTGCCCGTATGAAGAACGGTATTTCATTCGTCCTATGAGTTTGACGAGTTCGATGTGCAGGCCATGGATTCCAAGATCGATGCAGGTTCGTTTTCCTGTTTCCATGATTTCGTCTTCAAGCTGTTTTTGTACTTTGGCGACAACTTCTTCGATTCGTGCAGGGTGAATCCTGCCGTCAATCACGAGTTGATGCAGTGCAAGTCTTGCGACTTCCCTCCTTACCGGATCGAAAGCGGAGAGAAGTATCGCTTCCGGCGTGTCGTCAACTACTATTTCGACTCCGGTAGCGGCTTCCAGTGCCCTGATGTTCCTTCCTTCACGTCCGATGATGCGGCCTTTTATCTCGTCGCTGTCGATGTGGAACACGGTTACGGCGTTTTCGATGGCCGTTTCTGAGGCAGTTCTCTGGATGGTGTTGATCACTATCCTTTTGGCTTCTTTTGAAGCGGTAAGCCTTGCTTCGTCCATCACGTCGTTGATATATGACAGCGCTTCGGTTCTTGCTTCGTCTTTCATGCTTTCGATAAGCTGGTTCTTCGCTTCGGCGGCTGACATTCCTGCAAGAGTCTCGATCTGGACGATTACATCGTTCCTGAGTTTGTCGTATTCTTCTGATTTCTTGTTTACAAGTTCGGTCTGTGATTTCAGGTTTTCCTTCAGGGCTTCGATTTCCTTGTTCTTCTTGCCCAGTTCGGATGCCTGCTGGTTCAAAGAGAGTTCCCTTTGTTTGAGTTTGTTTTCTACCTGCTGGATTTTTGCATTTTTTTCGTTTATGTAATGCTCGTGTTCCGTTTTTAACTGAAGGAACTCCTCCTTGGCCTTGATGATTTTTTCCTTTTTGATGTTTTCTCCTTCCTTTTCGGCCTCCAGCAATATCTGCTCTTTCTTGTTTTTAAGGATTATGTTCCTGATAAAGAAGTAGATGACAAGTGTAATTACGGCGGCTATTACAGCAGTAACGATTACAATAAGTGGTGTGCTCATAAAATAGGCTATATAGTTTTTTTGGAAATAGGGGAGAATGACGAAGAAACAAAAAAAACCGCCAGAGGTCGTTTTACAAAAAATCTTAATAAAATAAGATTTGGGCTCCGGCTTATTGGCTTTGACTTCCTACGTCCCGATATGCGGAATTCCCCGAAGGGTAACCAAGAGGCCTGTCATCGCCTGCCGAGTGGACCCGTTAAAGTTTCAGTGTTGATTTCAGCGAAAGGAACTCTGACGGCTATATTTCAATGATCGATTCGGAAAGTCGAACCGGCTTTCTTACTCGTTATCTTTTTGCAAATATTGGCGAAGCCTGGCATCGAGGTCGTCGATTTCTTCTTTAAGAGGATCGTTCTTGAGCCTGTCTTCCAGCATGAGCACTTTCTTTGCCATAAGAAGCGCTATGAATGACAGGAACTCGATAGACGGGTTGCCCGGATATTCCGTCTGATAACTTATGAGTTTCGCGTTAATCTCCTTTGCAGCGCGACGGAAATAGTTTTCTTCTTCGGGAGAGGATACTTTCAACAAATGATCCCAAGTGCCGATTCTGATCTTTATCTTTTGCCTTTCGTCATTCATCACCCAGAAGAACTATACAGTTATCAATTTCACGGATAAGTTTTTCAACCCTCTTTACGGCATCCTTGTTTTCCTTTCTTGAGGACAACTCGAAAGCTTCGGACAATTGCAAGTTTCTTATCTTTTTCTCCAGTATTTCAATTGTACTTTTGTTGGCTTCAAGCTTTGCTTCGCATGCTTCAAGACGTTGGGACAATACTACGTTCTGACCTTTGACCTTTTCATATCTGGCCAAAAGGGTTTCGATAGATTGTGTTAAATCATCCAGCATGAGGCAAACTTTCAACCTGTCATGCAAAATTAGTAAAAAAATACAAACTGGAAAAATGTTTTGGCAAAATATGAAAAAGGGGGACATGCCTGCCGGGCATATTCCCCTTTTCATAACGTTCATGTTAAAAATCCAGACGCTTTCTGGCGTTAAATCCTGTTGATTACTTCAATTGACTGTTTCCCTTTTTCAATTGCCGCCTCGTTCATAGGAATGAGGTTGTGGTAACGTTCAGGAATGGATTTCATGAGTCCTTTTGTGACATTTTCCATTTCTACGATAGGTTTCATCTTCAGCAATGCACCGAGGACTACCATGTTGTAAACTTTTGCGCTTCCGAGTTCGGCTGCAACGTCAACTGCTGCTATCGAGCAAACGGTGATATCCTTGCGTGTAGGGAAATGGGTGATGCCGTTAGGGTCGTAAATGAGGAGTCCGCCCGGTTTTACACGGCTTTCAAACTTGTCAAGCGATTGCTGGTTGAGCGCAATGACAGTGTCGTAAGTCGTAAGGATAGGCGAACTGATCTTCTTGTCGCTGAGGATGACAGTGACATTTGCAGTGCCTCCCCTCATTTCAGGGCCGTATGAAGGCATCCATGTAACCTCAAGGTTCTGCATGATTCCTGAATATGCAAGGATCTTACCCATTGAGAGTACGCCTTGTCCGCCGAAACCTGCTATGATTATTTCTTCTTTCATGTTAAATTGTATTTTATTTGTTTTGTTTGTTATTGTTATTCCATTTTACTTTATAAATGTATGTGCCCAGTGATGAACTGAATGCTACAAAAAGTGAATATACAATGCACTTCCAGTTTTCAGTATCGGGATAAACCAATAATGTAAGGGTTAAGCAGGCTCCATAGGTTGCCCAAAAGAGTGGTGCAGTATATTTTATTATGCGTTTGAATTTCATATTAATGCCCCAATAGCAGCCAATATAGAACCAATAGTATATGAAATAACACCCCAATAGGATCAAATTTGTATAACGTTGATGTCATGAAACCCATAACATCATTTATAATATATTTCCAACAAACCAACCATTTTCAGCATCTCTTCTTACTATGTCGCGCCAAATCATCATATCTCCAGGAGATTTAGTCGGACAGAATTCGTCGGGTATGTTCATTACTTTATATAATTATACCTAAGATGATTTTTTATAGGAACAGGCAAAATTTTGCCTGTTCCTATAAATTAATCCTACCTGTCTTTCAAGTCGCCGAGCTGATAGAACGGGAACATGTGTTCAACCATCCATTCGTTGGCTTTGACCGGAGAAAGTTTCCATCCGGAGTTGCAGGTGCTGACGATTTCAACGAACGAGGTGCCTTTGTCCTTTGCCGAATTTTCAAAAGCCTTCCTGATAGCGGCTTTTGCTTTCTTGACAGCTGCAGCGGTATGTACAGACTGGCGTGTAACGTAGCAAGTGCCTTCGAGTTGGGCGATGAGTTCGGTAATCTTCAATGGGAAGCCGTTGAGTTTGGCGTCACGGCCGTAAGGAGTCGTAGCAGTCTTCATACCGAGCAGGGTGGTCGGTGCCATCTGGCCGCCGGTCATACCGTAAATGGCGTTGTTTATGAAGATGACAACTATGTTCTCGCCACGGTTGCAGGCGTGCATGATTTCAGCTGTTCCGATTGATGCAAGGTCGCCGTCTCCCTGGTATGTGAACACGTATTTGTCAGGGTACAGCCTCTTGGTGGCCGTAGCAAGGGCAGGAGCCCTTCCGTGTGCGGCCTGCTGCCAGTCAATGTCCAGGTAATTATATGCGAAGACGGAGCATCCTACAGGCGATATGCCTATTGTCTTGTCCTGAATGCCCATTTCTTCAATGACTTCGGCGATGATTTTGTGAACCACTCCATGTGAACATCCCGGACAGTAATGCATCACATTGTCCGTAAGGACAGGGGTTTTGCCGTAAACCTTGTTTTCAGGTTTGATTATATCTTTTATATCCATCTTAATTCAATTTTAAAGGTTTGTAGGCTTACTGAAGGTTGTTGAACTTCTTGAATGCATCGAAGATCTCCTGTGGGGTACAGATGTTTCCACCGAGTCTGCCATAGAAGCCGACAGGGACTGCACCGTTTACAGCGAGTCTTACATCGTCAACCATCTGGCCTGCTGAAAGTTCGATGGACATGGCGCTCTTAATCTGAGGAACGAGTGCCTGAATCTGTTTGGTAGGGAACGGGAAGAGGGTGATAGGGCGGAGGAGTCCGGCCTTGATTCCGTTTTCCCTGAGCATGTCAACCGTGGTTTCCACGATACGCGACATACATCCGTATGCGACGAACAGGTATTCGGCGTCTTCAGTCATATATGTGGAATAGAGGACGTCTTCCTGCTCCATCTTGCGGTATTTTGCCTGAAGGCGGAGGTTGGTTGCTTCCTGTACATCTGATTCCAATGCGAGCGAAGTGATTATGTTGCGTGGCCTGTCTGCCTTCTTGCCGGTTGTAGCCCAAGGGCATGTCCTTATAATCTCTTCATCGGTGCGACGCGGTTTTGTTTCATGTATCTCGACTTTTTCCATCATCTGGCCGATAACGCCATCGGCGAGAATGACTGCAGGGCATCTGTATTTGAATGCAAGGTCGAATGCCTTGTCAACGAAATCATACATGTCCTGTGCTGAAGCAGGTGAAAGCACGACACATCTGTAATCGCCATGTCCGCCGCCTTTTACTATCTGGTAGTAATCGCCTTGTCCCGGCTGTATTGTTCCGAGTCCTGGGCCGCCACGAACGACATTGACTACAAGGCAAGGAAGTTCTGCTCCGGCCATGTAACTGAGGCCTTCGCACATGAGGCTTATTCCAGGGCTGCTGGATGAAGTCATCACTTTCTTACCGCAGCAGGCACCACCATAAACCATATTGATAGACGCTGTTTCGCTTTCTGCCTGGAGTACCACCATTCCGGTCGTTTCCCAAGGCTTTTCAGCCATCAATGTTTCCATCACCTCGGATTGCGGGGTGATAGGGTAGCCGAAGTAACCGTCAACTCCGTTCCTGATAGCGGAATAGGCGATAGCCTCGTTACCTTTCATCAAAATTTTCTCTGCCATAATTATACTGTTTTAAATCTTTACTTTATAAACGGTGATAACCGCATCCGGGCATACGAGCGCGCAACTAGCACATCCTATGCAGCCGTCATTCGCCATTTCGGCGTAATTGTAACCTTTACCATTCACTTTCTTAGCAAGTGCAATGGTTTTTGTCGGACACGCAGCAACACAGAGGCCGCAGCCTTTGCATTTCTCGGTATCAACAACAATAGCTCCTTTTATTGCCATAATTAAAATTTATTATAAAGTTTGTAAGTGTATTATTTCTTTATACGTATCCTTGCATCGATAGGCAGTATCCTGTCGCCGTCGCAAAGCAGAGGGTTCAAGTCCATTTCCGCTATCTGAGGGTAAGCGGCGCAAAGAGCGCCGATGCGCATTATCCTTTCTTTGAATATCTCTTCATTTACAGGTTTCGCCCCGCGGAAGCCTTTGAAGAGTTTATTGCATTTGAGCGATGACACCATCCTGTCTGCTTCCGCCTTGCTGACAGGTGCCAGGGCGTGGCTCGTATCGGCTATCATCTCTACCATCGTTCCGCCCATGCCGCAAAGTACCATTGTTCCGAATGCTCCTTCGTTGTGGGCCCCGATGTAGAGTTCGAAACCTTTGAGCATAGGCTGGATCAATGCTCCTGTTGCGTCTTTGATCTTCATGATTCTGTCAAAGCTTTCGCAAGCCTGGTCGATGTCCTTGATATTGAGGATTACGCCTCCGACATCGCTTTTGTGAACCGGCCCTACGACTTTCATGACCATAGGGAAGCCTACTTCAGCCGCTTTCGCCCGGAGTTCTTCCGCGCTGTGGATGACATATTCTTTCACGCATTCTACCCCGGCGGCTTCAAGAAGCGCTTTTACATCCGCAGGGGCGAGATAGCCGTCGCCGTTTTCAGAAATGATTCTGTCTATGACGGCTCTGTCCATGTCATATTCCGGATAATCGCCGGCGGCCCCGAGGATATTCATGTATTTTCCCAATGCCTTTCCGAATACCACTTCTTCTGAGAAACTGATGCCTCCGAGTGACTGGAAATATTTGATTTCCTTTTCCGCATTGTGGATGGAGGTCAACAGAGGGTAAATAGGCTTTTTGGAAGTCTGGATATGCTTGTAGATTACTTCATAGACATCCTGTACGGTATTGAGGCCCGGGCATCCGAAAATGACGCAGATGGCATCGATGAAATCGAAATCGTTTTCGCATGCGTTGAGTATGTCGTCCAGTTGTTTGGCTGTTCCTGTCGCAAGGAAGTCTATAGGGTTTCCTACAGTAGAGCCGAGATAGAGTTTGCTTAGAAGTTCTTCAGCCTTAGGCCCGTCAATGTGAGGGATTGAAAGTTTGTTTTCAGACAGCGTATCTGTAAGCATTACAGCCGGGCCGCCCGCATGGGTTACTATGGCTATGTTCCTGCCGGCCGGTTTAGGGTACATGAGTACGGCTGCCGTGTTTACAAGTTCTTCGCGCCCGAAGCATCTTACTATTCCGGCTTTCTCGAACAATGCGTCAACTGCATCGTCCGGTGACGCGAGCGCACCCGTATGGGATGATGCGGCACGGCTTCCTTCCGCGCTGCGCCCTGCTTTGATGGCCACGATGCGCGCACCTTTATTATATAGTGAACTTGCGTGCTTGAGAAGTTTCTGAGGATCCTTTATGCTTTCGATGTAAAGCATCTTCACCGGCGAACTCTCTCCATGCACGTATGTTTCGTCAAGGTATTCAAGTATGTCCTCGATGTCTGTGACGGCACTGTTTCCGACTGAAAAAACAGACGAGAATTTCAATCCCAGTTGCATTGCGGCCTCAAGGATGAAAACTATGGTCGCGCCTGAACCTGAAAGGAAGTCTATGCCCATCTTGTCGAGTTTCGGCACCGGCTGGGAGAACATCCCGGTATAGTAAGGCGTCATGACACCGACGCAGTTCGGACCGATCATTGATGCATTGTGGTCGCGGACAATTCTGATGATATTTTTTTCAATCTGAGCCCCTTCTGCCGAATTTTCACCGAAACCGGCAGATATGATGATAATGGCTCCGCAATGTTTTTCTTCGCAGAGTATCCTTACCGACTCCTCGCACAAGTGCGCAGGTATCGCAAGTATTCCGAGATCCACGTCGGGGAGGTCTTCTGCCCTGTGGTATGACTTGACGCCTTGTACTGTGTCGGCTTTCGGGTTTACAACATAGATGTCTCCGTTGAAAGAAGACCTCAGTAAGTTGGCAAGAAGTGCCCCGCCAGGTTTGTGTACATCCTCGGATGCTCCGATTACGGCTATGCTCCTAGGAGATATTAGCTCTTTTCTGATCATATAATTGTATATTCACATAAACGCTGCAAATTTACAAAAAATCCTTGATTTTATCCGGCTGATTAATGATTTTTATGATAAAAGTGCAAAAAACTTTCAAATGTTAATTGTGGTATATAAAATATGCCTAAATTTGAAATTAAAATCCGGAATATGGACAGACTTTTGATAAAAAATGCCGTCCTGGACGGGCGGCGTACGGACATATATGTTGAAAACGGAAAGATAGTGTCAGTCGGCAACTGTACCCAGTTCGAGGCGGACAAGACCATAGATGCCAACGGAATGAGAGCCCTGCCGGGCTTTGTCAACATGCACACACATGCGGCAATGACCCTTATGCGCGGCGTTGAGGAAGACCTGCCGCTTGCGGCATGGCTCAAACGCATCTGGAAGATCGAGGAGAGCCTGGATGAAGAGTCGATATACTGGGGCACCAGGCTGGCCTGCCTGGAAATGCTTAAAAGCGGCACGACTGCTTTCAATGACCAGTACTGGATGCCTGATGTCGCGGTAAAGGCTGTGAACGACAGTGGATTGCGTTCGTGGAACTCTTATGTGTGCATGGATCACGGAAGTCCTGAAAGAGCCGCGCGCGAACGGGATGAATTGGAGCAGACTTACGAAAAGTCCCGCGAATGGGGGCCGATGTGCTCTTTTACGGTAGGCTGCCATTCGACTTACGAGGTGAGCCGGGAGATGCTTGAATGGTGCAGGGATTTTGCCGTGAAATACGGTCTGAAACTTCATATTCATGTGTCTGAGACAAGGGCGGAGGTTGAAAACTGCCGCTCAAGGTACGGGATGTCGCCGGTTAAATATCTGGATTCTTTGGGTATGCTCGGCCCGCATCTGATAGCGGCCCATACTCTGTGGCTGGATGAAGAGGATGTCGAACTTCTCGGAAAACACCATGTGAATGTAGTGCATAACATCAATTCCAATCTTAAAATAGCTTCGGGATACAGGTTTCTTTACAATGAACTGGCCGCCGCCGGGGCCAATGTCACCCTTGGTACGGACGGCTGTGCGTCATCAAACAATCTGGACATGCTCGAGGCCATGAAGACGGCTGCCATGGTACAGAAGGCATGGAGGGCAGACCCCAAGGTGATGCCCCTTAATGAACTGCTTGATATTGCGACAATAAACGGTGCAAAGGCTCTCGGGCTGGAGTCCGGGCGCATTGAAGCCGGGAAGCAGGCGGACATATTGCTTGTGAATGTCCGGAAATCCACATTTGTCCCCGAAATCAATTTTCTTTCCAATTTCGTATATTCAGGACACAGCGATGCAATAGACACGGTCATTTGTGCCGGGAGGGTTCTCATGGAAGGACGCAGGGTTAAGGATGAAGATGAAATCCTGGATTCGGCAGGAAAGGCGGCTCGCGTTCTGTTGGAAAAATCAGGGATAGTTTTGAAAACATATTAATACACAATAATCATGGATGAAAGAATAGAAAGGATTAATAAAGCCGCATCATTTGTGAAAGAACGGCTTGGAGGGCGCGAGCCTTTTGCAGGTGTAGTCCTTGGCAGCGGCCTTGGAAAACTTGCTGACAGAATAGAAAACCAGACGGTAATAGATTATAAGGAGATACCGGGATTTCCGGTTTCTACTGCCATAGGCCATGCCGGCAAACTAATAGCCGGGACTCTTGGAGGAAAATTCATCGTGGCCATGAAGGGCCGTTTCCATTATTATGAAGGTTATCCCATGGATTTGGTTACGCTTCCTATAAGAGTGATGAAAGTGCTGGGAATCAAATATCTTTTTGTTTCAAACGCTGCCGGAGGTGTAAATTTTGACTTTAAAATAGGGGATTTGATGATTATCAAGGATCATATCAATCTGCTGCCTAACCCGTTGATTGGAAGGAACCTTGATGATTTCGGCCCGAGGTTCCCGGACATGACCCGTCCTTATGAGCCGTCTTTGATTGCCCTGGCCGAAAAAATAGGCGATTCCCTGGGCATAGCCTTGAAAAAGGGCGTTTATCTTGCAGGCACCGGCCCTTCGTATGAGACTCCTTCCGAGTACAAGTATTTCCGTATGATAGGTGCGGACGCCGTGGGCATGTCCACTATACCGGAGGTAATTGTCGCACGCCATTCGTCCATACCTGTTTTCGGCGTTTCGGTAATAACCAATGAGGCGCATGACGATTACGCGGAAGATTATGTAAATGACGGTGATGATGTCGTAGCGGCTGCTGATGCCGCTGCAGACAGGATGACTGCCCTGTTTGCAGGTATAATCGAGGCTCTGTAACACGATGCCGGTCAAGTTTTTAAGTCTCTCAAGCGGCAGCAACGGCAATTGTTATGTGATATTCAATGACGAGTGTGCCGTCATGATAGACGCCGGGGTCGGCATGAGGCGTGCCGGCAAAGCCCTAAAAGGTGCCGGCATTGGTCTGGACGACATAGATCTCGTCCTTGTAACGCACGATCATTCAGACCATGTGAGGCATCTTGGAAGATTTGTGGGAAAATTCGCTTTGCCGGTCTATACCACCCCTGTCCTGTGCCGGGTCTTTGCCAATGACAGGCGTATGCCTGAAGTTACAAACGCTTTTCTGAAACCGTGCGAGTGCATGTCGCAGACTGCCTATAAGGGTTTTTCTTTCATACCGTTCCGCGTAGGCCATGATGCGACAGAAACCGTGGGGTATTTTATGGATTTTTACGGGGAGAAAATCATGCTGCTGACTGACTTGGGGCGTGTTCCCGAGCCTGTCTTCGGCATGGCCCGTCAATGCGGACATATCATAGTAGAGTCGAATTATGATTTCGACATGCTTCTCTGCGGCCCTTATACGCGTGAGTTGAAGGCGAGGATTATGGGGGATAACGGGCACCTGAGCAACGACGACTGTGCTTCGTTTGTCAAACGTGTGTATCATGAAGGATTGAAGCATGTGTTCCTCTGCCATCTGAGCGACCATAACAATACGCCGAAAACTGCTTACGAATGCACTAAAGCGGCTTTGGCGGAAATCGGTGTCGTTCCCGGCAGGGATTTGATGCTGTACCCTCTTCCGAGGAGAGAAGCGTCGGAGGTGATTGAACTGTGACGGTCGAACGGATTTTTTACGGTTTGAAAAATGATTTAAAACAAAACCGGCCTCAAATCGGGGCCGGTTCGTTTTTTTTGTCAATTTATTATATTTTACAGCCTTGGGCCTGCTTCAACAAGCGATTTTCCGAGGTCGTTGCCGGTGAACTTCTCGAAGTTCTTGATGAAACGTCCTGCAAGATCTTTTGCCTTGGTATCCCATTCGGAAGCATTTGCATAGGTGTCGCGAGGATCGAGGATGTGAGGATCGACACCTGGAAGTTCTGTAGGTACTTCGAAATCAAAGTATGGGATCTTCTTGGTAGGAGCCTTGTCGATAGAGCCGTCGAGGATGGCGTCTATGATTCCACGGGTATCCTTGATTGAGATACGTTTTCCTGAACCGTTCCATCCTGTGTTCACAAGGTATGCCCTTGCGCCGACAGCTTTCATGCGTTTAACAAGTTCTTCACCGTATTTGGTAGGGTGGAGTGAGAGGAACGCCGCTCCGAAGCATGCAGAGAAGGTCGGTGTCGGTTCGGTGATTCCGCGCTCGGTGCCTGCCAGTTTTGCGGTGAAGCCAGAGAGGAAGTAATACTGGGTCTGTTCAGGAGTAAGTATTGAAACAGGAGGAAGCACTCCGAACGCATCTGCCGACAGGAAGATGACCTGTTTTGCGTGAGGGCCTTTCGATACCGGTTTCACTATGTTTTTAATATGATAGATAGGGTATGAAACACGGGTGTTTTCAGTTACGCTCTTGTCCGCGAAATCTATTTTGCCGTTTTCATCCACGGTGACGTTTTCCAAAAGGGCGTCGCGCTTGATTGCATTGTAGATGTCAGGCTCGTTTTCCTTGCTGAGGTTGATTACCTTTGCATAGCAGCCGCCTTCATAGTTGAATACGCCGTTGTCGTCCCAGCCGTGTTCGTCGTCACCTATGAGAAGCCTCTTAGGGTCGGTTGAAAGGGTGGTCTTGCCGGTGCCTGAAAGCCCGAAGAATATTGCCGTATTCTCGCCGTTAAGGTCTGTATTCGCAGAGCAGTGCATTGAAGCGATGCCGCGAAGAGGGTTGTAGTAATTCATTATTGAGAAGATACCCTTCTTCATTTCTCCGCCGTACCATGTGTTGATGATGACCTGCTCTTTTGAAGTGAGATTGAAGACTACGGCAGTTTCTGAATTGAGGCCCAGTTCTTTATAGTTCTCAACTTTTGCTTTTGAAGCGTTGAATACAACGAAGTCAGGTTCGCCGTATGCTGCCAGTTCTTCCTCGGTAGGGCGGATGAACATGTTCCTTACAAAATGAGCCTGCCATGCGACTTCCATGATGAAGCGCACTTTCAGGCGCGTTGCAGGATTTGCTCCGCAGAATGCATCGACTACGTAAAGTTTCTTGTTTGAAAGTTCTTTTACGGCAAGTTCCTTGAGGGTCTTCCATGTCTCAGGAGTTACCGGTTTGTTGTCGTTTTTATATTCGTCTGAAGTCCACCATACGGTGTTCCTGCTGACATCGTCCATTACGAAGAACTTGTCTTTAGGGGAACGGCCGGTATATACGCCTGTCATGACATTGACTGCTCCGAGTTCTGTAAGCTGCCCTTTGTCGTATCCTGTAAGTGACTGGTCGAGTTCGGCTTTGTAGAGGGTGTCGTAATCAGGGTTGTAGATTACTTCTGTTGCTCCGGTAATGCCGTAGCGGCTTAAATCTATTTTATTCATAACTAAAAAATATTAATGTTTTCAATTTCTCGTTTTTTAAGTCCGCTTCCTGCTTGCAAAAAACAGACCGTTTCGCGGCCGCAAAAATAGAATTATTTTCAGTAATTTTTTATATTTTTGTCCTGCTTTATTTAAATTTTCTTAACGGGGATATCGGAATATGGAGGGAAAAGCGGACAGGGCTCAGGAAATACTGAGGGAATAT
Source organism: Candidatus Merdivivens pullicola (assembly GCA_017694945.1). Lineage (GTDB taxonomy): Bacteria > Bacteroidota > Bacteroidia > Bacteroidales > UBA932 > Merdivivens > Merdivivens pullicola. The sequence goes on along the minus strand of JADIMA010000060.1, from coordinate 31,917 downwards.
TGGGGGTACGAAGGTTTCCGGCCAGGGCAGAGGGAGATAATAGATTCGGCCGTGCGGGGGGATGATGTCCTGGCGATATTGCCTACGGGTGGAGGGAAGTCCGTGTGTTTCCAGGTGCCTACGCTGATGTCCGAAGGCCTGTCGATCGTGATAACTCCGCTGATAGCCCTGATGAAAGACCAGGTGGCGAATCTGAACGCCAGGGGGATTAAATCGATTGCGATTTATTCAGGGATGAGCGCAAGGGATATAGACATAGCCTTGGATAATGCCGTTTTCGGGGATTTCAAATTCCTCTATCTTTCTCCCGAAAGGCTCAGGACGGAAATGTTCATCGCCCGGCTTCCGTATATGAAAATCGCTTATATTGTCGTTGACGAAGCGCACTGCATTTCGCAGTGGGGTTACGATTTCAGGCCTGATTACCTGGAAATATCCCGAATAAGGGAAATAGCGGGCCGTAATGTGCCTGTAATAGCGCTCACGGCTACGGCTACGCCGGAAGTCGCCGATGATATAATGCGCCGGCTTGAGTTCAGGCGCTCTAATCTGATAAAAGGAAGTTTTGCAAGGGACAATCTTTCGTATGTCGTCCGCAGGTGCGAAGACAAGTTCGGCCAGTTGCTGGCAATCTGCAAGGGGGTTCCGGGTACGGGAATAGTCTATGTAAGGATGCGCAGCCGTGCAGAGGAAGTCGCGGCTTTTCTGGTTTCCAACGGCTATGTCGCTGAAAGTTACCATGCCGGAATGGGCAAGGATACCCGTGAACTCATCCAGGACAGGTGGAAGACGGGAAAAACAAGAATTATCGTGTCAACCAATGCTTTCGGCATGGGTATAGACAAGCCGGACGTGCGTTTCGTGTGCCATTTTGATATGCCCGATAGCATCGAGGCGTATTTTCAGGAAGCCGGGCGTGGCGGAAGGGACGGGAAGCGTTCTTATGCCGTCCTGTTATGGAATGACAGCGACATACGGAGGCTCAGGCAGATACGTGAAAATACCTTTCCGTCGCTTGAGTACATTGAGGATATATATCACAAAGTTCACAATTATTTCGGGATACCTTTCGGGTATGGCATGGGCCATGCCGGGAAATTCGATCTGGCGGATTTCTGCTCCAGATACAAACTCTCCCGCGCAAGGGCCGCAAGCGCCATAAAGTATATCGAGATGGAAAACCACTGGGAGGTCGAAGAGGAGGGAGAGATACCTACAAGAGTCGGCTTCATCCTGACGAGGGAGGAACTGTATTCGTTTTATCCCGGGGACGAACTTGAAGAAAACATACTTGATTTCCTGATGAGGCGTTATCCCGGTATTTTCTCGCATACTGTTACTGTCGATACCGGCTATGCGGCGAAAATGACAGGCTGCCAGGAGTCCGAGTTCAAGCGCCGCCTGTATATGTTGTACAAGAAGGGTGTAATAACCTATATTCCTTCCGACAAGACCCCGTTGATCCGTTTTAAGGAAAACAGGTACATGCCTAAGGATGTCAGCCTTCCTAAAAAGAAATACGACGACAGGCTCCGGCGTTTTACGGACAGGATGGAGGCTATGATTTCGTATGTGGAAAGGACGGACGAATGCCGGAGCGTGCTCCTGTTGAGGTATTTCGGTGAGAACGGAGCGGCGAAATGCGGAAAATGCGATGTGTGTCTTGCGGCTGCCGGCAGGAAACCGTCAAACCGCAATGCGATGGCGGCGGAGATGTCGGAATTCGTCAGTTCGTATGATTTCAGGGAAATCTGCGGAATGTACTCGATAAAAAGAAGCGACAGGGGATGGCTTGCTGCTGCCGTTTCGACACATGAATTTCTCAATGATCTTATGTCCAGGTTCGGGGACGGGTACAAGGATTACCTGTCCTTGCTGAGGTACATGCTCGATGCCGGCATGCTCAGGAATTGAAACGTGTCCTAAAAATCCTTCAATGCCGTATAAAGCCTTTGTACGGGCAGCCCCATGATGTTGTAGTACGAACCGTTTATGGATGTTATGCCGGCGTATCCTATCCATTCCTGGATTCCGTACGCCCCGGCTTTGTCGTAAGGACGGTATCTGTCGATGTAGTATTCTATTTCGCTGTCTTCCAGTTTTTTGAATGTTACTTCGGAGGTGCAGGCAAATCCTTGTCCTTTTGCGTTTGTCCTTATATATACTCCCGTTACGACGGTGTGTGTGTTCCCGGAGAGCCTGCGTAGCATGTGGACGGCATCGTCCCTGTCTTTCGGTTTGCCCATTATGTCCCGGCCGCAAAACACCATTGTGTCTGCGGTAATAAGCACTTCGTCGTCTTCAAGCGGCCTGTGGAATCCCTTGGATTTGGCCTTTGCTATTTCGAGTGGAATCATGTCGTGCCTGGAGGCGGGATCGTATTTCTCGTCGCAATTCGTCTCGGCATCGACCGTGAATTCCAAATCAAGACCCGCCAGCAACTCCTTGCGGCGCGGCGAGGCGGATCCGAGTATGATTCTGTGTTCCGATAGATTCACGGCTGTCAGGATTTGGTGCCTTTTGAATTGAAGTCCAATGGGAACTGTGCCGTGAGTTTCTGTTCTACTTTAATAGGGCCGTTTTGGTTTTCGTATTTGACTATATTGTCCTGGAGTGCCATGAGGAGCCTTTTTGCATGCTCCGGGGCGAGTATTATCCTTTGGGTTATTTCCGGTTTCGGGAATCCGGGCATCACCTGTGCGAAGTCAATGATGAATTCGCTGTGCGAATGGGAGATGATAGCGAGGTTGGAATAACTTCCTTTTGCAATCTCGGGCTTTATCTCCAGATTGATGGATTTTTTTTCTTCTGCCATTTTTCTTTTACTTTAAATTTTAAAAAACAAACTGCAATATACTCATTTTTTTATAAATCAAAACAACTTCCCATCGGAATCTCGATTAAAAATATTAATTTTGCCGTCTTAAAATGCATAAAAGACGATATGATTATGGAATTGCCGGCAAAGTATGACCCCTCTGCAACTGAGGATAAATGGTACTCGTATTGGTTGAAACACAAGTTTTTCCATTCAGAACCCGATACCCGTGAACCTTACTCGATGATTATTCCGCCTCCCAATGTAACAGGCGTTCTTCATATGGGGCACATGCTCAACAACACTATTCAGGATGTGCTTGTGCGCAGGGCCAGGATGTGCGGGAAAAACGCTTGCTGGGTGCCCGGGACCGATCATGCTTCGATTGCAACCGAGGCAAAGGTCGTTGCGAAACTGAAAGCGGAAGGCATATCAAAAGAGGATATCAGCCGTGAAGAATTCATGAGGCATGCATGGGAATGGAAGGAGAAGCACGGCGGAATCATACTTGAGCAGTTGAAAAAACTGGGCGCTTCGTGCGACTGGGATCGTACAAGGTTTACGATGGATTCCGATCTAAGCGCCGCCGTTGTGCGCACCTTTGTGCATTTTTATAAAAAGGGGCTTATTTACAGGGGAATCCGCATGGTTAACTGGGATCCTGTAGGGCTTACCGCCGTAAGTGACGAGGAGGTGATAAGGAAGGAGACCAAGTCGAAACTCTATTATCTGAGATATTTTATTTCAGAAAACGGAAAGCCGTCGGACAAGTATATAGTCATAGCCACGACGCGCCCCGAGACCATAATGGCTGATGCAGCCGTATGTATCCATCCGCAGGATGAAAGATACGGGTGGCTTAAAGGCAAGAAAGTGTTCATTCCATTGATTGATAGGGAGATTCCTATCATAGAGGACGATTATGTAGAGATGGGCTTCGGTACAGGATGCCTGAAAGTCACGCCGGCTCACGATGTCAACGACTATGCCATAGGACAGAGGCACAATCTTCCGGTAATAGACATTATCGATGATCACGGACGGCTTAACGAAAAGGCGGTAATCCTTGTAGGGGAGGATCGCTTCGCTGCAAGGAAGCATATACGCGGGATGCTCGAGCAGGGCGGTTTCCTTGAAAAGGAGGAGGAATATTCTTCGCAGGTAGGCTATTCCGAGCGAACGGACGCTGTGATAGAGCCGAGGCTTTCGTTGCAGTGGTTCCTGAAGATGGGAGAACTCGCAAAAGGAGCGTTGGACAGGGTTGAAAACGATGAAATACACCTTATTCCGGATAAATTCCGTAATACGTACAGGCATTGGATGGAGACAGTGCGCGACTGGTGCATTTCCCGCCAGTTGTGGTGGGGCCAGAGGATACCGGCATATTATCTCCCGGACGGCCGCTTCGTGGTGGAAAATACTCCTGAAGAGGCTTTGGAGGCGGCAAGGAAAATGATGCCCGACATAAAGGCGGAAGATCTGAAGCAGGATGAGGATGTGCTTGATACATGGTTTTCATCCTGGCTGTGGCCTATATCCGTGTTTGACCCGGAACTTCCGGGAAATCCGTCCCACGAGCCGAATGCCGACATAAGATATTATTATCCTACAAATGACCTGATTACCGCTCCGGATATTCTGTTTTTCTGGGTGGCGAGGATGATTATGGCCGGTAACGAGTTCATGGGCGCGATACCTTTCAGGAATGTGTATCTTACAGGTACCGTGCGTGACAAACTCGGAAGAAAAATGTCGAAATCGTTAGGGAACTCCCCGGATCCCATCAAGTTGATGGAACAGTACGGGGCCGACGGCGTGCGTCTCGGCATGCTGCTTTGCAGTGCGGCCGGAAATGACATCCTTTTTGACGAATCCCAGGTGGAGCAGGGCCGTAATTTCTGCAATAAGATATGGAACGCGTTCCGTCTTGTGATGGGCTGGAAGGTCGGAGAAGATGTGGATGATTCCGCAATACATCTTGATAGTTCAATAGTTGCGCTATGCTGGTTCAAGCATAGGTTGAATCAGGTTATTGAAACTGTAAATGACCATTTTGACAAGTTCCGTCTTTCAGACGCCCTGATGACCCTTTACAAGTTTTTCTGGGACGATTTCTGCGCATGGTATCTTGAAATCATCAAACCGGCCTATGGCCGCGGCATAGACAGGAAGGTGTTTGACTGCACCCTGGATTTCTTTGACGCGTTGCTGAAACTCATACATCCTTTCATGCCGTTCATAACCGAGGAACTGTGGCAGAATCTTGCGGAAAGGAAAGAAGGGGAGACGATAATGCTCAGCAGGCTTCCCGAGGCGGAAAAATATGACGGCGGATATGTCATGCGTTTTTCAATTGCCTGCGATGTAATAGCGGCAATAAGGAATATACGCCAGAGCAAGGGGATTTCTCCTAAGGAGCCTCTTTCCCTGTCTGTCCACGGGGATTTTGACGGGGAGTTTGTCTCGGTAGTGATGAAGATGGCCAATGTGTCTTCAATAGATGATATAGATAAAATGCCAGAAGATATTCAAGGCGTGTCATTTATGGTTGGCACAACAGAGTTTTTCGTGCCGCTGTCAGGTCTTGTTGACGTGGAAGAGGAGATAAAAAAGACAGTGGAAGCCATAGAACACAATGAGCGTTTCCTGAAACAGGTGCGTGGAAAACTTTCAAATGAAAGGTTCGTATCGAACGCCCCTGAAGCAGTCGTTGCGTTGGAAAGGAAGAAAGAGGCAGATGCATTAAGCAAACTCGAGGCACTGAGGGCTGCCTTAAAGACTTTGAAGGGAGAGTAGCGCCATGGTAAGATGCGAGACATTTGTAGATGTCCGGTATTATGAGACTGATTTGATGGGTATAGTGCACCATTCCAACTATATCAGATATATGGAGTGTGGACGCCACGACATGCTCGTACAGTTCGGGATACCTATCTGGGAGATCGAAAGGCAGGGCGTCATGGCTCCTATAGTCGAAGTCCAGTCAAAATACCTGCTTCCGGCGAGGATGGGAGACCGCTTGAAAATCGTTACCATCGTTGATTCGATACCTACGGCAAAATTGTTCATTAAGAACGAGATATATAACCAAAGAGGGGAACTGCTGAATACGGGCAGAGTGACTCTTGGATTCATCGATGCGGAGACAAGGAGGCCTGTAAGGGCTCCGCGTTCTGTTGTAGAGGCACTGAAGGCGCATTTTGAATGATATCAGTCAATCACATAACGGTATCTTATGGCGGTTTTACATTGCTGAACGACATAAGTTTCCATATAAGCGAAAAAGACAAGATAGGGCTTGTCGGCAAGAACGGCGCGGGTAAAAGCACCATTCTTAAACTGATATGCAATATACAGTCCCCTTCTTCCGGTAAGATAGACAAACCTTCGGATTGCCGGATCGGCTATCTGCCACAGATAATGGAACATTCCAAGGGAAGAACCGTCATAGATGAGACGATGACGGCTTTTTCTCACATATTTGCGCTTGAAAGCGAGTTGGAAGAAATCAATCTCCAACTGGCGGAGAGGACGGATTACGAGTCTAAGGAATACGGAGCCCTTATCGTCAGAATGAACGATCTGAACGACATGCTTGCCATGTACCATAACGAATCTCCATTGGTGGCGGCTGAAAAAACACTGCTGGGGCTCGGTTTCAAGAAAGAGGAATTCGGACGCCCTACCGAAACGTTTTCCCAGGGATGGAATATGCGTATAGAACTGGCCAAGATACTTCTGCGCAATCCGGACGTGCTTTTGCTGGATGAACCGACAAACCACCTTGATATAGAATCCATTCAATGGCTGGAAGACTATCTCAAGGCATATAAAGGCTCTATCGTGCTGATTTCCCACGACAGGAAATTCCTCGACAATGTAACAAACCGTACTGTGGAAATCATGCTGGGCAGGATATACGATTACAAAGTGCCTTACAGCCAGTATGTCGAATTGCGGAAAGAGCGTATCAACCAGCAGAAAGCCGCATACGAGAACCAGCAGCGGATGATTGAGAAAAATGAAGAGTTTATTGAACGCTTCAGATACAAGCCGACCAAGTCCAATCAGGTACAGTCGCGCATCAAGGCTCTTGAACGTATTGAACGCATAGAGATAGATGAAGAAGACAATTCGGCGTTGAATATCAAGTTCCCGCCTGCACCTCGCTCCGGAGACATCGTGTTCGAGGGAAGGGACATGAAGGTGGGTTATGGCGACAAGGTGGTTTTCGACAAGGCGGACATAACAATCATGAGGGGCGAGAAAGTGGCCCTTGTCGGCAGGAACGGGGAAGGAAAGACCACCTTCATGAAAGTAGTTACCGGCGGACTGGAGCCTTTTTCCGGACAATACAGGCTCGGCCACAATGTCAGAATCGGTTATTATGCCCAGAATCAGGAAGACATATTGGACAAGAACGATACGGTATTCGATACGCTTGAGAAGATAGCAGTAGGAGACATACGGACAAAACTCAGAGACATACTCGGTGCGTTTTTGTTCAGGGGAGAAGATATCGACAAGAAGGTTGCAGTGCTGAGCGGCGGCGAGAGGGCGCGTCTTGCAATGGCCAAACTGATGCTCCACCCTTATAACCTGCTGGCGCTTGACGAGCCTACCAACCACATGGATATCAGATCCAAAGACATATTGAAGAAAGCCCTTGAAAAGTACGACGGCACGCTCCTCGTGGTCTCGCATGACAGGGATTTTCTTGACGGCCTGGTCGATAAGATATACGAGTTCAGGGACGGGCGCGTAAAGGAAAATCTGGGAGGGATACAGGATTTTCTTGACCGGAGGAAGATTGAAAGCCTTCAGGAACTTGAAAGGAGCATCCCCGAACTGTCGGTAAAGAAGCAGACAAAAAATCCTCAGGCAAGCGAGGAACGCCGGATGCAGAATGTCCGGAGGTCGGATGAAAAAAAACTAAAAAACAGGATAGCCGCTCTGGAAAAGAACATATCCAGGCTTGAATCTGAAATTTCAGAATTGGAGCAGAGGCTTTCCTGCCCGGGCGAAGGAGACGACATCATGGCCATGACCCAGAAATATGTCGATTTGAAAAACGAATTGGACAAGGATATGGAATTATGGGCGTCATCTGCCGAATGACAGTTGTAAGATAATTTTTAATGGATATGGAAAACAGGACGCAGTATATTTTCGGAATACATCCGGTATTGGAGGCTATAAGATCCGGTAAGGCGATAGACAAAATTTTATTTAAGAAAGGGATGGATGGTCTGGCCTTCAGGGAATTAATGGAAGAGATCAAGAACCGGGGAATAGTTTTTCAGTTCGTGCCGATAGAGAAACTGAACAGACTTTCCAAAGGCGGCTCGCACCAGGGCGTGGCTGCTTTTCTGGCAACCATTGACTACTGTGATTTTGAAGAGTCGGTCAACAGGGCATGCGCTACTTGTGAAAACCCGGTATTTGTCCTGCTTGACGGCGTAAGCGACGTCCGTAATCTCGGTGCTATAGCGAGGAGTGCCGAATGCGCAGGTGCAAACGGGATAGTCGTGCCGGCAAAAGGTGGGGCCGCTATAAACGCCGAAGCGGTGAAGGCTTCGGCTGGCGCGCTTCTAAGGATAGATACGAGTCGCGTGGCCAATCTCAGGCTTGCCGTATTTTACCTGAAACAGAACGGATTCAAGATCGTAGCCGCCACTGAAAAGAGTGAAATGCCGATATACGGTGTCGATATGAAAGGGCCTGTCGCAATAATAATGGGTTCAGAGCAGAAAGGTATTTCGCAATCGCTTCTTGCTCTTGCGGACGATTGTGCGAAGATTCCGATGGCCGGAGAAATATCCTCTCTGAACGTTTCCGCGGCAACATCGATAGTGCTTTTTGAAATCGTCCGTCAGCGTTATCGTATGTGACATGAGGCTTGTTATAGATACTCATTGCGATACTCCTGGAAGGCTTTTATGCGGAGCCGATTTGTCCGTGCGAGGGACTGACGGCCATTTCGATTATCCGAGAATGGCGGACGGAGGCGTTGACTGCGAATTTTTCGCACTTTATACCCCGAACGACATGGCGCCTGATGTCGCCCTGAGGACTGTAATGGAAATGGCGGGGGCCGTCAAGGATTCCATTGCCGCCACTGCCGGTGTCCGTCTTGCACTGAGTTCGTCGGAAATCATTGAAAACAAACGAAACGGTATCAGATCGATTGCAATGGGGCTGGAAAATGCCGCTCCATTGGGAAAATCTCTTGGACTTCTGAGGGAAATGTACAGAATGGGAGTGAGGTATGTAACACTTACCCATAACGGCAATAACGAGGTGTGCGATGCCGCGCTTGCTGCAGAGGAAAGGTGGCACGGGCTCAGCCCCTTCGGAAAAGAGTTCGTGTCGGAGATGAACCGCATGGGAATGCTTGTGGATGTTTCACATGTGTCGGATAAGAGTTTTTATGATGTTCTTGAGCATTCCTTCGCGCCTGTTGTAGCAACGCATTCATGTTGCAGGGCGTTGTCCGATCATCCCCGCAATATGGATGACGACATGATTAGGGCTTTGGCTGAAAGGGGCGGGGTCGTGCAGGTCAATTTCTACCCTCTGTTTCTGGATGCCGGTCGCGATAAGGCGAAGCCTTCGTACAAAAGGGTGGCTGACCACATCGACCATGTAGTCGGAATAGCAGGTGTGGAAAGTGTCGGAATCGGCTCCGACTTCGACGGCATAGACTGTACGCCGGCAGGGTTGGAGGACATTTCCAGATTGCCAGTTCTGTTTTCGGAACTTTCGTTGAGAGGTTATTCGGAAAACGAACTGGATATGATCGCCGGAGGCAATTTTCTGCGTGTAATGAAGGCCGTGGAGGAGGCGAAAACAGTGAAATTACATGAGTAAACTTGGATAACAAACTTGTTATATATTTTAACGAATTTGTTAAATATACTGTAAATTAATTATTTATAGTACTGGTGTTTCCGGAGGTATATTTTTCTATTTCCAAACGTAAAAGATTAAGTGCATTTGACGCAAAACTGATAACATTTCTCTTGCGGTCTCCTGTAAACACCATTTTTCTGGCAATCGTCCTGTCCGGCGAAGATATTCCTATCCATACAGTGCCTACGGGTTTGCCGGGTACGCCTCCTCCCGGCCCGGCTATTCCAGAAGTGGCAACAGAAAAATCGCTGCCTGTTATCCTTCTTACGCCTTCGGCCATTTCCTTGACGCATTGTTCGCTTACGGCCCCGAAACATTCGATTGTTTCCTGATTGACTCCGAGAACACCTTGTTTTACACTGTTGGAATAGGATGTGACAGAACCGAGATAATATTCGGAACTTCCTGCTACGGAGGTGATGCGTGCGGATATCATGCCTCCCGTGCAAGATTCCGCCGCGCTGAGGGTTTTTCCGCTGCGCCGCAACAGATCTCCGATGACGGATTCAAGCGTGTCGTTTCCGCTTCCGTATATCGAGTCGCCTATGATGGGGACAAGTTTTGCAAACTCATCATTGATTCTCGCTTCTTCTTCTTCACGTTTTCCCCCATAGATGGAAAGCCTGAGCCGCAACCCGATAGATGTGTCTGGCAGGTAGGCGAGTTTCATGTCCTCGGGAAGTTTTTCCTCCCAGTCGGAGAGCATGTCGGACATTATTGACTCGGGAATCCCGAAAGTCACTATGGTTTTATGATAAATGTCTGTCAGGGAAAAATGCCTGCGTATGTCTGCGGTTATGTCTGGCAGCGCTCCGATTGCTTCATGCGGTACGCCCGGAAGCGAATAGAGCACGGGACGGTTTGCAAACAGTTCTTCATTAAGCCTGTAAACGGTAATCGGGGCCATGCCGCATCTGTTTATGATTACTTCAGAACTGTCTGGCACGAGAGCCTGGTTCAGATTGTCCCTTGTATGTGCTATTCCTCGCTTGTCGAGCATCGAAACGATGATTTTCTCCTGTTCTTCATCGATATGCCACGACTTGGTACCGGTTATGGCGGCGAGGGATTTTTTCGTTATGTCGTCCTTTGTGGGCCCGAGGCCTCCAGTTGCAATTACAATGTCGTGTTTATTCAACAAGGAACGCAAGCCTGAAATTATTTCATCCGTATCGTCTCCTACGGAAAGCATGGTTTCAGTCCTGACTCCGATGCTTTCAAGGGATTTGGAAATGGCCTGTGAATTTGTGTCCAGAACCTGGCCTATCAGTATTTCGTCGCCTATAGTGCAAATGGCGGCTTTAAGCATTTTTTTCAAGGTAATTTACTATGTTTTTCACGATTGCCGGCCCCTTGTATATGAAACCGGTATAAATTTCAATCAATGATGCTCCGGCGTCGAGCATTTCTTTAGCCTGCTGAGGGCTCATGATGCCCCCGCAGCCTATGATAGGGATGAGGCCTTTGCTTTTAGTGTGTATGTAACGCACGGTTTCTTTTGATTTTTCAAAAAGAGGTGCTCCGCTCAATCCTCCGTTCCCTATTTCATTTATCTGTGTAGCAGGCGTTTTAAGTCCTTCTCTTGAAGTTGTGGTATTAGTGGCTACTATTCCATCGATTCCCGAAAGAAGGGCAAGGTCTATGATGTCGTCCAACTGTTCTTTTGAAATGTCCGGGGAAAGTTTCAGCAGTATGGGCTTGTATTCATCATAATACCGTCTCATATTCAGTACTCTGTCTATGATTCCTGCAAGATGTTCAACCCCTTGCAGTTTTCCAAGCCCCTGCACATTCGGGCACGATATGTTCAGTACGAACATGTCGGCGAAATCATACGCCAGTGCGAAAACCTTTTCATAATCGGCTTCAGCATTGTCTATGGGGGTCGTATTGTTTTTGGTAATATTGACTGCTACAATGGTATTGGGCTTTTTCTTCTTCAGGTTCTGAATCACTTTCTTTATGCCTACATTGTTGAGTCCCATGCGGTTAATCAACGCATTGTCGTCAACGAGCCGGAACAGTCTCGGCTTTTCGTTGCCGTCCTGGGGAAGCGGGGAAACGGAACCTATCTCTATGAATCCGAAACCGAAATTGGCCATGTCGTTGTAATACTCGCCGTTTTTGTCGAAACCGCCGGCCAGGCCTACCGGGTTTTTAAATTTCAGGCCGAAGATTTCCTTTTGCAGTTTCGGCGTTTTACGGCAGTATATGGCTCTTAAAACTGCGCCCCCGAATGGAACATAGCGTAGAATAACGAGTATGACCATTACGATCTTATGGGCTGTTTCAGGATAAAAAGCGAATAATATAGGTTTTAAAAGTTTGTACATGCATTTGTGTTTTACGGTGCGAATATACGAAAATATCCTCAGATACCGCCTGAATTTTTGATATTTGGGAAGAAAGTGCTATCTTAGCAGGAGATAATCAATTTTTTTTTGATATGAGAAAATACAGATGCACAGTTTGCCATTGGGAATATGATCCGCAAGTGGGAGATCCTGATTCGGGTATTGCTCCCGGGACTGCTTTTGAAGACATACCGGACGACTGGGTATGTCCGATGTGCGGGGTAGGTAAAGAGGATTTCGAACCTATCGATTAAGACTGCTGAGACTGTTTCCAACAGTTTGCAAAAACAGACGGCGGATATAGACCGGCCTATGCCGTATCGGGTCAGGAAACCCGGTACGGTTTTTATTTTCCATAGTATTCTTCAAAAGTGTTGTCGTCGAAATAGACCGTTATACGTTTGATTTTACGCTGTATCGAAGACTGCTGCCGTTGCTTTATCTCATTCTCGCGAGGTTCAGTTTCAGTAAAATCGCCTTTAATGTTTTGAATATCAGTATTTTCAACATCATTGAACAGGGTAGGCTGGGTCTTGTGTTCTGTTTCGGACTGATTCCTGTACGGTTTTCCTTGTCCGAGAATAAGCCAGTCTGGATTGATTGAAGGGAATTTTTTCAGGATACTGCTGATTATCTCATACCCGGGCTTGTTCCGACCGTTCAGTATGTGCGATATGCTTGCCCTTCCGACCCCTATTCTGTCTGCAAACTGAGCCTGGGTCAGCCCTTCAAGTTCCAAAAGATATTGTAAACGCCGATTCATAATTGTAATTTTTGAAAGTACAAATGTAATAATTAATTTAATAACATTTGTAACTAGATACGGGGATACATCTGTAACCAAGTAAACCGGCGAATAATTCCGTGAATATGGGAAAACAGTCGCTAACAACAAAATACGCCATATCGAGCATATTGTTAACAGATACTTTAAACCAATATTATTATTATACAGGTTATCAAATAATTAAGTGATAAATATTCATCCATTGCATTTAATTTGACTAAAATAAGGAAAACAATCAATGCTATCACCTGTAATTTTGATTTATATAAACTAATTTAAATATCTGGGAATCAATAATAAAACACAAGAAAACCACGTATTATAACCGATTATTATAACCAATGTAATACAACTGTTAACCAAAGATAGAATCAGAAATTCAGACAATACAAAAATACCGAGATGGATTTACTAATGTAGTTTACAAAAATATACAAATTTGAAATTTCAAAGATTTTTCAATCAAGGTAATATTATATACTTTTGTAAAAAATAATTGAAATGAGGCCCGAAATCAAGATTAAAGATTATACGTATGAACTGCCGGACGACCGGATTGCGAAGTTCCCGTTGGAGAAAAGGGATATTTCAAAACTCCTTCTATACGAGGACGGGGAAATCGCCCAGGATGTTTTTTACAATCTTCCGGATTATCTTGAAAAAGATGAGTTGATGATATTCAACGATACAAAAGTCGTCCCTGCAAGGCTGTTCTTCAAGAAAAATACAGGAGCTCACATAGAAATATTCTGTCTGGAACCTTATTTTCCTGAAGATTATGCAGTTTCGTTCGCTACAACCCGTTCGTGCGAATGGCGTTGCATCGTCGGAAACATAAAAAAGTGGAAAAATGCCGAGCAATTGTCTTTATACAGGCCGGAAGAAGCGGCGGATATGGATGATTTCGGGCTTAAGGCCGAAATGGTTTCAAGGGACGGGGCGAATGTAGTCGTGAGATTCCTCTGGGACGGGGACGTGCCTTTTTCTTCCGTGCTGGAGCATTGCGGCAAAATACCTATTCCTCCCTATCTTAACAGGGAAACGCAGGAAAGCGATTACGAACGCTATCAGACAACGTATGCCTTGCACAGAGGTTCTGTCGCTGCTCCTACGGCCGGGCTCCACTTTACAAAGGAAGTAATGGCCCGTATAAAGGATAAAGGTATAGACATGGAAAGGATATGCCTGCATGTAGGCGCCGGTACCTTTCTTCCGGTGAAAAGCGAGACAATAACCGGCCATAAGATGCACAGGGAACCGTTTAATGTATCCAAGTCGGTGATTGACAAACTGATAAATTCTCCTAAAGGTGTTGTGGCCGTGGGGACTACTTCGATAAGGACGCTTGAATCGCTGTATTACCTTGGCGTGAAAGTGCTTGAAGGGGAGCAGCCTGCTTTCGTGGAACAATGGGCTCCCTATGACAGGGAATATAAATATTCAACCAAAGATGCGCTTGAAGCCCTTTCCGGCTATATTGAGGCAAAGGGAACCGATTCGATTACCGCTGCCACCGGGATTATCATTGTTCCTGGGTTCAGATTCCGTGTGGTAAGCAAACTGGTGACCAATTTTCATCAGCCTCAAAGCACCCTGTTGCTGCTGATTTCGGCATTTGTCGGAGGGGACTGGCGCCGGATTTACGATTACGCCATGAAAAACGGGTTCCGTTTCCTGAGTTATGGCGATAGTTCGTTGCTGAAAAGGGCGGAAAATCCGTGCGGCGGATGAACCCCGTCATGCTGCAGACATTGAAAGAGAGGGTGAACATCATATCTGTCGCCTTCTCTTTCAGTATTTTGTCGCTTCGATCTTAGAATGCGAGGATGTATCGGTAAGTGCAGAAGAAACTGGTATTCTTTGGACTTTCAGAACACCATGAATCCGTGGCGCTGTTCGTGAATGCCGAATCCTCAATGCTTTCATCCACTTCGCTGCTCGACCACATCATGCTGCTGTTCATTGTGGCAAGGCCCGCTTCGGAAAGTATCTGGTTCAGGTTATATACATTGGTAATGTCGTACATGATGTCGTAAACATTTGTTCCGGATTCCCCTGTTATCAGCAGGGAGAGATCTTTCATTGACGGCAGATACCATCCGCTGCTGGATGCGGGAGCAGGATAATCGGCATTGAACGTGTCGATGTTCTTCACAATGTCAACCGGCCATGACGCATTCTGCGGGTCGTCGTTGAACGCTTTGATTGCCTTTGTGTTATTGTAGCCGAGCATTTTGTTCAGGTTGTCATCCGGAGCATATCCGTAATGCGCTACGAGGCTTTCATATCCCGAAAGGTTGCCGGCAACCCATTCGTCTATGAGTTTGCCGTAACTGTCGTAATTGCTTTGCCATGGGCCGGTAAATTCGACAATGGACACTGCCAGGCCGTGGGTGCAGCCGGGATAATCCGCCTTGAGCATGGCGTCGTCCTTTGCCGGATCGCCCACATAGAAGACTATGCCTATGAGAGTCTTGGAATTGTCAAGTTGCGGTGACCAGGTACCGTCCGAGTAATAGAAATCTCCAATTTGTGCACTGCCCGGTTGTGCGCTTTCATTGACAGTAACATAGCATGTGGCATATGCAGTTCCGCATGAAGCTGTGATTTCGGCTGATCCCGGCGCTATCGCCGTCACTGTGCCGTCTGAAACGGTTGCTACGTTTTCATCCGACGAAGACCAGATGAGGGTCTTGTCGTCGGCATCTCCCGGGGATATCATGGTGATGATGTAATATGTGTCTCCAGGTTCCATTTCAAGGCTGTAAGTGTCGAAACTTATCGATTCGACAGGTTTTCCGATGACGGTGACCGTACATTCGGCGCTAATGTCGCCGGTGCTGACGGAAATGACGGCGTCTCCTGAAGCCACTGCCGTTACCAGTCCTTCCTGGCTTACTGTGGCTACGTCCTCATCGGAAGAAGTCCATGAAAGACCCTCGCAATCAGCATTTTCAGGACTGACTTCGGCTTCAAGTTTGAAAGTCTCGCCTTTGTTAAGTTCAATGACCGTTTCGTTAAGGGTTATGGTTTCTACCGGTATCCCTACCACTGTTATCCTGCATTCCGCCTTGAACCCTCCTGCTTCAGCGGTGATTACGGCCTCACCGGTTTCAATGGCGGTTACGGTGCCGTTTTCATCGACTTCCGCTACTGCATCTGAGGATGAATGCCATGTTACAGTCTTGTCCTCCGCATTTTCCGGCAATACGGTGGCTGTCAGCGTGAGCGTTTCTCCTTTTTGTAAAGTGGCTTCTTCCTTGTCCAGAATTACGCTTCCGACCTCTGCGGCTCTGACAGTCACTTCGCAGGATGCGGAAATATCGCCGCTGTTGACTGTAATAACCGCTTCTCCGGGGGCGATCGCTGTGACTGTGCCGTCGGATACTGTCGCTATACCTCCATCAGAAGTTGACCATTCGAATACGGCTTCCGCTTCCGCCGGTACGGCTTCTGCCGTGATAACGGCCGTTTCGCCAGCCACTAATGACAGTTCCGTCTTGTCAAGGCTGATGTTCTGAAGAGCAGGGGCTTGCGGCGCAGTGCAGGCCCACATGAAGAATGACATTGAAGTTACAGCCGATATCAGGCTGATCTTGCGAAAGTTTTTCATCTCTGTGAATAAGTTTTAGGTCCCTGTGGCCTGAGGATGTGTTTAACTGTGATGGCGGACGGGCTGGCCACATGCCCGTCACGACAACAAATATACTCATATTATTTCAAAAATATTAAGATTAGGCTTATATTTGCCGAAACAAAATGAAATAAATCATGTATCTTGAAGATTTTGAAAATATCATACCATATACCGATGAAGAGGCTAGGGAGGCCCTTGGAAAGATAGCGGATCATCCGATGGTGGAAGAAGTGTCAAAGTTCTGTTTTCCCGACGAGGATCCAAAGGCCTTGTCGAATCTTCTTAAAACAGTGAAAGGAGTTGATGATTTCCAGATCAAGGTAATGTCCCGTATCATTAATTTCATTTTGGAAAAGACAGCCACGAGCCTGACATACGACGGTATAGAGTATTTCAAGGAATACAAGCGGTATCTGATACTGTCGAACCACAGGGACATAATATTGGATCCGGCTTTCCTGCAGTTGATATTTTTCAAGCATTCCCTTCCTTTTACGGAAATCGCCGTGGGGGACAATCTCATTTCGAACAAGATAATCGAATCTCTCATCCGTTCCAACAGGATGATCAAGGTCGCCAGGGGCATCACGGCAAAAGAACTGTATTATTCTTCGTTGAGACTTTCAAGATACATCAGGCAGAGCATCACATACAATAGGAGTTCGGTATGGCTTGCCCAAAGGCAGGGCAGGACGAAGGACGGGAACGACAAGTTCGAACAGGGACTTCTCAAGATGCTGGAGATGAGCGGGTCCGGAAATTTTGCCGAGGATTTCAACGAATTGAACATCATGCCGATGAGCATTTCTTACGAATACGAGCCGTGCGATATACTGAAAGCCCGTGAATTGTACATATCCAGACGTCAAAAATATGTTAAAGCGCCGAATGAAGACCTGAACAGTATATTAACGGGTATCAAGCAGTTCAAAGGCCGTATCCATATATCTTTTTCTACTCCGTGGACAATGGAGGAAATCATGGAATTCAACGACATCCCGCGTGGCGAAAGGTTCCCGATGATGAGACAGAGGCTGGGGGAAAAGATAATCCGTGGATACAAGTTATGGAAGACCAATTATATGGCCTATGATATCCTGGCGTCGGAGGGAGCGATTGAAGGCGTGTCGGGCGAGCCGCGTTTCGTGTCGGAATACACTCCGGATCAGATGCTGGGCTTCAAGGCATATATAGATGCACAGTTGTCCAAAGTGGAACCAGATATTGACCGTCGCGAATTAAAGGACATATTTCTGAGGATATATGCCAATCCGGTAGTGAACAAAGGGCTTAAGCAGCACAGTTATTCATGCAGCGAGTTCAATTCGCTTATTGAAGAGAGCCGGGAGATGCGCTGACGCGCACTGCTTGACAAGCCGGTCAGGATTTGGGCGGATAGTTTCTGAACCATACGTCCATCTGAGGGAATGGAAAGTTGATTCCGTGCTGCGGCAGTTCCTTGTAGAAACGGGAGTTGTAATCATAGAATACATCCCAGTAGTCTTCCGTTTTGACCCATGCTTTCACTATGATGTCAACGCTGCTTGCGCTTAGCGATTCTATTCCGACGAAAGGTGCCGACGGGTCTTTCAGTATCCTTTTGTCTTTTTCAATGAGCGAGTAGATCAGTTTCGAGGCTTTGTCGAAGTCGGTTCCGTATTCTACGCCGACAATCCAGTCAACTCTTCTGAATTTCTGTTTGGAATAGTTGTTTATGGTTCCGTTTGACAATGTTCCGTTAGGAATCATTATCATTTTGTTGTCCGGAGTGGTGAGTTTCGTGTTGAAGATGTCTATGCTGTTGACTGTTCCGGAGTATCCTTGCGCCTCAATGTAGTCCCCAGTCTTGAATGGCTTGAAAGTGAGTATCATGACACCTCCGGCAAAGTTTTGCAGGGTTCCGCTCAAAGCCATGCCGATAGCGACACCTCCGGATGCCAGCAGGGCGGCTATTGATGTGGTGTTTATTCCCAATGCGCTGATAGTTATGACTATCAATAGGATTGTAAGCGTGATGCTTACGATGCTCTGTACGAAAGACGCGAGGCTTTTTTCGGTTTTACGCCTTTCGAAGATACGCGTCAGGAGGTGTTTGCATTTCCTGATTATCCATGCACCCAGTGCATATATTGCCAGTGCGGCCAGCAGTTTGAGCCCGAAACTTATGAGTCCGCGTATGATGAAGTCAAGCGTTTCTGGTGTAAACAGTTTCGAAGCATCGTCGGTGATCGTTGCGATGAATTCTTCTGTGCTCATTTGCGAGAGGCTGTCCACTTCTTTGGCGATTTTCGATGAAATGTTTTCCAAAGAATCCAGGGCGGCGGTATCCGCCTGTGGCGGAACTTGCAGGAATATCATGATATAAACTTGTTATAGTCCGAAAAGGCGTTCTACTTCGGAAATTATTCTTTCTTTTGTTTCCTGTTCGGGGTGAAGCACCAGATCAGGCTTTTTGTAATATACTTTATGGTTCTGCTTGAAACGTTTTTCTCCTCCTCCGGTCACGTTGAGCATGACAATCTCGTCCTTTTTCACTTTTCCGGAGGCTATGGCATGTTCAAGCCCTGCTATGGCGATTGCGGCTGCCGGATGTATGTCTATGCCTTCCGCTTTTTCGAACATTCCGGAAATCCTGGCAATGTCTTCGTTGGTCCCTGTTTCCATGTCTCCGCCGGTGTCTTTGAGCGCATCGTACAGTCCTCCGCATAAAGAATACGGGGGCTTGCGGTTGGACAATACTTTGGCGGTAATCTGCGACGCCTTGCTGCGGGCTTCGTCTGGAGTGCATGGGAAAAGTTCCCGTTTTCCGGCTTTCCAGGCATCGTACATGGGGGTGAAAGGTATGTTTTGCGAAGGATAGAGCCTCATCTTGTGGCTGCCGAAACGCCCGTCTTCGATGAGCCTGAGATTGCTTTCCCATGCCGCAATCGTACCTGTTCCGCTTCCTATTGCTTGAAAATAGCAGTCCGGAATCCTGCCTATGAAGTCCGTGGCTGAAAGCACGGTTGTCCCCATGCCGTCGCGCCTTGCTACGTTTTTCGCGCCCCCTTCGGCAAGGAAGGCCTGGGAACCGCATGCTATGTCGCCTATTGCTATGGCGTCATAATAGTCCGACCCTTTGGGGGTCGCTACTACTTTTACACAGTCGTTCAGCGGTTTTTCGAACCAGAGTGCGTCTATGTTGTCTTCAGGAATTGCGACTAGCAGGCGTATCCCGTTTTCGGAGCATACATTGGCAAAAGCCCTTGCTGTATTGCCAGCCGATGCCACGACGAGGATGCGTTCGTTGTTTTCGCTCAATCTGGCGCATACCGAGTATGCTTCGGTTTCCTTGAACGAGCAGGTTTTCATCTGCGCTCCGATTTCCGGCCAGTATCCCGAAAATGTTATGTAGAGGTTTTCCAGTCCGAGCAGGGATGCAAGCCCTTTGCTTTTATATGTGACGGGAGCCGCGGAATCGGAGAGGATCCTTTTTATCGGAAGCCAGTCGGCGAACTTGTAGAATCCGTCGAGTTCTTTGCGTAAGTTGAATTGCCGTTTCTTATACACAGTCCTTACAAGTGAGGGAATGTTGCATTTCGAGGATGCAAGCACCCAGCCGGAGTCTTCGAACGTTTCTCCGGTTGCCATGCATTGCAACATGTATTCCGTAGGCTTAAATCTGGTCATGTTATATGATTCTTTAGTTTAAAAACTTATAGTTAACTCTTTATCAGTCTTTCATTTATGATTTCTGCAATATCCTGAACCGGTCTGTCGGAGTATCTTGCAAAAGTGCTGGAACACAGAGGGCAGGCGGTCACTATCGTGTCAGGATCGTTTACAACAAGATTGTGCAGGGAATGTTCTGTTATGGCCTTGCGTCTTTCAAACGGGAGGGTGATGCTTCCCAAGGAGCCTCCGCAGCAGATGCTTTCCTTGCGTTCCTTGCCGGCCTTTACCAGTGTTCCGGCAGCGGATACGACTCTGCGCGGCTCTTCATAGACACCGCATCCGCGTCCCAATTCGCAAGGGTCGTGATAAACGAAAGTAGTTTCAGGGTCGTAATATACGCTGACGGCCCCATTGGCAATCAGTTCGTCGATGAATTCGGTATGGTGTACGACCCTGATTCCGGAAAGCCTGTATTCTTCTTTGAAAATCTTGTAGCATATAGGGCAGGACAGGAGCAGTACGGTCGCACCGGAGGATTTGATCAATGACGTGTTTTTCTCGACAAGTTTCATCGCTTCGTCTTTCCTCCCGGTAATCATCATCGGCCTTCCGCAGCAGATTCCGCCGTCTTTATCCATGAACTCCCATTTCAGTCCCGATGCGTCCAGGATTCCGGCCATCGCGCGGTGTATCTTCGGGGTCAACTGTGTCATGCAGCCGGCGAAATAGAGCACTTTGCCTGTCGCTTTTTGCGGCGACTGTTCGGGCAGAGAAGCGAAGTCGAGTTTCAGCGGATAGTCTATCAGGCTTCTCTGGGCTTCGCGCAGTCCGGTTGCATCAAGCCCTACCGGACATATTGCGGTACATTTTCCGCACATGAGGCACTTCTCGCTTATCTCTTTGATACGCTTTTCATTACCTCTTTTTATCTGACGTGTCAGATAAACTGTGGCATCCTTGATGTTTATCTTTTCCGCGCCCATCGGACATGCATCTATGCAAAGTCCGCAACTGGCGCAGGTATATACATGGGTCTTTGCCACGCCCTTGCGCGGATGGGTAATTTTAAGTCCGGCGTTGCGGAAAAGTATCATCATGACTTCTGTAGGTATGTGCATGTACCTTGTGAAAGGCATGACAAAGAAAAACACACCCAACGCTATGGAATACGCCCACCATGTAGGAAGGATGTTCGCAGGGTCGCTCAGGAATGCCGGAAGTATCTTGTTGATGGATGCTGTAAGAAAACTTCCCCCGCTTATGCCTGCCGTAAATCCTTCCGCAAGAAGCCTGAGCGGGAAAATCGACCAAAGGGCGTACAGGCCTATGTGATCCATGAAACTGAGTTTCGTCGTCCTCCGCATTCCCAATGCCCTGGATCTAATCCTTTTGAACATGGCAAGGGCGATGCCGCTCAATACGACAAGCAGGAAAAAGTCCATGAGGAAAAAGAAGAAGCCCCCTCCTAAAGTTTCATTGGTTTCCGCTACGAAAAACCGGAAAAATATCGGGTAGTAGAGCAGTTTCGCCCTGTGCGGCGTAAACAGGAATACTTCAATATGGCCGATGACTATCAGCATGAACCATCCGAAAGCGATGCTGGCATGCATATAGCCCAGAAGCGGGTTCCTTTTGAAAATCTTCACATGCAGCAGGCAGTCGCATACTATGTCTCTGAGGTTTTTCAGCAGGATTTTAGGATTGAGCAGGGACAAGAAGAATTTCTTTCTGTCCCTGGCGGGCAACTGGAATATCAGTCTGAGCAGCGCGACTGCCAGATAGACCAGGATGAAAATCATTCCGGCCATGAATGGAATCACGAAATCGTTGTAACCTGATATGAACCTTTCTCTCACTGCTCTGTCTTTTTATAAATACTGCTTATGCTGAGGACAATATGCCTCGTGTTCAGGCCTCTCGGGCATACCATGCTGCATTTGCCGCACAGCATGCAGTGCTCCAGCATCTCTATTGCTTCCTTTTCCATCCCTCTCTGGAGGTAAATCAGGATTTTGCGCAGCCCTATGTCGTAGAATTTCCCTGCAGTGCATGTGGCGGTGCAGGAACCGCACGATATGCACTTTCTGACGTCCGGCTCCAACTCGGCAAGGCGGTTGAATGCCTCCGTGTCGAGCCTGTCCAGGTTAATGGCCGAACTTGGAGAGAGTTTGAATCCGAAATCAATCGCCATGGCTGTCCTGTTCTTTTAAATAATTGTGTATGTCGAGGGCGGCGGATCTTGCTTCCGACAGGGTTTCGGGCAAGGTTTTCGGACCCGTGCATGTGCCTGCATAGAAGATTCCCTTTTTTCTGGAGCGGTGGATATGCGCCACATTGTCATAACTTTGGAGGAAGCCGTCCGAGTCAATCGCCAATGACAGCATTCCGGCCAGTTTGTTGGCCGCCGGGTTGGCCGACATCCCTGCCATCAGTACGAGCAGGTCCAAAGTGACCTTGAGCGGTTTGCCGGTAAGCGTGTCTTCCGCTTTGATTACCACGTTGCCGTCTATGTCCTCGCTGGCTTCGGAAACCCTTCCCCGTATGAACCTTATTCCGAAATCTTTTTGTGCCGACAGGTAAATGTCTTCGTATTTTCTGCCGAACAGCCTTAAATCCATATAAAAACAATATATTATGCTGTCCGGGAATTTTTCTTTCAGTTCTATTGCCTGCTTGAGAGCCGTGATGCAGCATACCTTTGAACACTGGCGGTTGCATGCCTTCTCGTCCCTTGAGCCGACACAATGCACGAATCCGATGCGCTTTATTTCGGATTCATTGAACCTTTCGTCAAAACCGTCCTTGAAGTATGACTCCAGGTCAGCATTCGTAATCACCTTGTCATAAATGCCATAGCCGTATTCTTCCTTTTTCCTTGCATCAAAAAGATTGAATCCGGTGGCGATCAGTACGGCCTGTGCAAGTATCGAAATACCGTTGGACAGGATGACATTATAACTGTCATTAAGCCTGTTTAATGAAACTATATCGCTGTCATAGAATACATTGGCTCCGTTGAGTTTGACTAAAAGTTCATTCAAAAGGTCTTTTGCCGGTTCTCTGTCCGGAAACAGCCTGTCCCAACGGGCAAGATGCCCTCCGAGCGAAGAAGTCTTTTCGATTATGATGGGGCTGTAGCCCAGACTGATGAGCTGGGATGCCGCTTCCATTCCGGCGGGCCCTCCGCCTATGATAACGATATTCTTGTTCATAAATATACTGTTTGTCAGCAGCACCTGAGTGTTCCGGGCAGTTCCGGTCGTTTCAGGTCTTTTTCATTAAGTCCCAAATATTTTTTCTTAGGGTCGTATGGTATCCCTATTTTGTCAAGCAGTGGCTCTACGGCCGTTTGGTGGAGTTGCAGGCCGAGATCCCACGGGTCGTATCCGAGGACGAGGCCGGCTACTTCTTCATAGGTGAATACGGGTATGCCGTAGCCGTTTTCACCATAGGTTTTTCCCGTCATTTCGGAAATTACGTACTGCCACCTGTCAAGAAAATAAGGACATCCCGGGCAGTTGGTGATAATCATGTCCGGTTTGTAAGGTTCCATCGATTCGAATTTCTTGTGGGTGTTCGACAGGGAATATCCTCTGTTTGCCCTGACATGGTACTGCCGGAATCCGTAGCCGCAGCAGTGCCTCCTTTCAGGATAGTCGATTACATTTCCTCCCCACGATTCAATCATGCCTACAAGGACATAAGGATATTCCGCTCCTCCGACTCCCTTTGAAGGGAACATCTTTGAATAGTGGCACCCAATGTGTTCGACTACTCTCAACGGCTCTCCTGTATGGCGGTTGACAAGTTTGTATTTTGCCCTTGCGGCTATCTCGTTGCGGTATTTGAAAATGAGATCGCTGGTATGGCACAGGTACTTGGGCTTTTTGAATTCGCGCCTGCATGCCTTCCAGAGCAATTCCCTGATCTTTGCTTCAAGTTCGGGAAATTCGCGCCATGTTTCAAGCACTTCGCAATAGTTCCCGAATGAAGTTATGCATGAGGCGGCATAATTTTCATAGCCGCTTTCTGTCATAAGGGCGAACTGACGGGCGACAATGGTCATGGCGGTTTCCTGAGGCAGTGTGTCGCAATGATAGGCTATGCCTCCGCAGGTAGTGTGGTTCGGGTTTTCGTAAAAATCCTTTTTGAGTACGTTCTTGCAGATTTCCACCATCATCCTTTCCGATGCCGGAAAAAAGTTCTGCCTGATGCAACTCCTTACATAATACCAGTGATCGTCAGGTATTTCTTTATTGTAGTCAGACCAAATTTTCTGTTTCCCTTGGTATATCATTTCAAATATTCCGCTTAATTATTTGGATCAGCCGTTGAGATGGTCTTTTTCCGTGTCATTGAATGTATGGCTGAAATATTCGTCCATGTCCATTCCCAATTCGTCGGCTTTGATCTTTGAGTATTTGTTTACTGTCTCTATGCGCTCCGTGCCTCCGGTGATGTCGAAAATGGCTTTGAGCTCGTCAAGGCTTTCCTGGGGTATTTTCCTCAGGGCGCCGGTGCCTTCGCCCTTGTAGTTCGCTCCATTCCTTGCAAGGCTGTCTTCAAGGTGTTCGCAATGCCACTTCCATACAGGGCCGGATTCTGGATGGTCTTCCCATTTGAATGTCTGCGGATAAACGCAATAGCCGAAATTCAGTATGTTCCCGGTAAGGATTTTGGTTAGAGGGTAGAGCTGGCGTCCCTTTTCGGAACAGATGAAATATCCTTTCTTTGCCGACAGGTTTCTCAACGCCATTATAATCAGGCCAGGGGCGTTTTTTCTCGGGCAGCGGGTCACGCATGACATGCATTCGCCGCAATACCAGATTACATCGCTCTTCAACAGGCGTTCTATTGCCTCGTCGTCCTGTGACTGTACTATGTCCACAATCTTCCTTGGATCGTACCTGTAGAACTCCGCTGCAGGGCAGACTGCCGTGCAGGTGCCGCAATTGATACAGGCCTTGAGCCCTTCTTTCACTCTGTAATCCTGCGCGAGTTCATCATACAATTTACCCATTTGGTTCAGGTTTATACACACATTATACAAAGATAGTATAAAATGCGCAAAAATCCCTTAAAAAAGTTCTGTTTTTTGAATTTGCGGAATTTTTGCCTTATTTTAGCAAAAATAGTATAAGTATATATCTAGTAATAGATAAAACATAAATGTTATTGATGATAACATTTATGTTTTATATTATGATATACAACAATATTCTTTATTTTCGTTTCAGAAGGACTACATTCTCCACATGATGCGTCTGCGGGAACATATCGACAGGCTGCACTCTGCTTATTGAATAGTTTTCCGACAGAATTGAAAGGTCTCGTGCCTGGCTGGCCGGATTGCAGCTTACATATACTATGCGTTCGGGGTCGCTTGCAAGAATCGTTTTCGCTACGTCGGGATGAACTCCGGCCCTTGGAGGGTCGAGGATTACCACATCGGGGCGGCCGCGCCTGTTTATGAATTCCGGCGTCAGTATGTCCTTCATGTCTCCTGCGAAAAATTCACAGTTGCGGATCCCGTTTATCCTGCAATTTTCAACCGCGTCGTCAACCGCCTCCTTTACATATTCGATGCCTATGACTCTGGCTGCGCTGCCGGATACGAACTGGGCGATTGTGCCGGTGCCGGTGTAAAGGTCATATACGGTTTCTCCGCCCGTCAGTCCGGCAAATTCACGGGCAACCTTGTAAAGCCTGTATGCCTGTTCGGAGTTTGTCTGGTAAAACGATTTTGGGCCTATTTTGAAACGGAGCCCTTCCATTTCTTCGAAAACCGCTTCGTTCCCCTTGTAAAGTATGGCAGAAAGGTCCGAGGTCGAGTCGTTTGCCTTGGTGTTGATGAAATAGTATATCGACGTGACTTGAGGAAAATTGTCCGCAACGGCGTCCAGAAGTCCTGCAATACTCTCGTCGAAACGGGTCACAGACAGGATAATCATGGTTTCTCCTGAAGATACAGTCCTGATTGTGAGGTTTCTCAGCACTCCAGTGTGTTCGCGGAGGTCGAAAAACCCAATGCCTGCATCGATGGCATATTTCTTAATAAACATGCGGATGCCGTTCGATGGATCCGGCTGCAGGCAGCACTCCTTTATGTCAAGTACCTTGTCAAAAAAGCCTCCGACATGGAATCCCAGCCCGAGCCGTTCTTCACCGGTGATGTCGTCGGGATTTTCTCCGTCAAGCAGCCACCGGCGTCTTGAGAAAGTGAATTCAAGTTTGTTGCGGTAGTAGCGCTGTTTTTCCGAGCCTAATATGGGTTCTATTTCAGGCACATCGAGTTTTCCTATCCTCACCAGTTGGTCGTAAACCTGTTTCTCCTTGGCTTCCAACTGCATACGATAGGGAAGAGGCTGCCATTTGCAACCTCCGCAGATGCCGTAATGCATGCAAAACGGCTCCTGCCTGTAAGGAGAGGGACGGACTATGCGTACAAGATACCCTTCCATATAATTCTTTTTGCTCCTGGTCACGCAGATGTCGGCAACATCTCCCGGCACTGCCTGGGGAACGAACAGGATTTTTCCGTCAACTCTCGCTATGGCGTTTCCTTCGGCTGCAACTTCCTCGATGAGGACATTCTCAAGAATGAGCCTTTCTTTCTTTTTTCTTCCCATATCGTGAAAAATAAACGCAAAAATATAAAACAGTTTCTAAAATTAGAATTATATTTACACTTTGTTAAAATCATGCTTATGAAAATGTTTATAATAAAGGTATGCGCGTTTGCGGCGGCATGTTGTGCAATGGCGGGATGCGCCGGCAACAAGGCAAACCTGTCGGGACATATCAGTACCGATGCGGATAAGATTCTGGTAGAATATGCTTATTTTACGAATGATGAAAACTATGTTACCGATACGGTAGCCCTTGCGGAAGACGGATACTTTGAAATGCATCTGCCTGATACCGCCGTGATGTCTGTCATGATATCTTCTATGTCGGAACGCCCTGATTTTGCCGAAGTCATGTTCGTCCCAGGCGACAGGATGACAGTGGAAGGCAGTATTGCCGATCTGGAGGTTTCGGGGACAGAACTTTATGATTCATTGAATGAATGTGGGCTGCTTGACATGGAAAAACGGCTTGCCGCCATTGAAAAAGAACTTTACAGAGAGTATTACAACAATAACAAAGGAGCAGTTGATTCGTTGGCAAGATTGTACAATGCTTCATTTTTAGAGTTCATCGCGTTTTGCCGGAATTTCATAAAAGAAAATCCAGACAATATTGCCTGTGCATACGCATTTACCGTGCTTAATTCAGAACAATGCTCCGAAGATTACAGATTGGTCGGTGAAAATGTAAAGAACTCTCCCGTAGGTCAGGTAATCGAATATTATTACGGGCAGGCAAAGGAAGAGATTGCACTTGAAGAAGCGGCAGCCAAGTTGGAAGAAGGACGTCCTGTTCCTGATTTTAAACTGAAAGACATTGATGGTGAATATGTTAGTTTAAGTTCATTTAAAGGGAAATATGTGCTTTTGGATTTCTGGGGGACATGGTGCGGCTGGTGTATCAAGGGTATTCCCGACATGAAGGCGTATTATGAAAAATACAAGGACAAAATAGAGTTCGTGGGAATCGACTGCCGTGATACTGAGGAGGAATGGCGTGAAGGTGTGAAGAAACATGAACTTCCTTGGATCAACCTGTATAACGGAGAAGGAAAAGAAATCGTGATGTCTTATGGAATACAGGGTTATCCGACAAAAATCATCATAGATCCCGAGGGCAATCTTGTACAGGTGTTCGTCGGCGAAGGCCCGGAACTTTATGAAAAACTGGATGAAATGTTCAAATAGTTTAGCCATGAATAAGGTATTATATTGTACTGTTTCTTGCATCTTACTGGCTTTCATGTTAGTATCATGTAACAACGAGGGGCCCGGATCTCCGGTAGGACGAGTTGTCGCCGAAGAATACTCTTTCAGCGGCTCGTTGTCCAAAATCGAGGTCAACGACGGTATCAGGCTTGTTGTTTCTCCTGACATTCCTGAAAAGACTGTACGGGTTGTGACTAACGAGGATGTGCAGCAGTATGTCATAGTGCAGCAGAGGCAAGGGGCCCTGAATCTGTTTCTGGACAGGGATGCGCTGCCTTTCAGTGCCGTTGAAGTTGCAATATACGTGTCCGGAAACAATTTTGATACTTTCCTGGCGCATTCCGGCTCAATAATATCTTCAATAGGGACTATCAGTTCGCTTAATATCGATGCCACTGTTGAAGAAAATTCGCAGATTGATGCCGATTTTGATTGCAAAAGCATGATTGTCAATGTGTCTGGAGGTTCCGTATTCAACGGTGTCGTTGTGGCTGAAGATCTTTATGCGGAAATATCCGGAATGTCGAAGGCTGAAATGTCGGGAAGTGCCGGTTATTTTGAACTCGAGTGCAGCGGTGCGAGCAGATTGTCCGGTTTCGGCTTGTCATGCGAAACCCTGGACATATCGGCATCCGGTTCGAGCATAGTAGAGATAACTGTCACGGGGCTGATGCAGGGGGAAATTTCAGGCGGTTCCGAACTCTATTACAAAGGCAATCCTCCGCGAATCATTCTTGACAAGACAGGTGCTTCGCGCGTTGAAAACGCGGATTGACAATTTGTCACATAATCGGTATTATGTTAAATAGAAATGGTTTTATTAGAAAACATCCATAAAACGTACAACAACGGCTCACCTCTCCATGTGCTTAAGGGAATCAACCTTGAAATCAAGGAAGGCGAACTTGTTTCTATCATGGGCGCATCCGGTTCGGGGAAATCCACCCTGCTGAATATTCTCGGGATTCTTGACGATTATGACAGCGGAAACTATTATCTTTCAGGAAAGCTCATCAAGGACATGAGCGAAACCGAAGCGGCTGCGACAAGAAACAGCATGATCGGTTTCATATTCCAGTCGTTCAACCTCATCAGTTACAAAACCGCTCTTGAGAACGTGGCGCTCCCGCTTTATTATAAAGGTGTATCAAGGAAGAAACGTAATCAGATGGCTCTGGAATATCTTACCGGTCTCGGACTGCGGGACTGGGCCGACCACAAGCCGAACGAGATGTCCGGAGGACAGAAACAGCGTGTGGCGATTGCAAGGGCTCTTATCACCCGCCCGAAACTGATACTTGCGGACGAGCCTACCGGCGCTCTGGACAGCGTGACATCCCAGGAAGTCATGGATTTGCTTAAGAAGGTAAACAAGGATTACGGCATGACGATCATCTGTGTCACACATGAAAAAGGAATCGCCCTCCAGACACAGCGAATCATCCATATCAAAGACGGCATAATCGATGAGGGAACTTTTGATTGAGATATTCGAATCGTTGAAGAAGAACAAGTTACGGACATTCCTCACCGGTTTTTCCGTAGCGTGGGGCATCTTCATGCTCGTTGTGCTTCTCGGTGCCGGCAACGGACTGATGCACGGGATGCTGGCCAATTTCGGTACAATGATGGTCAACAGCGGCCAGATATATGGCGGATATACTTCCATAGGCTATGGAGGTTTTTCCGAGTACCGCTGGGTGACTATGGACGGCAAGGATATTGATATCATCCGCAACGAATTTTCGGATTATGTGACGGACAACATCTGCCCGGTCAAATATTTTTCCTATGACACAGCGGCATTCAGGACACAGACAATGGAAGTAAGCCTCAAGGGTGTTGTGCCGGGCTATATGCCGATATCTGGTTCCAAACTTTCGAAAGGCCGTTATATCAATGATCTGGATATGCGCCTGCAGCGAAAATCCTGTGTCATAGACGAGAATCTTGAGAAAGTCCTTTTCAGGGACGGCGAAGACCCCGTGGGAAAAAGGATTTTCATAGGCAAGTTCACTTATACAGTCATAGGTGTCGTGAAAAACGAGGGCTATGGGGCTTATTCCGAAGTGCTTGTTCCCTTTGACACCGGTGTCCTGCTGTATAGCGGCGGAGACAACTCGGTATCCAACATCGCATTCGAATTCCGGCCAGAAATCACGGAAAAGGATGCCGCGCAGTTTGAACAACGGCTCCGTGAACGCCTTTCAAAGAAGCACGGTTTTTCTCCAGAGGATGTGAATGCCTTCTATATCAGCAACAACATGGAATTTTACAAAGACCTGATGAAGGTTTTCCGCGCTTTGGACATATTCATCTGGATGATAGGTTTCGGGACTTTGTTTGCAGGAATTGTAGGCGTATCCAACATAATGCTTGTATCGGTGCGCGAAAGGACAACTGAAATAGGCATCAGGAAAGCCCTCGGTGCCTCTCCCCGTTCGGTTGTCATGCTCGTGATAGTTGAAGCGATAACCATTACTTCCCTGTTCGGCTACATCGGCATGTGCCTGGGGGTCGGGACAATGGAAGTCGTCAATATATATCTTTCCGGCAGAGGCGATGCGTATGCGGGGACAATCTTTGAAGGGGCCAACATATTCAAAGACCCTACGGTAGAGATGCCGATTGTGCTGAGTGCGACCATCGTGCTTGTGATTTCAGGAATAGTAGCAGGGTATATCCCGGCCAAGAGGGCTGCCGCTGTAAAAACCATTGATGCATTGAGGGACGGGATATGATCAGGATATTCGACATAGAATGGTGGCGTGAAATCTTCCAAAGCCTCGGCAGGAACAAAAAGAGGAGTATTTTTACTTCACTCGGCGTAATCTGGGGTACTTTCATGCTTGTGCTGCTGCTCGGCGTGGGCATGGGCATATCCGGAATAGTGACGAAGCAGTTAGGGGACTCCGCACAGAAAATATCTTTTATAAGTACCGATGCGACTTCTGTGTCTTACAAAGGAATGCCGGCCGGAAGATGGTGGGACATGCAATACAGGGATTTGGAGGAAATAAGGAGAATACCGGGAATAAAAATGGCCGGTGCGGTCGGTTACAGCAATTGGGGCGGCAAGATGGTTTGCGACGGTATTTCATACGACATTTCATATACCGGCTACGATGTCGCTTTCCAGGAAATAGACAAAATCAGCATGTTGGCAGGAAGGCTGCTGAATGACATAGACATGGACATGCGCCGAAAGGTGTGCATCCTGTCCAAAAGAACTGCTGAGAACATATTGGGAAATGATGATTATCAGCAGGTTCTTGGTAAGAAGGTAGGAATAGACGGTATATATTATACAGTGGTTGGAGTGTATGAAAAAGGACAGAGCGCTTTTACCTTTACCTCTCCGCACACTGTTATAGCCCCCTACTCTACCATAGACTACCTTCACAACCGGGGATGGTCGGTTATAAATATTTTAGGTATCATGGCTGAAAGGGATGCAGACCTGGAGATGATTGAAAATGCTTGCAGGTCGGTACTTTCGGATATACATACGATTGCTCCGGACGACGACAAGGCATTGATGGTATTCAATACCGAGGAACTGCGCAGGATGGTTGACAACCTG
The DNA here is from genome assembly GCA_017694945.1 of Candidatus Merdivivens pullicola. Lineage (GTDB taxonomy): Bacteria > Bacteroidota > Bacteroidia > Bacteroidales > UBA932 > Merdivivens > Merdivivens pullicola. Next base: position 334 of record JADIMA010000060.1, on the reverse strand, counting down.
TTTTCGGGAGTGATATTCCTGACATGGTTCGTCGGTGCAGGAACCTTGCTTGCCGGAATCATCGGCATAACCAACATCATGCTTATCATCGTGCGTGAACGCCGCCAGGAAATCGGGGTGCGCAGGGCTCTTGGAGCAAAACCTGCAGAGATTGTGGGGCAGGTACTTGCCGAAAGTTCGGTGCTGACTCTTATTGCCGGGATATTAGGCATGACTGCCGCCCTTCTGCTTCAAGGGCTTTTGGACAAAATACTTCTGCCGGTAATTTTCGAAGATGACATAGACATGGCTGTCAATCTCGGAATCAGCCTGCAATTGCCGTTCGGAACAGCCC
>JADIMA010000059.1 GCA_017694945.1 Candidatus Merdivivens pullicola | reverse complement strand
AGACGGTTTCCGGCGGGAAAATGGTCTGAAGGAACAGGGTAAATGTGCTTGGTATGTCCTTGCGGACTGATTTTGTGAGTATTTCTTTTGGTATTGTACATAACGGTTTTTGTTTGTTTGGTTGATTTGTTTTAATGGAGTCACGGCTTTTTGTTCCGGACTTCTTCGGCTGGTCTCTGACCGGCTGCCGGTCTCTCCAGTCTGGCTTCAATGCAGGATGTTCCTCAAAATATTGTTTAGGGGTCTTGTGATAGCCGCAGGATGACTCGTGATCACAGCTTCCGACTGTCTCGTCAAGCACATTGCCCTGGGCATCTACATAGAAGGAGAAGCAGTGAGGTTTTCCACATTGCGGACAGGTATGGCGGGTATTTCTCCCGGCATATTTCTGCAAACTGTAAGTGGTATCTTCTTTCATCATTTTTCCTCCTTTTTGAATAGTGTTGTGTCATTGTCTGACTTCTGTTCTTCTGCCTTTTTGCCTTTTCTGTCTTTTGAGGCAGTAGTGCTTTGGTTTGTCTGAGCCTGTGCAGCTGCTTTAGCCTCGGCTTTCTTCATTGCCCGGCCTACGGCAGATTTGCTCATTCCCATTATGCAGGCAATGTCGCGGATGCTCTTGCCCTGGTTTTTCAGTTCAAGGATGTTCTGCATTTCAGTATTGTCTTCGTCCTCGTCCTTGCTTTTGAGGTGTTCGGACTCGCTGGAGAAGGCGATATGTTCAAAGTGCAGGAATCCGTCTCCTGGGTCAATCTCATAAACTATCACATTGTCGGAGTCATACCGGTATTCTCCGGCACGGACTTTTATCTGCTTGACATAGCGCAGGCGGTTGTCTTTGGCGCTCTTGCCTATGGCAAACACACTGTCAAAGAAGTTGTAGAGCTTTTTGGAGCCGGCCAGGTCGTTCTGGGTAATAGGGTTGCTCATGTTCCGTTTAGGTGTGTGGGCAATGATCAGGAGAGACCAGCCGTGCTTCTTCTTCAGGGACATCAGTTTCATCATGAACAGTCCGGCAACATCGCCCTTTTCGGATGCGTTGCAGAGGTAGGTGAGGTTGTCGATGATGATGACTCTTGCCCCGACGGCTTCTGCAGCTGCTTCGATGTTGACGAAGAAGTTCTCTTCGTAGTTCTCGGCTCTGATAGCTTCGGCAACGATTTCGGCTCTGAGGAAGTTTTCAGGGAACAAGTGCCTGGAGCCTGTTTCCGGATTGTAGTATCGGAGCTGGAACTGTTTGTCGGACAGTTCGCAGTCCACATAGAGGACTTTCTGGTCACGTGCTATCTCATCGGCCATCTGGACGGCAAAGATGGATTTTCCAAGATTGCTGTCGGCAAACAGGCAGCATACTTCACCTTCGTACCAGAGACTGTGATACAGGTCTTTGGGATTGGGCCTTGTGGCAGCATCAAGAATGGTCTGGTTGGCCGTCTTTATGCGCAGCATCCCCACTACGTTGGAATTCTCAACACGTTCGATTTCCTGACGGATTGCAGTTACCGGATTAAATTCACTTGGCTGCGGAAGTGGTGTGTTGTCAGTGCTTTCCATACTTGAATTCCTCCTTTACCTTGACCTGCTCTACATCTGATCTTTTGTACCGCACCTGCCAGCCGACTTTCGTTTTCGGCAAAAGAGGCGGTTGCCCGAATGCGTCCGGCTTGCTCCAGCGCTCACGGGTGGTTTTGGAGATCCCGAGGAATTTTTCGACTTCCTGGCCTGTCATCAGTTCTGACATGTCAAGCTCCTGACGGGATTTTTCGTACTGTTCAATAGCCTCGCTGATGAGGCTGCGGTTTGCTTCGATGATGTCGCCTACTTTCACATTTACGACAGCATCAGGACACTCTTTGTAAAGAGTAATGATGTCAATTCCCATTTCTGTATGATTTTAGGAATTGCACCCCTCCCGGCGCACCTGTGCGGCGATGCGCCTTGTTCGGTGTATGGAGTTGGAACTGGAGCCACACATTCATCCGTTCTTCCCTCATTTACAAAATTAGGAGGTGTCATTTGGCGGATGAAGTGAACTGGCCGGAATCGCATTATCCGGTTAATGTGATTGAGTTTGGTTAATGGGGAAAAGTTTGAAAACTATAATGTTAAGAGATATTGAACGTTTAGAAACGGTTAATTACAAGGTGCTGTAAAAAGCAACGGCCTCCTGATATGCCTCTCGTGGACGGCCCTTTTCTGTGGGTTGACCAAAAGTGGCAGGATGAAGGTAGTTTTTCTTGACTTCGATGTGGAATTTGCTCAATGTAGCTCGGATGGTCTTTGCAAATGATCGACTGAGAAGGCCCTGGTAATGGGCGTATGCTATTATTGATATTATCTTGGATATATAGAGATCTTCCTTTCCTAATGCCAGGACGCTGATGTGTTTGTATATCTTCAAGATTTTGGATTTATCGTACCGGGCTACAAAATAATCCGAAAGATCAAATACATCTTCGATTTCAGGGTCTGACAGTGGAATGGCTGAATTCTGCTCCTGGGAACTGTATTTTATGTGTATGCCGTCCATATTTTCTGCTATCAGATAGGTCAGATCCTTACGTTTCTTCATTTCTTCATCAATGGTGCTTCCTATGCTGTTGGAGTAGAAACAGGCCCATTTATAGATTTCATAACGGAAATCCCTGAGCTGTTCCAGGTACTTTATAGAGGTGAGGCAATCTGAAAGAGATCCGTCAAGGTTAGTAAGGAATATGATGAATGCGTGAAGATTGAGTTCCTGCTCTGTAAGATCTATTGCCAGTCCCAGATCCCGGTTCTCGATTATGAAGTTACGCAGCCTGAAAAGACTCTCTGC
>JADIMA010000058.1 GCA_017694945.1 Candidatus Merdivivens pullicola | reverse complement strand
CTATATATCAATATATTGCGACATTTTTGAATTAAGTCGGGGCGTGGCCCAAAGAAGGCGTACCCTGTTATTCTTCATGGGGTATTTTTGCGGATAATCGTAAAAATAAATCGCGTACCCGTGGTTGCCACAAGTACGCGATTTATATGTATTGTGATGTTTGCCTTTCTACAGGCTCTTCAGTGCCGCTTCGTAATCCGGCTCGGTGGTGATTTCCGGGACAAGTTGGGTATAGACTATTTTCCCGTTTTCATCAATTACGATTACCGACCTGGCGAACAGGCCGGCAAGCGGGCCGTCTGTCATTTCAACGCCGTAGTCATCTCCGAATGTCTGATTTCTGAATGCTGAAAGCGGAGTGACGTTTTCTATGCCTTCGGTAGTGCAGAAACGCCCGTGTGCAAACGGAAGGTCTTTTGAAATCGCAAGCACTACGGTGTTGTCCGTTTTTGCTGCAAGAGTGTTGAACTTCCTTACGGAAGCCGCACATACGGCCGTGTCAAGGCTCGGGAATATGTTCAGGACTATTTTCTTGCCTTTCAGGGAACTGAGATTCATTTCGCTCAGGTCTGTCTTTACCATTGTGAAATCTTTTGCGACTTCGCCTGTTTTAGGAAAATTGCCTTTGAGGTTTATCTTGTTGCCTCCCAATGTAACTGTTGTCATGTCTGAAAAATTTTAAAAAATGCTTCATCAACTATACAAAATTCAGACCGTAAATCGTTATATTTGCAAGAGCGATTCTGACAAAACTGATTAAAACGATATTGATTATGAACAATTTTGATTTTAGAAACCCTACCGAACTCATTTTCGGCAAAGGACAGATAGCGATGCTTTCCAAGCGCATCGAAAAAGGGAAAAAGATACTGATGACATACGGCGGAGGCTCGATTTTCAAAAACGGAGTATATGACCAGGTGAAAAAAGCGCTTGATGGCTATGATGTCATTGAATTCGGCGGCATAGAGGCCAATCCGGATTATGACACTCTTGTGAAAGCCATTGCCATTTGTCGTGAAAACAAAGTCGATATGATACTGGCCGTGGGAGGAGGTTCGGTCGTTGACGGAACGAAATTCATCGCCGCCGGAGTCAATTTCAACGGCGATCCATGGGATTTCCTCATCGGGAAGGCCCCTGTCTGCAAGGCTATCCCGTTTGCATCGGTTCTCACACTTCCTGCAACGGCTTCGGAAATGAACAACGGCGCCGTAATATCGCGCAGGGCTACAAAAGAAAAATACGCTTTCCACAATCCTGACGGATTCCCGGTATTCTCAATCCTTGACCCGACGGTAGTGTTCTCACTTCCGAAAAGACAGATTTCAAACGGTATAGTTGACATTTATGCCCATACGTTCGAACAGTATCTCACTACCAGCATCCACACCAAAGTAATGGACAGGTGGGCCGAGGGGCTTCTTCAGACCCTTGTCGAACTGGCCCCGGAACTTCTTAAAGACGACCGCAGTTATGATGCATGCGCGGATTACATGCTTACGGCAACCATGGGACTCAACGGTTTCATCGCAATGGGCGTGGACGAGGACTGGTCAACGCACATGATAGGGCACGAACTTACCGCGCTCCATGGTCTTGACCACGGAGTGACCCTCGCTATCGTTTTCCCCGGGGTCATGAGTGTGATGCGTAAGGAGAAACGTTGCAAATTACTTCAGTACGGGGAACGTGTGTGGGGCATCAAAGAAGGCTCTGAAGACGAGAGGATAGAATCGGCTATCAGGAAGACTGACGATTTTTTCCGTTCAGTGGGCATGAAGACAAGGCTTTCCGAGCACGGAATCGGACAGGAAACCATAGATGTCATAGTAAACCGTTTCCGTGAGCGTAAATGGAATCTCGGAGAAGGCGGCATAGTCACTCCAGACAAAGTTGAACAGATACTGAAAGAAAGACTCTGACATGAAATTCATATCATGGAACGTTAACGGTCTCAGGGCGTGCGTGGGGAAAGGGTTCGAAGACTCTTTCCACGGCCTTGACGCCGATTTTTTCGCACTTCAGGAGACGAAGATGCAGGCAGGGCAGTTGGATCTGGAATATCCGGGTTATGAATCTTTCTGGAACTATGCCGGGCGTAAAGGTTATTCCGGGACGGCTGTCTTCACCAAGCACCACCCTCTTTCCGTGACTTACGGAATAGGTGTGGAGGAACATGACAATGAAGGAAGGGTGATTACCGTGGAAATGCCGGATTTCTTCTTTGTCAATGTATATGTGCCTAACTCTCAGGACGAACTTGCCCGTCTTGACTATCGTATGAAGTGGGAGGACGATTTCAGAAAATACCTTGTTTCCCTTGATTCCAGAAAGCCGGTAGTCGTATGCGGCGACCTGAATGTGGCCCATAAGGAAATTGATTTGAAAAACCCTAAGACAAACCGCCGGAATGCCGGTTTTACGGATGAAGAGAGGGGAAAGTTTTCTGAACTTCTTGAAAGCGGCTTCATTGATACTTTCAGGCATTTCTACCCTGATGCCCGGGATCAGTATTCATGGTGGTCGTACCGTTTCAAGGCCCGTGAGAAAAATGCGGGATGGCGCATAGACTATTTTCTTGTATCGCGCGCGCTGGAACCGAAACTCGTTTCGGCGTCGATACATCAGGAAATCCTCGGTTCAGACCATTGCCCTGTGGAATTGGTGCTGGATCTTTAATATAAACTGTATAACCTAAATTTATTTTATCATGAAAAAACTGTTTTTTATGGCCGTTATGGCTGTTGCCGCTGTCGGGCTTAATGCCTGCAAGCCTGATGAACCGGTAAAGCCTTCATTGAAGGGTCTGGATTTTGAAAGCACCGAAGTCGAACTTACTGTCGGTGACGTGTATGTTCTTAAAGTGACCGTAACCCCTTCGGATGCCGAAGGTTACAGCCTTTTATGGGGCAGTTCGGATGAAGCTGTCGCCACTGTAAACGACGGGACAGTTACTGCGTTGTCGGCAGGTGAGACCGACATAACCGTAAGCAGCGGAGATATTTCGGCTGTCTGCAAAGTGGCTGTAAAGGAAAATATCCCGCCGCGCGAAGAGGTGGTGTTGGAAATAGGGACGGTCGCCCTTTCGGCAGCCGAGGCCGAACTCACGGTATCGGCTGCGTCCGGGGAGTTCATGCCCGAAGACACCCTTCGTATAAAAGTAACCAATACTTTCAATAAAGAAGATGTGCAGGAGTTCGAAGCTGTCATATCTTCTGAAAAAGACTTTGTAGAGACAATCTCGGGCTTGATTCCTGCCCACGTGGTTTACAGTATAGAGGCGGCTCTTTCCACTCCTCAAGGGAAAATGTCAACAGTATCTTCTGAATATGAACATGTCTGGGATGAAGAGGGCGTGGTATATGACTGCGAAGGCAATGTCTATACCTCGGTAGTGGTTGAAAACCAGGAATGGCTTGTGGAAAACCTGCACGTAGGAATGCTTAACGACGGCACGCCTGTAGAGTTTCTCATGGGTACGGACGAATGGCTTGCAGCCACGGAAACGCCTGCATGGTGCTATTACGGCAATAATGCGGACAACGGAGACAAATACGGTTATCTTTACAATTTCTCGGCAGCAGGAAGCGACAGGCTGTGTCCCGTGGGATGGAGGACTCCGACTCATGAGGATTGGCAGAATCTCGGAATAGCAGTCGGCGGAACGTTGTATTCAGACGAATGGGGCGACTATTTTTCAATGATAGGTATCTATCTTAAGGCTACCGAGGGCTGGGAGGACGGTAAGAACGGACAGGATACATTCGGGCTGTCCTTTTTGCCGGGCGGCTGCCGCAATGCTCTTGACGGTACATTCAATCTTGCCGGCTCTACGGCATATATGTGGTCGTCATCTCCCGTGGCAGACAGCCAAGCCGGTGAAATCAATGTCTGGTACATAACCAACTGGAATCTCTCCAACATACGTGTCACAGGCACAGGAGGATTCTCTGTAAGGTGCGTCAGGGATGCCCGGTAAAGTTTCCTTTTGTCGGACTACCTTGATATAGGCCCGCTCCCGAGCATTTCGTCCTCGTCGTACCAGACAGCGAACTGCCCGGGAGTTATTCCTCTCTGTTCCTGTTCAAATATGATGTAAAGTCCGTTTTCCCTCTTGACAAGTACTGCGTCCTGCAGGGGCTGGCGGTAGCGTATGCGTACTTTGTACTTTCGTATTTCACCGTCTTTCATTTCAAGATCTCTGCGTATCCAGTGTATTTCATCATTGGCAATGCAGAGTGCCGGGCGAAGCAGTCCCGGATGCCTGTCGCCCTCGCCGACATAGATTGTGTTGCTTTCAGGTTCGGTGGCGATAATGAAAATGGATTCCTTATGGCCGCCGATGTTCAGACCTTTGCGCTGTCCTATTGTATAGAACTGTACTCCCTGGTGTTCCCCTATCGTTTTTGCAAATATTGGGGCGGGAGCGAGGCTGCCTGCCTTTTCTGCACGCCTTTGCCTTCTGGACGGCTTGTGCCAGACTATCGCTTCTTTGTCATATTCCAGAGGTGAGGCGAGGATGGCCAGTTCGTCATTATTTAATTCTTGTATTTTTTCATTGTTCAGTTTTTCTCCTTTGATGGTCGCGTGCAGACTTTCCCTTTCCCTGTATGTCTGGCAGTTTTCGTAATAGGAAGTGAAAATTTCTACGACTTCGCCTGTATGGCTCTGTATTTTCTGCTGGAGGAAAGTCGGAAGGTCTATTTTTCCGACAAAGCATATCCCTTGCGAGTCTTTTTTGTCTGCCGACGGCAGTTCTGCTGCTGCCGCTATCTTTCTTACTTCCGGTTTGAGCAGGTGGCCTATCGGGAAAAGCGCTTTTGAAAGTTGCTCCTGGGATAACTGGCAGAGAAAATAGCTCTGGTCTTTATTAGGGTCGCTTCCTGCAAGTATCCTGTATGTCGGGACGCCGTTCGCGCCAATGATGGTCTCTTTTCTGCAATAATGCCCGGTTGCAACCATGTCAGCACCCATCTTCATTGCGCAATCAAGAAATGCGTCAAACTTGATTTCCCTGTTGCACATCACATCCGGATTCGGGGTGCGCCCCTTGGCATATTCGTCAAACATGTAGTCCACAACTTTTTCCTTGTATATCTTGCTAAGGTCAACGAAGTAGAACGGTATTCCTATCTTCCTGGCTACGAGTTCGGCCACGAAACGGTCTTCTTCCCATTCGCAGTCCCCGTGCAGCGTGCCAGTCGTGTCGTGCCAGTTCTGCATGAACAGGCCGAATACATCATATCCCGCTTCTTTCAGCAACAGGGCGGCCACGCTTGAGTCCACTCCACCCGACAAGCCGACGGCTATTTTCATCTTCTGTTTTTGTTTTGGTTTTGCCATGCAAAAATAAGTAGAAAAACCGGACAAAAACGGGGCTTATTAAACTTTTGTGCGGAACGGATTTTTAAGATTTTGTAATGTATTGACAATCAATACCCATTTTTGCCGTTCGTTAAACTTTTTGTTTTTCCATTAAACTTTCATGAATTAACTTTGTATCTGAAAATCAAAAAACGGATGTTATGAAAGGATTAAAGGTTCTACTTTTATTGGCCGTGCCGCTGGGGGTTGCGTCCTGTTCGGTGGACGAGCGTGGCGCTCCCGGGCGGTGCGAGGACAAGGTGGTGTCCGATGTGAGGGAGTACCTTCCGGAGAGGATATGCCTCTTCGACCCCTCGGAGTTCTACAAGGGTTCCGCCGTCAAGTCCTCCGACATGGAGTCGGTGTTCATAGACGAGGGCGACCTTGACTACGGCTCGGCGCGCTATTACGAGCGCGACAGCCTGCGCTATGTTCAGATACCGGTGTCGAATGTCGGGCTGCCGGATTCGAACGTGATACGCTTCGTGAAGATAGAGACCGCGTCGGAGTACTCCCGTCCGGGTTCATTCAAGACATACCTTGTTTACCGCTCTCTTCTGGACGGGAGCCGTCCCACGGCGTCGATAGTCATGATTGCGTACCAGCCGAAGTACATGACGGAGGAGGAAATCTCCTCCCTGGACTTCTTCAACTGCGAAGGTCTGAACGGTGTGGTATTTTACGGGCATCTTGACGGTGAAATATACCTTGTGGAGATGGTCATCAACGGGATGACTGCGGGCCTGTACGAGATACTGGATCCGGATGATGGGGAGATGGAAACGGCGGACATCCGTGTTGTAATCTATCCGGATGTTTCTCCTTCGTCGTCGGAAGAGGATGACGAGTGGTGGTGGAACGACGACATACCGGAACTGATAATGGCGATATGTGTCGGCAATTCTCGCGGCCCGTCCGAACCCGAGCCTGATGAGCCTCCGGCAGACGGAGGCGGCGAGATGGCCGGCGGGAGCGATGTTCGTGACGAATACGTGACCAATATTGACAAGGGGAGCGGCGGCGGTGCCGTCCCTACCGATGACTATGTCGAGATAGTCATAGAGGAGATTGGTCGCGGTGAGACGACCGGGGAGGGGATTTACCAGACGGGGTTCCCGATAATGTGCATGGCCACTGAGGATTATGTGAACGGTGTCCGGACGAGCGATTTCGTGGGCTGGAGCGGCGATTATTCGTCCAGTTTTCCGAAAATAATTTTTTCAAAGATATATCCGGGCACATATAGGCTGACGGCTATGTTCCACGACTATGCCCCGTGCAGCGACCTTGCCCGAGGCCGGGCTGACCCGTTGCTTGAGATGGAGATACTGGGTACGATAAACAATGGCATCAAAGGCGGCGATTATGGCTATGGGAGAGGCAGTTTCCACAACGGCATAGACCTTGCGTGTCCTGTGGGTACTCCGGTGTTTGCGGCCTTTGACGGTGTGGTCGATTACATCCGCGAAGATGTACCAAGCGGGTTCGGCAGTTATGATGATTACCGGAATGCAGGGGGAACCTATCCAAGCCAAAGTTATAATGCTGGCAATGTCATATACATATCGTCGGTTTTACGCGGGCGTACATACCAGCAGTGCTACTTTCATCTGGACAAGATATATGTCACTGCGGGGCAGCGTGTGTCCGCAGGCCAATTGATAGGTGAGAGCGGCATAAGTGGCAACGCATCGTCATCGGAATGCGCCGGTGCGCACCTCCATTTCGGCCTAAGGTACTACGGTGTCGATGATGGTAATTTCATATACATAGACCCGGCGGATTTCCTTTATGCGGAGTTCAACGAGTACGGTAAAAACATTAACGATTGCAACGAATAAAATACATACGATTATGAGACAGATTTTATTGACGGTTTGTGCCATGATGTTATTAGTGATCCAGTCCCACGGCCAGGGTCACAGCACGGAGATATCCGCTCCCTACGGTAGTGAGTTCACAATCAATGGCCTGATAATAGGAGGTCCTGCCGAATACGGCGAGGAGGATTTGATAGCGGCGTTCGGCCAGCCGGATAATGTACTCTATGATTATTCAGGAGTATATACTTATGTTTACAACCGTGATATGACGGAGAAGCCCGGCGGCTATGTTCCAGTAATGAATCATTCAGAAATTGCGGTATTCAACCGCCACGGTCCGATAGTAGGCGTTTATATTGTAGATGATGGTTTTGTAATCAATGGCCATATAGAAGTCGGCGATCCCATATCAAAGGTTTACGACCTCGGTGGTAAATTCAAGACCCATGATTACGGTGATGGTGATGGCGGCATATTGTGGTGTCCTCCAGGCAGGAGTGATGACTGGATAGTTTGTCCTGAATTTACTTATAATGAAAATGGTATTATAGACAGCATTAGTTTCTGGAGTTTTTGAGTAAATGAAAGCGGCGGCGATGGAATCTGCGGATTCTTCCGCCGTCATTTTTTATATGCTGACTTTAATAAAGAAGGTAAAAACATTAATGACTGTAATAATTAAAAATACTTTAAGTCATGAGACATTTAATGGTAAAGATATTTGTAATGTGCTTGGCGTCATTATCATCAACGATGATATTCGCTCAAGAGGTATTGCATGTTGATGATGGCAAAGATTTCTCGGCTTTTAAAGTTAATGGCCTGGAAATAGGCGATTATACGAGGCGGTATTCAGAATCGGACATATTGGAAGCTTTTGGGCAGCCTGATTCAGTAGTATGTAGCGATATAGGTGTGATGTATTATTTCAGCAGGTCAGTCGATGGTTCACCGATAGTATCAGACCAAGAGTCCTCATCAAAAAGGGTTAAGTCGGTGTCCTTGTCCTTTCTTCCGAGCGAGAGTGCAGGGATGACAGGCCCGATAGCGAGCATAGATATCCGTGACCGCGAGTCATGTTCCGTAAATGACTTCATTCGTGTTGGTGACGATGTGGATAAAGTGAAGCAGATGGGAGGAAAGTGGAAGGATTATCCATTGAATTCTTCAGGGATTATAAAAGGCGAAATCGTATGGTGTCCGGAAGGGCAGAGTGATTCCGATTGGATATGCTGTCCAGGTTTCTATTATGATGAAGAACGTAAAATTGTCCAGATTTATATATTCGTTTATTAAAATATTTGAAGAAATAATATAAGCAATGATACGGCAAGTTTTGACGGCTTTTGCCATGATGTTATTAGTGATCCAGTCCTACGGTCAAGGTCACAGCACGGAGATATCCGCTCCCTACGGGAGTGAGTTCACAATCAATGGCCTGATAATAGGCGGCCCAGCCGAATACAGTGATGCCGATGTGATAGCGGCATTCGGACAGCCGGATGCTGTAGAATACGATGAATTCGGTTATACTTATGTTTACAACCGAGACATGACGAAGAAGCCTGACGGCTATGTTCAAAGATCAAATCATTCTGCGGAAATCACTCTGCCGCGCATTCCTGGTCCGATATTAAGCGTGTACATCTCTGATAGAGGTTTTGTAATCAATGGCCATATAGAAGTCGGCGATTCCATATCGAAGGTTTACGACCTCGGTGGGAAGTTCAAGACCAATGATTACGGTGATGGTGATGGCGGTATATTGTGGTGTCCTCCAGGCAGGAGTGATGACTGGATAGTTTGTCCTGAATTTACTTATAATGAAAATGGGATTATTGACAGTATATATTTTTGGAGTTATTGAAAATTAAAGCAACGGCGATGGAATCTGCGGATTTTTCCGCCGTCATTTTTAAGGCTTATTAAGAATCTGTTTCAATTTTATTATAAAATAGTGCTTCCATCCATATAACTGCTACTATCAATGGTGAAGAATATACATCGATTTATTGGCGTCTTGATGAGATTTATGTTACATTAGAGCAAAAAGTTAGTGCAGGGCCGCATTTGTATTATGGCCTCAAACGTGGTGGAGCATGGAGTTTGAATTATTTGAATCCCAACCCTTATCTATATGCTGTATTTGTAAAAGATGGCAAGAATGGTAATGATTGCAGAAAGAAGAACGTAAAAAATAAATGAATATGAAAAAATTTAGAACTATTATAATAACATGTCTTGCAATGTTTTGGCCAATCAGTATGTTCGCCCAGGACATATCGGAACAAGTGAACATTAAAGAATATGATTTTTCGGGGTTTAATGTGAATGGTTTAGAAATAGGGGATTATAACAAACTCTATTCTGAGCAGGATATCATTGATGCTTTTGGCCAGCCGTATTCAATATCTTTTGACCCCGGGTTAGGCTATTTATATGATTTTGGCGAAGACATTTCAGAGGATAAAACTGATACTCAAGGGATATTGAAAAATGGCCGAATACATACGGTTGGTCTGTCTTTCCTGCGTGGCTATTTCAACGATGATTCATGCGGGCCGATACCCGCGATAGACATTTGGGATCGTAATTCATGCATAGTTAATGGCTTCATTCGTGTAGGCGATAATGTGGATAAAATAAAGCAAATGGGAGGACATTGCATAGAATATGATTACGGTGACAGTTCCAGATTTGCAGGAGAACTTATATGGTGTCCGTCCGGCTGGGGCAATGCGGATTGGATAGTCTGTCCTAAATTTTATTTTGACTCAAATAGAAAAATTGTACTGATAAGTATCTGGGTATATTGAAGTCGTCGATTACATTCGCGACGATGTACCAAGCGGGTTCTGCAGTTATGATGACTACCGGAATGTAGGGGGAACTTATCCACGCTAAAGTTATAATGCGGGTAATGTCATATACATATCGTCGGTGGATTAACGATTGCAACGAATAAAAAACATGTGTTATGAAAAGATCAATGATATTAATCACATTAATGTTAATGTGCTTCCATGCAAATACATATGCCCAGTCGGATAATGTCGCAAGTGAGATTGTTTCTGATTATGACTTCTCCACTTTTACGATAAACGGTTTGGTAATGGCCGAATGTGAATATTCCGAGCAAGATATTATAACGGCTTTCGGCGAGCCTGATTCGGTTGAATATGGCGAATTCGGATATAGTTATAACTACAAATGCGGCGAGGTATATTCTTCCGACAAAGGCGATTATGCCCGTGTCTGCGATTATGATGCCATAATAGTACTGTCCGGGAAGCCGAAAGGTCAGATATTGACGGCATATGTATATGACGATAAGTACATAGTGAACGGATATGTGCGAGTAGGTGATGACAAGTCCAAGATGTATGATATGGATGGTGATAAGGAAGAAATCAGTTATGACAACAATGGCGGTGCGATATTTTGGCGTCCAACGGGATGGAAAGACATAGAGTTTACAAATTGTCCGAAATTCACATACGATGCCAGGGGTGTCATTACGAGCATAGGTTTCTGGAGTTTTTGAGAGATTGAAAGCGGCGGCGGTTGAATCTGCGGATTCTTCCGCCGTCATTTTTCGGGCTTATTAAACTTTTGTGGGAAACGGATTTTCAAGATTTTGTAACGTATTGACAATCAATACCCATTTTTGCC
>JADIMA010000057.1 GCA_017694945.1 Candidatus Merdivivens pullicola | reverse complement strand
CGTATGCTCTCCGACGACCTGGCCTGCATATATCTCCGCACCCGGAGAGATGAAAAACCGCCCGCGATCCTGCAGTTTGTCCATCGCATACGCAACCGCCACGCCGGTCTCCAAAGAAACAAGCGAACCGTTATTCCTTTTTTCTATATCTCCTTTGTATGGTTCGTAATCCTTGAACCTGTGTGCCACGATAGCTTCTCCCTGCGTTGCTGTAAGAAGATTGCTCCTCAAACCTATAAGCCCGCGGGCAGGTATGTCGAAATCGAGATGCACGCGGTCGCCTTTTGCCTCCATGCGTATCAATGCTCCCTTTCTCCGGGTGGTCATCTCTATGGCCTTGCCGACAAATTCTTCAGGAAGGTCTATCGTAAGGCTTTCGACAGGCTCGCACCTGACGCCGTTTATGGTCTTGTCAAGGACTTTCGGCTGACCCACCTGAAGTTCGAAGCCTTCGCGCCTCATCGTCTCTATCAGGATTGAAAGATGCAGCACACCTCGGCCGTAAACTATGAACGAATCGGCCGTAGGCCCTGGCTTCACTCTAAGGGCAAGATTCTTTTCAAGTTCCCTGTCAAGCCTTTCCTTAAGATGGCGGGAAGTCACATATTTTCCGTCACGGCCGAAAAACGGAGAATCATTTATGCAGAAAAGCATGCTCATCGTCGGTTCGTCAACGGATATCGGAGGAAGCGGCTCGGGATTTTCATAATCGGCAATGGTATCGCCGATTTCGAAATCTTCCAGACCCACCACGGCGCAAATCTCGCCGCACTGCACATTTTCAACCTTTTTCTTTTCCAGCCCCTCGAACACCATCAGATCCTTTATCTTGGCCTTGGTCTGGATATCGTAACGCTTGCAAAGCGTAATATTCATGCCGTCGGACAGTTCTCCCCTCGTAACACGCCCCACGGCTATACGCCCCACATAAGGCGAATACTCCAATGACGAAATAAGCATCTGCGGCGTACCCTCGTTCACGGGAGACACCGGAATTTCCTGAAGGATGACATCGAGGAGAGGGGTTATGTCCTTTGAAGGCTGTCTCCAGTCAAGCGACATCCAGCCCTGCTTCGCGCTCCCGTAAACTGTCTTGAAGTCCAACTGGTCTTCTGAAGCGCCCAGAGAGAACATAAGGTCGAAGACCTCTTCGTTCACTTCGTCGGGACGGCAGTTCTGTTTGTCCACCTTGTTGATTACCACTACCGGCTTCTTGCCCATTTCTATCGCTTTCTGCAACACGAAACGCGTCTGGGGCATGCAGCCCTCGAATGCATCCACAAGCAGGAGGACTCCGTCGGCCATGTTGAGCACGCGCTCCACCTCGCCGCCGAAATCGCTGTGCCCCGGAGTATCGATGATATTTATCTTCGTGCCTTTGTACGGCACCGAAACATTTTTCGCCAGAATCGTTATTCCTCGCTCCCTTTCCAAATCATTGTTGTCCAGAATGAGTTCTCCCAATTTCTCATTGTCCCTCACCAATTTGGACTGATAAATCATCCTGTCAACCAAGGTAGTCTTACCGTGATCGACATGCGCGATAATCGCTATGTTTCTAATTTCCCGCATATAAATTTTGAATCAGCCCGCAAAATTACCATTTTCCTTTATTTTCTTAAAGGATTTTCGTTATTTTTGCATTCTTCTATCCAAAAGTTCATCTTTTAAGACGACGCATATGACAGAAAAAATCATCATCCTGGATTTCGGTTCACAAGTGACCCAACTGATTGGCAGGAGGTTACGTGAATTGAACGTTTACTGCGAAATTTATCCGTTCAACAAGATACCCGCGCTGGATGCAAGCGTAAAAGGAGTCATCCTTTCGGGAAGCCCGTTTTCCGTGAGAGACGACCGGGCCCCACAGGTCGATCTTGAAAACATCAAGGGGAAATTGCCGTTGCTTGGAATATGTTATGGAGCACAATATCTCGCATACCATTTCGGCGGAGATGTAAAACCCTCCCTGTCAAGGGAATACGGAAGGGCGAAACTCCATATCGTATCCGACAGCCGCCTGTTTGAAGGGGTTCGGGACGGATCGCAGATATGGATGTCGCACGGAGACACGATAGCAAGAATCCCCGAAGGGGCTGAAGTGATAGCATCCACGGAAGACATAACCAATGCAGCGTACCATATCATAGGAGAAGACACCTACGCCGTGCAGTTCCATCCGGAAGTATTCCATACCGAAGAAGGGCCTGTGATTCTTAAGAATTTCGCCATAGACATTTGCGGCTGCAAGGGTGACTGGACTCCGGCCTCGTTCATTGAGAACACAGTCAGGGAACTGCGCGAAAAACTCGGGAACGACAAAGTTATTCTCGGACTTTCGGGCGGTGTTGACTCGACAGTTGCCGGGGTACTGCTAAACAAGGCAATAGGCAGCAATCTGTATTGCATCTTCGTGGACAACGGCCTTTTGCGCCTCAACGAGTTCAACGATGTGCTTTCATCGTATAAAGACATGGGGCTAAACGTAATAGGCGTCGATGCCTCTGAAAAGTTTCTTTCCGCGCTCAAAGGCGTTACGGATCCAGAGGCGAAACGCAAGGCCATCGGAAAGACCTTTATAGACGTATTTGACGAGCAGGCACGGAAAATCACAGGTGCGAAATGGCTTGCACAAGGCACGATTTACCCCGATGTCATCGAGTCCGCATCGGTAAACGGGCCTTCGGCGACAATCAAATCGCATCACAACGTAGGAGGACTGCCGGAAAAGATGAATCTGAAAATCGTGGAACCGCTGCGCTCTCTTTTCAAAGACGAAGTAAGGCGCGTGGGAAGAGAACTGGGAATAAAAAAGGGACTCATCGACAGGCATCCTTTCCCGGGGCCGTCCCTCGGAATCAGGATACTCGGAGAAGTCACCACTCAGAAACTTGAAATACTCCGTAAAGCGGACGACATATTCATCAGCGGCTTAAGGAACACGCCATGCAGTCCGGGAATCAAATCGGCTTCAGACCCTTTGTCCGATGCAACAAACCTGTATGACTCAATCTGGCAGGCAGGCACGATACTCCTTCCGGTGAAGAGCGTAGGCGTGATGGGAGACGAAAGGACTTATGAATACACAGTGGCACTCAGAGCAGTAATATCCACCGACGGCATGACTGCCGACTGGGTACACCTTCCTTATGAATTCCTTGCAAAAACATCGAACGACATCATCAATAAGGTAAAAGGCGTCAACAGAGTAGTCTATGACATCAGTTCAAAACCGCCTGCAACAATAGAGTGGGAATAACGGCAGTGCAGCGATGCCCTGTCAGAGGAACTTGTAAAGCAACCGGGCCATGCGCTCATAAAGTCTTGAGCGTTTTGGCCTTTCTTTCCAGTCCCCTACGTTGTGAAGGTTCCTGCAGTATCTCAAATCCCTGGAGAACCTTTTCAGCAGGAATTCTACGCTCTCGCGTCCTGTTATTTCAACCATGACTTCGTAATCCAGCCTCAGACTGCGGTTGTCCATATTGGCAGAGCCGACATAGGCCGTCTCATCATCGACAATCAGCACCTTCGAATGATTGAAACCATTATAGAAAAGGTGCAGAGCCATGCCAAGACCGAGACAGTTTTCCACAGACGCCATGTTGCAATAGTGAAGAATGTTGGAATCCGTCCTGTATGGCATCATCAGATCGATTTCCACTCCCCGCATGCATGCCGCCGCCAGAACCTTATACATCTCTTTAGAAGGAGTGAAATACGGAGTAAGGATTTTCACCGATGAACGCGCCCCGGATATTTTCGACATGAGCCAGTCTTCGCCTACCAGGCCTCCGGATTTATAAATGTGATTGAAGTCGTTATAGAATATGACTGAAAGCCGTTCAGCCGTATCAGTTCCTGAAATCTTGCAGAATGTATCTCTCCACAGCGCATATTTCCCCCCGTCATAATACCTGTCGGCGACATTGACTCCGCCGATGAAAGATATGCTTTTGTCAATCACTGCAAGTTTTCTGTGGTTCCTGTGGTTCGCATGGATGATTCCGTATGCCGAAAAAACCGGATTGAAACAGGATATGCGCACGCCGGAAGCCGCAAGTTCTTTCAAAAACTTTCTGGAAACCCCTCTCGAACCGATGGCGTCGTAACTCAGCATCACTGTCACCCCGGCCCTCGCCTTGGCCTCCAGAAGACGCGCGAACCTCATGCCCGTTTCATCATCTTCAAATATGAAAAACTCCAGAAGTACAGAAGATCGTGCGGATTCTATACTACCGTACAGTGCATTCAGCGCATCTCTTCCGGTAAAATAAAAGTCCGCGACATCGGTTTTCCCCGCTTTAACTTCCTGCAACCTCATTTTTAATTTTTTTTTGCAAGTTTATTAAAAAATTTTTCAAAATTAGAAAAAAGTTTCTACCTTTGCAATCCCAATCAAAGCGCAGGTGGCGAAATTGGTAGACGCGCTACTTTGAGGGGGTAGTGCCGGCAACGGCGTGTCAGTTCGAGTCTGATCCTGCGCACATGAAAAAGCAGTCTGGTCAATGCGGCCGGACTGCTTTTTTATATCGTATTTTTTAGTAACTTGCGGCTGTTAAAATTCCAACATCGACAAGCCATGAAGATTGTTTTTCTAGACAGCGACACTTTGGGGAATGTCTCTTTCTCCCCTATTGAAAATACAGGAGACCTTGTACTTTATCCAAGAAGCACGCCGGAACAAGCAATAGAAAGGGTTCGCGACTGCGAAGTCCTGATTGTAAACAAGATAATCGTTGACAAGAGACTTATCGATTCCGCTCCGAAACTGAAGCTCATATGCGAGGCCGCCACTGGAGTCAACAACATAGATGTGGACTACGCCGAATCTAAAGGCATCAGGGTCAAGAATGCGGCCGGGTATTCGACCGAATCAGTCGCACAGATAACTTTCATGCACATCCTCAATCTTGTGAGCCACGCATCGTATTATGACAGAAGAGTCAAGAGCGGCGAGTACTATAAAAACGGACTGTTCGCCGACATGTCGTGGCCTTTCTTTGAACTGAAAGGCAAAAGACTGGGCATAATCGCAATGGGCAACATAGGTCAAAGGGTGGCGAAGATCGCGACAGCCTTCGGAATGGAAGTTGCATATTATTCCACTTCAGGAACATCCCACTGCAAAGAATACCCGTCCCTGCCATTGGATGAACTGCTTAAAATCAGCGACATCGTAACAATACACGCCCCATTCAACGAAAAGACCAAGGGCCTCATAACCTTAAAGGAACTGAGGCTTATGAAGCCTACGGCCTATATCGTCAATATGGGACGGGGAGGCATCATCAATGAAACCGACCTTGTAACGGCGCTGCATGAAGAAACTATAGCAGGAGCCGCACTCGACGTATATGCGAAAGAACCGCTGCCACCGGAACATCCATACATGCAGTTCAAGGACTACACTGACGACAAAGGCCGCTGCATAAAGGAAAAACTCCTGCTTACCCCGCATATCGCATGGACAAGCGACGAGGCGCTTGAATCCCTTGTAAGCAAGATTGCTGAAAACATCGCCGGATTTAAAGAGTGAAAACTGCCCGGCAACACCGGCTTATTGCTTATCGGCGAATAGAAGCACAATTAGACTAAACGGGGAGGCGCGGCCCGACCTCCCCGGCTTAATGCGAAAGAACATGACAGGAGCAGTCTTGTCCGCCGTACTATTTCACGGACAGATGCGGCCGCGGAGGATACTTGCCTACCGGAAGTTTTTCACCGCTTTTGTCATCGTCCCCGCGTATCTTAAATCCGTCTTTAAACGATTTAAAGCCGAAATAGACATCAAAACAATCGGCACAGTCATTTCCGTATTTGTTTCTGATCTCTTCGCTTAACGATTTAATGGAATGCAACTCTGAAGTGAACATCGAGAAAATGGATGACGGGGAAATCCCTTCCTGTTCCAATGCCTCCAGAGCCTGTGGCTTGAACCAGCAGTCGCTTCCGAAGACGCCGTCGGCATCATAACGCCGGTTGTAGTACCTGCTCCCGTAATAATAGGCCCACATCTCGGCAATCCCCGAATACCCGTCAAGTTCACTTTCCCCGGTACCGAACCTGTCATTCCCGGTTATGGCATTAGCCGCCATCGAAGCCGCATAATTGTTCCAATACGCCTTGCCAGCCTGTGAAAAGTGGCTGGCATGAGCCGCCTCGTGATATACATCCCGGTACAAGTCCGAGGCGTATTTGAAATCCCCCGCACCTATCAGGATATCCGGCATGAAGAGTTTAAGAATCCGCACTATCGCAGGGAACTTGTCATCAAGAAAAGAGCCATCCCAGACAGCACCCTGATGGAGCATCAGAGTATAATCATCGGTCATTGAATCCATAATCCATATACGCAGGTCTTCCGGAGGTGCGGATACGGCGGCATCCTTCACGCAATCGCTCCAATATTCGTACATTGCATTGTTGACTATCGCCCTCCTCCATGCAAGTGGATCTTCGTTCCTGTCGAAATGCACTTCCATCCATTCGGAAGAATGCTTTCCGAGCGATGCCACGGATGCCGGCACCAAAACGAAATTGAATCCTATGTCGAAGCCCCGTTCATTCTCAAACACTGCCCGATACCTGATCTTTGAAGCGGAAAAACCCTTGTTCAACTTGAAATACCCGTCAGCATCCGTATATCCTTTCGCTATCTTCACAAATACGTTGGCGACTACGCGAATACCCGCGACACCGGCTTTCTGCCCGTTGTTGAAATCAGGATCAGAAACCGTCAGACGCCCTTCGGGGATGTATTTCGCCACCTTGGTTGCATCTTCCAGCAAGCCTTCGTTGCCTGTAATCCTGAAAGCCTCCCTCTCCAGGGCGTCGAAGTCCACATCGGAAGCCCGCGTAATGCAATCGGATTCGGAAATACAGCATTCGTCAAGAATCTCATACCGGATCCGAGGGAAAACGAAATCCTTTTCGACTACCGAATATTGCCACGTGATATCCCCCTCGGCAATACCGGGATCATGATAGTAGTCCCCATCAACAAGTATTTCATAATCCAACGGATAATCATACAGGACGAGGCCCATGCCGTGCAGCGAACCGAGTTCGTCTGCATCCGCCGGAAGAAAACGCACATAAAGATGGGTGGTTTCAACCGCGTCCCTTGAAGATTTCGTCGGATACAGGGAAGAATACGCCTTGCGCATGTTGACCGTGGTATAAGGGTTTTCCAGCCTGTCCCCAAGGACAATCTCGCCGCGAAGCCGTTCTCCGGCGACATCGCCATGAAGATTGTCCCCATCAGCCGCAACACCTTTCTCACAAGAAACCGTCAGCACCAAAAGCGGCAGTGCCAACATTAAAATCAGAACATTTCTCATAACGTAAATTTTATGTTTAGCACTGCGAATATATGGCTTCCGGAAAGGATTTCAAAAAAACGAAGCGCGGCAAACACCGCGCTTTTCACTTATAAATCAATCAATTGCCACCGTATGACATAAAACACGAAGCCTGCAACCGTACGAAACTGTGATTTTTCAGTCAAAGGTCAAAAAAGAAAATTTTAACAATTTTTTTTAAAAAACATACCGGATTCCTATAGCCAAGTCGCCGAGCCGAGCCGATATCCTGTTTTCAGCGACATAGTCTTCATGCGGCAGAAAATGGCTTCCTCCCTCCTTCCGGACAAGTTTTTTATCTCCGTAAATCTGCAATTTTGGAGACCATGCGAAAGCCAGGGCAAGAGGAAGATCCGGAACCTTGTATTCTATGCCGAGAGCCGCGTCTATTGAAAAATAAAAATTGACCCTCGTTCCGGTTATTTCAGTCAGAAGTTTTTCGGATTCATTGTCATAACCTACCTGGATTCCCGCCGACAGTCCCGGGCCGGCAAAAAAACTGACCCCGTCCGCGAACACGTTGAAATGAAAGAGGTATTGAGGAGAGAGCAGCACGAACTGAGGCCCCCTGTCGTCAAAAGGCTCAAGCACTCCGAGGCCTATGTCCAAAGCCTGGCTTTCATTGACAAAAATCTTGTAATCGACTCCCATGTTGTTACCGACTTTCACGCCTATTCCGCTTCTGTAATCCTGCGCCGCAAGCACATGACAGCACATAATGGCAAGAATCGAGACGGACAGCATCTTTATGCATATACCTTTCATGATAACATTCGTTTATTAAAAATATGACACTCGTTCCTGTTCGATATCTGAAAGCAGATTATTGGCCATGCGGCTGACGCCGAATCGGAAAAGCGTCTTGTCCAGCCATTCTTTACCAAGAACCGTCGATACTATGAAATAATAACTTGCTGCATCCTTGCTTGAAGAAATGCCTCCGGCCGGTTTGAATCCCACCTTGCGCCCGGTCTTCCTGTAATATGCCGATATGCATTCGCACATGATATATGCCGCCACAGGAGTGGCCGACACTTCGGTCTTACCGGTAGAGGTCTTTATAAAGTCGGCTCCGGCTTCCATTGCAAGGAAGGATGCCGCCGCTATATTCTCCGGGGTTACAAGCAGTCCGGTTTCAAGTATCACTTTGAGAACCGCCTTGCGGCCTCTTGCCGAAGCGGCGTCGTCAACAGCCTTGCGCAGGACGCGCAATTCTTCAGAAGCCCGTTCAAAATCTCCGTCAAGAAAAGCATTCAGGGCAAGCACCACATCTATTTCATCCGCGCCGGCCTCCACGGCCATCCTGCACTCCAACTCCTTCACCTCTATGAAACTCTGCGAATGAGGAAAAACTCCGGCCACGGCAGTGATATGCACATCCTCACTCTGCTTCATTTCCTTAATGACAGGCACAAAGTCCGGGAACACGCATATTGACGCAGGATTAGGATAAGAAGGATACGACTTTTTGAAAGCATCTACCTTGGACACCAGTTTCTTTATGGCGGAAGGGGTATCGTTGTTCTTCAACGAAGTCAGATCCATCATGCCGAAACACGCCCTGAGTATCCCTGGAGTCACGGCACTGTCGATATTTGAGGCTATCATATCAAGATTCCTTTCGATGGAATCCCTGTCCGGCCTGTAATCGTATTTTTTAAAGTAATGTTCCATATATCTGTCTGTTGTATGAATAGCACATATTAAAAATCCCTTGCTTTCGAATCAAGTATTATCGTCACAGGGCCATCGTTCACAAGGGATATCTTCATGTCCGCCCCGAAAACGCCTTTTTCCGCATCGCGCCCGAGACGGGAAGAAACCATTCCGAGAAAATCCTCGTACATGGGTTGCGAAACCTCCGAATGAGCCGCCCTTATGTAAGACGGCCTGTTTCCTTTCGCAGTCGAAGCCATAAGGGTGAACTGGCTTACCACGAGTATTTCCCCGGATATGTCGAGCAACGACTTGTTCATCACGCCCTGTTCGTCATCGAAGATCCTCATTGAGACCACCTTTTTCGCCATCCACTCCATATCTTCCACCGTATCCCCGTATGTAAAACCGGCGAGCATCAGCAAACCCTTGCCTATACTGCCGCTTACCGGGAGCGACTGCAAGTCAGTCCAACCGGGAAAAGCCGTCCTTACCTCGGCAGAAAGCACCCTTTGCAAAACAGCCCTCATGCCTCAGCCGCGGATTTGCACACGGAACCCTTCTTTCACCAGCGGCTCCGCTATTTTTTCCATCTCGGACACCGTTACCTTCGACAGACCCTTCTGAGGAGTATCGCGGTCTATCGTATATAACATTATTTCACGCGGCCTTACACGCCGTACTATTTCATACCAGCGTTCCAGCCTCCCCGTGTCCGACATATCATATCCTGAACCCTTGAACAATATGGACTGCAGGATGAAATCGCCTTTAAAGGCCTCCATGCCTTCGAGCACGGTCTCTATTGAATATTCGCCCCTCGGCCTGTTGACCGCCCTGACGACTTCGATGTCCGCGCTGTCCAGTTTCAATATGGGATTGTCCACTTTCATCAGGGCGTCCCTGACGTCTTTTTTCCAAATCATCGTGGCGTTTGAAAGCACAGACACCTTGGCCTGGGGGAAAAACCTGTCCCTTAATTCGAGGGTACGCCTTATGATTTCAGGAAAATCAGGATGGATCGTAGGTTCGCCGTTGCCTGAAAATGTAATCGTATCTATGCGTTTGCCTTCTGACGAAAATTCGGCCAGCCTGGCCTCGAGAGCGGCAGCCACCTGTTCAACGGTTGGCAGAACCTTGTCGTCACGGTGTTCTTCGTTCCAACCGCACTCGCAATAAATGCAGTCGAAATTGCACAATTTGCCATGCCGGGGCAAAAGGTTCACACCCAGCGAAACGCCCAGACGCCGTGAAGACACAGGGCCGAAAACAATATTTTCAAAAAGTGCTGTGGACATAATGCCAAACCTCCTACAAAATCCTCACGGACACAGACTTGTCCGTAAGTCTCATCTTTTGCACATCAAAACCTTCTATATTTACTATGCCCGGCTTCTTGCCCGCTTCAAAGGAGCCGAGGAGTTCTTCCTTTCCAAGAAATTCAGCCCCGTTGCGGGTAGCCCATTTCAGGATTTCGTCAAAAGGAATCTCCGGGAAATGATCCTGAATGCACTTCATTTCAGCGACCATCGACAACAAATCATTGCTTGACAAAGAATCCGTACCGACTGTTATCTTCAGCCCCTTCCTGCGCATCAGTTCCAGAGGCGGAAGCTGGTTATGTATAAAAATATTTGAAAGAGGGCATATCGCAAAATACGGCGACTTCAGCCATTCCAGAGCATAATCTATACTCTCTTCATCTATTGCGACATTATGCACAAGCAACACATGCCCCCTTATCGGAGCCCTCATGACTTTCTTGAGATTGTCTATGAAATAAACGAGCGCGGAAGTACCTGTAACCGGAGGAGTTGGGAGCCCACGTCCCTTATAGTTTTCCGCAAGTTCACCCGTACCGTATCTTATAAGGTCTTCTTCCTGCCGGCTTTCCTGCGAATGATACGAGAGATAGCCGCTCTTGATGCCTGCGACTGAAGCCGCCCTCAGCAGTTCGGGAGACATCGTATAGCAGGAATGCGGCGTCGGGGCTGCGTCCAGATCCATTTCCTCGGCCTCGCGGCACAATTCAAGAGCCCCCTCCACAATCATATCCGCTTCTTTCGGATCCGTTCCGAAAACTTCAAGGAAAGTCCTCGTATATATCGGCGAATGCGATTTGCACTCAAAACTTTCGTTGCAGTTGGAAATATCCGCCATTGCGGAAACGCCCTGCCTGTAAAGTCCGCGCATTTCAGTCTCAATGGCATTGATACGTCCGCTTTTGTCCACCGAATCCCTCAGGGAATTAATCTGGTTGATAAAGCCCGACATTCCGCTGCCTTTGGAAAATGCGCCTTTCAGATGCGAAAGTTCTATATGGCTGTGCGTATTAACGAATCCGGGGACAATCGCTCCCGGAAAATATTCGGCTACAGAAAGCGCCGGGGGGTTGAGTTCCCTTGCAGCCCCCATTTTCAAAACATACCCCTCGTCGTCGGTCATTACGTATCCGTCCCTGATCGGGCCTGCGACTATCGGGAAAATATAATCTGATGTAAAAATCCTCATAGTTCCGTCACGCTCCTTTTTATTTTTAAAGAATCTGCAATCTCCGGAAGGAAAACATATTTCGTGGTGTCGTTCATGAAAAACACCGTATCTGCCATGATTTCAACATTTCCGAGACTGTCAACGATTAAAATCTCCGTAGTGTCTGTAATATATGGAAAATATCCCACCGGAGGCAGCGCCTCTATAAGGCTGTCGAGGACAAACCCCGCCCGCCGCTCGCTGTCATCGGCAAGAATGAGTTTCACCACCGAATTCTTCCTTTGTTCCAGTATCTGACGGCTTTTCTTCACCACCTTGATATACCTGTCCGAATCAAGCATGTAATAATCAAGGCTTCTGACATAGTCTTCGCCCGTATAACCATACTTCTGGAAGACCTGCTCATAAACCAGCGATGTATCCGTAGCTGCCGCATACCTCTGGTTTTGAGAAAACCACTCATCAACAAGAAAAAGATCCGCGTTGATCTCGGCCATCTTGGCACGTGGTATCACCCCCCTGTCCGAACATGCGGCCAGGAAGAGCAAGAACAGGAAGAACATCAATATGGCTGTACGCTTCATCTCAACTGTGCACCGAATTCCTTTTCAAAAGTCTTGACCATATTGTCCATAAAACGCTCCACATCCTTGTCGGTCAATGTCTTATCAAGGTCGCGCAGAATGAACGACAGTGCATACTGTTTTTTGCCCGAAGGAATCTTGTCGCCCCTGTAAACATCGAAAAGCGTAACATTCCTCAGCAATTTGCGTCCTGACTTTATGGCGGCCCTGCGCATCTCCGCAAAAGAAACGCTTTCATCAAGAAGAAGGGCGAGATCCCTCCTCACTTCCGGGAACTTCGGAAGAGGAGAATACCTTACTTCATTTTTCACCGCCATTCCGACGATGGCATCAAGGGAAATCTCCGCTGCAAAGACCGGCTGACGTATCCCGAACATTTTCAACAGTTTCGGCGAAACAGTCCCGATTACGGCAAACTTTCTGCCATTCGACGAATACTCAAGGCCTTCGCTGAAAATATCTTCGGGCGCGGCTTCACAGTCGAATGCATACAATTCTTTTCCGAAACGCTTCAGAATCAGTTCCACATAACCTTTCAACATGAAATAGTCGCTTTTCTCTACCGGCGAGCACCAGGATTTTTCAGACGAACCAGTAATGAACAGCGAAACCACCTTGTGCTGGTCAACATCGCTCACTTTCTGTATCTCATCGTTTTTCTTTGAATAGACGGAACCTGTCTCGAAAAGTTTCATTGAGGACACCTGCCTGTTCATGTTATGCGCGACAACTTCAAGGGCTCCGAAAATCAATGTCTGGCGCATCACGTTCAAATCCGAACTGAGAGGATTGAGGACTGCAACGGAACGGTCGGAAGGGAAAGTAGTCAAACCGTCATAATACGCCCCTCTGGTAAGGGAATTGTTCATTATCTCATTGAATCCGTTTGAAGCCAGCATATTCGATATTATTTCGGAAACCTGGCCGCTTTTATCGGCAAGGCCGGCGGATGCCGAAATCCTTACTCTATCCGGGAAGTCCACATTGTCATAGCCGTAAATACGCAGCACTTCTTCCACGACATCGCACTCCCGCGTAACATCCACCCTGTAAGTAGGGACTTCGACCGTGACACCTGTAAGTTCGCCGTCCGCGCCATGCACGCTGTCAAGTATGACGAAACCGAGGGCCTTCAGGATTGAAAGGATCATATCCCTGCCTATCCGCTTTCCGATGAGGGTCTCCATACGGGAGAAATCCAGGGACACGACGGCTTTCTCTATCTCGGAAGCAAAGCGTTCGTTTATGCCTCCGTCCAAATGTCCGCCGGCAATCTCTACAATCAGCATTGCCGCCCTTTTTGCCGCATAATCCGTCAGAAGGGGATCCGCCCCCCTTTCATAACGGAACGACGCATCCGTTTTCAAATCATGGCGTTTTGAACTTTTCCTTATCGAAACAGGGTTGAAATAAGCGCTTTCCAGGAAAATATCCGTAGTCGTCTCGCTTATTCCGGAAAACTCGCCTCCGAAAACCCCGGCCAGGCACATCGGCTTCACTGCATCGCAAATCATCAGATCCTTGTCGGAAAGCGTCCGCTCTACACCGTCGAGAGTAACGAACTTTTCACCTTCCGAAGCCCTCCGTACCACGATCTTTCCGCCTTCCACTTTTCCCAGATCAAATGCATGCATGGGAAGCCCTGCTTCCAGCATCACAAAATTGGTAACATCTACTACATTGTTTATCGGCCTTACTCCGACGGACAGAAGATGTTCTTTAAGCCAGTCTGGAGACTCCCCGACTTTCACGCCCCTTATGGTCACGCCCGAATACCTGGGGGCCCCGTCCGGAGCCTGGACATCGATTTCGGTCCCACTTCCGTTACCGGGGACGAAACCGCATACAGACGGAACAGTCATGCTGACCGAGTCGTAACCGTGAGTCTTCATCCATGCGTATAAATCTCTTGCCACGCCTATATGTGATGCCGCATCTATTCTGTTCGGGGTCAGGCCTATTTCAAATATGGCATCTGTCTTCAGCCCGAGATATTCCTTCGCAGGTGTACCCGGCACGGCATCCCGGCCGAGAACCATGATTCCGTCATGAGAAGAACCTATTCCAAGTTCATCTTCCGCGCAAATCATACCATAAGATTCCACCCCGCGTATCTTTGATTTTTTAATCTTGAATTCGGAACCGTCTTCAGCCGGAAGGCGCGCCCCTATCTTCGCCAGCAGGACTTTCTGTCCTGCAGCCACGTTCGGAGCGCCGCACACTACCTGCAACGGTTCGCCGTCGCCGGCATCGACTTTTGTCACATGCAGGTGATCCGAATCAGGATGGTCGCTGCATTCAAGGACTTCGGCTACCACCACACCTTCAAGACCTCCTTCTACAGGCTCCACATATTCCAGGGACTCGACTTCAAGCCCGGTAGCCGTAAGGACTTCGGCAATCTTCTCCGGAGTGAAATCCGTAGAAATGTATTCTTTCAACCAACTGTAAGAAATCTTCATATCTCAATCATTTTATATCATCTATGGAAAATATGGAATCGATAAATTCCTTTTTGTCAAAAACTTTCAAATCGTCAACGCCCTCGCCGACACCTACAAACTTGACAGGTATGCGGAAACGGTCAACTATGCCTATTACGACGCCTCCCTTCGCCGTACCGTCAAGTTTCGTCACTGCCAATGCCGTAATATCCGTTGCCTTGGCAAATTCCTGAGCCTGCACATAGGCATTCTGGCCCGTTGAACCGTCAAGCACCAGCAGCACTTCATGAGGAGCATCCGGTATCACTTTCCGCATGACATTCCGGATCTTTGTGAGTTCGTTCATGAGATTGACCTTGTTGTGAAGCCGGCCTGCCGTATCTATAAGTACGACGTCCGTCCCTTTCGCGACTGCAGATTTCACCGTATCGAAAGCCACGGAAGCCGGATCGGAGCCCATCTCCTGTTTAACTATGTCGGCGCCCGAACGTTCCGACCAAATGGTGAGCTGGTCAACGGCGGCAGCCCTGAATGTATCGGCGGCCCCCATCATCACGGTCTTCCCCTGGGCCCTGAGCATGGCAGCCAGTTTGCCTATAGTAGTAGTCTTTCCGACACCGTTGACCCCGACTACCATGATTACATACGGCTTCTTTGAAAAATCGAAAGGAACTATCCTGTCATCGTTATCGGCCACATTCAGCAATGAGCGGATCTCATCGCGTTCAATATCCGCAAGTTCCTTGAGGCTTGTGTATTTTTCCTTATGGACACGTTCTTCTATGCTGTCAATGACTTTCATCGTAGTATCCACCCCCATGTCAGAAGCGATAAGAGCCTCTTCAATGGCATCAAGCACATCATCGTCAATGACAGATTTGCCCAGAATCGCCTTGGAAAGTTTCGAGAAGAAACCGTCCTTGGTTTTCTTCATTCCTTTATCAAAAATACCCATAATACAACAACTAAACAATAACTTGCAAAGTTAAGAAGATGTTTGGATTTAAGAAGATGTTTGGCTCTTTTTTCAGAACTTTTGATATTGAACAACAAAGCCGCACCGGAATTTCTCCGATGCGGCCTATCTTATATCCTTGCAAGAAACGTATTATTTCTTAGCAAAAAAATCCTTTACCTGCTCTGTAGGTACGAGCTCTTCTTTGAACATGTATGCGCCGGTTTTTGGCGACTTGTCCATGCGGATGCACTTTACGACATTCCTTGTGCTTCCTTTCGAGAATGTTGCGACTGCTTTCTTTGCCATAGTCTAAACGGTTTTAATTATTTAATCTCGCGATGAAGAGTTACTTTCTTCAAGAACGGATTGTATTTCCTGCGCTCAAGACGCTGGGTAGTATTTTTCTTGTTCTTGGTCGTAATATACCTGGAAATCCCCGGAACTCCGGTAGCCTTCTGCTCGGTGCACTCCAAAATCACCTGAACCCTGTTACCTTTAGCTTTCTTTGCCATAGTTCACTGAATTAAACATTTTTAACATAACCTTTTTTCTGCGCCTCTTTGATTGAAGCAGCCAAACCGTTCTTGCATATAGTCCTGAGACCTTTGCAGGAAACTTTCAAAGTAATAAACCTCTGCTCTTCCTCCGACCAGAATTTCTTAGTCCTAAGGTTCAGGGCAAATTCACGCTTTGTGCGCCTTTTGGAGTGGGAAACATTGTTTCCTATCATCCTTTTTCTTCCTGTTATTTGACAAACTCTTGCCATGATATCATTTTTATTTATTATTCAACACATTTGGGGGTGCAAAAATACCCCGATTTTCACTAAAAAACAAATTTTTTACAAAAACTTGAATATTCGGTTCCACCTGATATTCTTCGGGAAAGGCTTGTTTTTATCCGACGAGAACCAAATCACGGCCGGTTTCCCGACAATATGATCCTCCGGAACGAAGCCCCAATAACGCGAATCCAAAGAATTGTGGCGGTTGTCACCTACCATAAAATAGTAATCCTGTCCGAAAGTATAACTGTCCGTTTCCTCACCGTCTATGTAAATAATCCCGTCCCTGACAACAAGTTCGTGGTCTTCATATGTTTCAATAATCCTCCTGTAAAGAGGCAGGACCGACAAATCCAACTTCACTGTCGCACCCTTTTCAGGAATCCACAGCGGGCCGAAATTGTCTCTTGTCCAATCATAGGACTCGTCGAACGGGAAAATCATCAGATACCCGTCTGCATCGTCCGAACCCTTGTACTGGACATTCATCTTCATCGAAACCACTGCCGAAAGCCCTTCCAGGCTTTCCGCGCCTTTTTTTGTCAAAGAAAGTGCCCTGTAGCCAGGCAAGGAAGGGTCAAAATATGTTTCCGAAACATTGACTCCGACGGATTCAAGGATTTTCGGGTTCAGCCTCTGGCCGGAAGTCACGACCTCATAGGTATTCTGCACTCCCTCGTAATCCGGAAGCCTTTCACCGTTCACCTGAATCACACCGTCCGTTATGGAAAGAGTGTCTCCTGCAACGGCAACGCAACGTTTCACATAATTGTCTTTCTTGTCATCAGGCCTTACTTTCACCGGGCCGTAATTGTCAAGGACAAACTGCCGTCCGTTCAAGCGGACATGCGTATAATAGTCCTCGGACGGAAAACGGGACAGCACCGTATCCCCGTGAGGGAAAGCGAAAACCACATAATCCCCGCGTTCAACCTCACCGAACCCCTTGAGACGCCTGTACTTCCATTCCACCGCCGTAGAATATGACTCCTTCCCGGAAGGCAGCATATTGTGCGTGAACGGCACAGACAAAGGTGTCTGCGGAGTCTTGGGGCCATAAGCCAGTTTGCTTACGAACAGATAATCCCCCGTCATCAGGGAGTTTTCCATGGATGAAGAAGGTATCTTGAACGCCTGGAAGAAAAATATATTGATGAATGTAACGGCAATGACAGCAAAGATTATGGCATCGAGCCAGTCAAGCAGGGCATTGCGTTTTTCGCCTTTTTTGTATTTCTTCCTCCAGAAAGCCCATTTGACTTTCTTTGTGACGTTGATGTCGAAAACTATGATCAAACCCAGCAGGAACCAATAGTTGCCGAGCCATACGACCCATGCAGTATAGAGAAGCGCCCAAAAAGCGAATCTCACCCACCGGTTATGATATAGTTCCTTCAGATTCATCCCTGGGACAAAATGCTATTTTACAGAATTGATGATAGCCTCGAAAGCCTGCGGATTGTTCATCGCGAGATCCGCGAGTACCTTGCGGTCAAGGCCTATGTTCTGTTTGGCAAGACGTCCCATGAACTGTGAGTATGTCAAACCATACTGTCTTGCAGCGGCATTGATCCTCTGAATCCAGAGTGAACGGAAATTGCGTTTCTTGGTCTTACGGTCACGGTACGCATAAGTAAGACCTTTCTCATAGGTGTTCTTTGCTACTGTCCAGACATTCTTGCGAGCGAGGAAATTACCTCTGGTCTCTCTCAAAATCTTCTTGCGGCGCGCTCTTGAAGCGACTGAATTAACCGATCTTGGCATAATTTTGTTTGTTTTTGGAGGCAGCGCCCTTTCTAAGGGACTTCCGGCTGCTTGTCCTTGGTTAAACTTTAATTGAACTTAAATTAAATTACATACCCAACAAAGCTTTGACTTTTTTCGCATCGCATGCATCCATGATAGCGAAATGCGTCAAATTTCTCTTCTGCTTCTTGGTCTTCTTGGTGAGAATGTGGCTTTTGTAAGCGTGCTTTCTCTTGATTTTTCCCGTTCCGGTAAGTGTAAAACGCTTTTTGGAACCGGAGTTGGTCTTGATTTTCGGCATTGTTAAAAATTTTAACTGTTAATATAAAAACTTAATCGCCGCCCGTCACGGGCGCATATTATTTCTTCTTAATCGGGGCAATCATCATTATCATCCTCTTGCCCTCAAGTTTCGGCATCTGTTCGGCCCTGCCGTAGTCTTCAAGTTCCACTGCAAAACGGAGAAGGAGTTTTTCGCCCTGATCCGAGAAAAGTATCGACCTTCCCCGGAAGAACACGTAGGCCTTCACCTTCGCCCCGTCTGCAAGGAACTCTTGTGCATGTTTCAGTTTAAACTGGAAATCATGCTCATCCGTGTTAGGGCCGAAACGGATTTCCTTTATCACGACCTTCGCAGCATTGGCCTTCATTTCCTTGGCCTTTTTCTTCTGCTGGTAAAGGTATTTCTGGTAATCCAGAATCTTGCACACTGGAGGATCTGCCTTGGCCGATATCTCGACAAGATCCAACTGCAATTCTTCAGCCATCTTCATGGCCGCCGAAAGAGAATAAATCCCTGGCTGTTGGATGTTGTCTCCGACAAGGCGGACTTTCGGAGACGTTATGGCTTCATTAATCCTTACTTCTTCGTCTTTCTGC
Organism: Candidatus Merdivivens pullicola; assembly: GCA_017694945.1. Classification (GTDB taxonomy): domain Bacteria; phylum Bacteroidota; class Bacteroidia; order Bacteroidales; family UBA932; genus Merdivivens; species Merdivivens pullicola. The sequence continues at coordinate 5,950 of JADIMA010000057.1, read as the reverse complement.
CTTGCCTGTGCGGCATTGCCGTTATTGGGCCTCGTCGCACCGTCCTGGTTCGGCCTTTTGCCCATTGGTTTTTTAAATGGTGTTGCGATAAAAAAATCCTCCAATGTTTTTTACGCCTGAGCGTGGTTCATACTAAAATATATCAAGCCAATTGCTTTTTAACTTCATCTCCGACAAGTGCGGCAAAAGCCTCGATGCTCATCTCTCCACAACTTTCACCACCCTGTTTCCTTACAGAAACCGCGTCCGCCCCGGCTTCTTTCTCACCGACAACGAGCAGATAAGGAATCCTCTTGAGTTCGTTTTCGCGTATCTTCTTGCCAATCGTTTCGTTCCTGTCGTCGATTGAGGCGCGAATATCGCAATTATTCAGCAAATTGCAAACTTTTTTTGCATAATCATTGAATTTCTCGCTAACCGGAAGGATAACAGCCTGCTGAGGAGTAAGCCATAAAGGAAGTTTTCCGCCAGTATGCTCAAGCAGCACGGCTACGAAACGTTCCATCGAACCGAACGGCGCACGGTGTATCATGACAGGACGGTGCTTCTTGTCATCGCTTCCCGTATATTCGAGTTCGAATCTTTCAGGAAGGTTGTAATCCACCTGTATTGTACCCAGCTGCCACTTCCTTCCGATGGCGTCCTTTACCATGAAATCCAGTTTAGGCCCGTAAAATGCCGCCTCGCCGTATTCTACGACTGTCTTGAGTCCTTTTTCGTCAGCCGCTTCAATAATCGCCCTTTCGGCTTTTTCCCAGTTTTCATCCGAACCGATGTATTTGTCCCTGTCATCCGGATCGCGGAGGGAAACCTGGGCCACATATTCGTTGAAGTCAAGTGTCTTGAAAATATAAAGCACTATGTCGATTACCTTGCAGAACTCTTCCTTCAACTGGTCAGGACGGCAGAAAATATGCGCATCGTCCTGCGTAAATCCGCGCACTCTCGTAAGCCCGTGGAGTTCGCCGCTCTGCTCATAACGGTAAACCGTGCCGAATTCGGCCAGTCTGAGAGGAAGATCCTTGTAAGACCTCGGCTTGGATCTGTAAATCTCGCAGTGGTGAGGGCAGTTCATCGGCTTGAGAAGGAATTCCTCTCCCTCCTGAGGAGTTGTAATCGGACGGAACGAATCCTTGCCGTATTTTGCATAATGGCCTGAAGTAACGTAAAGTTGCTTGTGACCGATATGAGGCGTGATCACCGGCAGATAGCCGTATGCTTTCTGCACTTTCCTCAAAAACATTTCCAGCCTTTCCCTCAACATAGCCCCGTTAGGAAGCCATAAAGGAAGGCCCTGCCCCACGCGTGAAGAGAAAGTGAAGAGTTCGAGTTCCTTGCCAAGTTTCCTGTGATCCCTCTTTTTCGCCTCTTCGAGAAGCACGAGATATTCATCAAGCATGGACTTCTTAGGGAAGGTTATGCCGTAAATACGTGTAAGCATCTGCCTGTTTTCGTCGCCCCTCCAGTATGCTCCGGCTATGGAAGTCAGTTTCACAGCCTTGATCACTGAAGTGTCCCTCAGATGGGGCCCGCGGCAGAGATCCGTAAACGACCCGTTGGTATAGAAAGTAATGGTGCCGTCCTGGAGGTCGCGGATAAGTTCGCACTTGTACTCGTCGCCTTTTTCAGTATAGGTCTTCATGGCCTCGTCCTTGGAAACTTCCCTGCGGACGAATTTCTCCTTGGTGCGCGCGAGTTCGATCATGCGGTCTTCTATCTTCTTGAGTTCGGATTCCGCAAGCGTCTTTCCGCCCAGGTCAATATCATAATAGAAACCGCTCTCGATTGCAGGCCCTATACCGAACTTTACACCCGGATACAATTGCTGGAGCGCCTCCGCCATCAGGTGCGAGGACGAATGCCAGAAGACCTGCTTCGCCTCAGGATCCTCCCACTTGTGCAGCCTGACAGAAGCATCTCCGTTTATAGGCCTGTCAAGATCATATATCGTACCTTTTCCCGTCTTGTCATCAGGAAAAACCACCGATGCGGCCAGCACGTCGGATGCCAGTCTCGGACTTATGCTGTTCGCTATTTCGTAAGGCGTAACCCCAGCCTCGTATTGACGGACACTCCCGTCAGGGAAAGTTATGTTTATCATATCTGAACGAGTTTAATCGTATAAATCGCGCAAAGATACTAATAATTTGCGTATATTTGCACCCAAATCATCAGAAAATGAAAGAAGTAACCACAAATCAACAGATATGGAACAGCGCGGCCAAAGACGGCGCCGTGCTCGCATGCATCACAATAGGTGCAGGAGTAATAAACATATTAATAAGCAAAATGACAGGGGAGGGAGCGTCCTCCGCCGCTTTTTCAATGGCTGCAATGGCAATATCCGCAATCCTGTGGCTGGCCAAGACCGTGGGGTCGTTCCTGCTTTTGAAAAGACAGATTGAAAATTTCGGCACAGCCTGCGGAAATCCCGGGAAACGTTTCGGCTACGGCGTTAAAGTGACGCTGCTGTCTTCAATACTCTGCGCCGTATTCGTAGCGGTGAACCTGCTGTACATTTCTCCGGACAGCACGGCCGCCACATGGGATGCCGTAATGCAACTCTACAAAGGACAATTAGACAGCAACTCGATAGAGATGCTTGAAGCCATGAAAGGATACATTCCGCTGTACAGCACCATCGGCCAGTTCATCTGGATATTCCTGCTCGGAATAATATATAGCGGAATAATTTCATCAATGCAAAGGAACAACACTCCTTTCAACAATACAGCCAATCCGTCCGACGGACAATAACCGAACGCATAATGGATCTTTCGATTGTCATTTCCATATATAATGAAAACGAGTCTCTGGAAGAACTCGTAACCTGGATTCGCCGCGCGCTGGAAAACAGGATAGACGATTATGAGATAATAATGGTCGATGACGGCAGCACGGACGGGTCATGGGACACCATATCCCGCATGTCGGAAAAATACGGTTTCCTGATAAAAGGCATCTCCTTCAGAAGAAATTACGGTAAGTCCGCCGCACTATATTGCGGATTCGCAGCGGCATCCGGGGATGTAGTGGTGACAATGGATGCAGACTTGCAGGACTCGCCTGATGAAATACCGGAACTCTACAGGATGATTCGCGAAGAGGGGTACGACCTCGTATCAGGATGGAAAAAACACAGGCTGGACAACAAACTGACAAAAAACATTCCTTCAAAAATATACAACGCCACTGCAAGACGGATAACAGGGATACGGCTCCACGACATGAACTGCGGGCTGAAAGCCTACCGCAACGAAGTGGTGAAAAACATCGAAGTTTACGGTGAAATGCACCGCTACATTCCATACCTCGCCAAAAATGCCGGATTCACGAAAATCGGAGAGAAGGAAGTAGTCCACCGCAAACGGAAATTCGGCAAAAGCAAATTCGGCGTCAACAGATTCGTAAACGGTTATCTCGACCTGCTTTCGCTCTGGTTCCTAATGACATTCGGACGCAAGCCGATGCATCTTTTCGGACTGATAGGCTCACTGCTCTTCATCATCGGCGGAATCATGGTAGTATGGGTAATAGCCGAAAAGGTAATCAACCAGATAAACGGGATGGATTTCAGGGCTGTCACGGAGCAGCCTCTGTTCTATCTCTCCCTGACAGCCCTGATTATCGGCACTCAACTGTTCCTTACCGGCTTCATCGGAGAACTGATTTCCCGAAACAGCCAGGACAGGAACACCTATAATATTAAAGACAGGCTCAACCTGTAGCCGGAAATTACGCGGTCGCGACTTTTCCCGGCTGCATCTTGCCCGAATCCTGAGTCTTCACTCCTTTTGCAGCCTTGAGTTTCTTTTCAAACTCTTCTGCTGTTATCATCTTGCAACTTCCATTGAAAGCCGAACCTGTTTCGACGCTAAGTCGTACCGTTTCGGCATTTCCAGCAAGGGAACACCCGTCCTTGAGGGAAAGCGCGTCGCCGATGACGACGTTCCCTTCTATCTTGCCCCACACATCGGCGCTGCGGGCGATGACATCCCCTTTAACCTCGGAAGATTCTCCGATAAGAACCTTTCCTTCAGTAACTATCATGCCTTCAAACTTCCCGTCTATCCTGATATCCGAAGAGGAAATCATCGTACCTTTAAGTTCGGTACTCGCCGAAAGGCGGCTTATCTCGTTGAAATCGACAATATTATCATTTTTTGCCATAAAATATTGGATTTAAAATCATATATGGACTGCCTCGCCATGCAATGCAGCGGCAGCCTCCATGATGGCTTCGCTCATTGTCGGGTGAGGGAAGATTACCGACATTATGTCTTTGCACGTAGCACCCATTTTCATGGCGAGTGAGATTACCGAAAGCATCTCCGTCACATTCTCGCCTACCATGCTCGCTCCAAGCACCTTGTCGGTATCAGGATCAGCCAGTATCTTTACAAAGCCTTCGCGCTCTCCGGCCGCAGTCGCCTTTCCGGAAGCGGTGAACGGGAACTTGCCTGTTTTATACTCTACGCCTTTTTCCTTGGCAGTACGTTCGTTAAGCCCGACGGAAGCGACTTGCGGGCTGGTATAAGTACACGACGGCACGATTCCATAATCCACCGGAGAAGGGTTGAGTCCGGCGATGTTCTCAACGCAATTGATCGCTTCAGCAGAAGCCACATGCGCCAATGCAGGCGTAGCGATGACATCCCCTATGGCATAAACGCCCTTGAAAGAGGTTTCATAACGTGCATTGACAGGAATGCGGCGTTTCACGCATTCGATTCCGAGGTTTTCAAGCCCGATGTTGTCCGTATTGGGCACTACTCCTACCGCCGACAATACCACGTCCGCCTTCAATTCAACTTCTCCTTTTTTCGTATCAATCTTAAGCAGGGCACCTTCGCCTGAAACATCTATCGATTTCACCGCAGAAGACACCATGACTTTTATCCCGCGTTTCCTGAAAGAGCGGCTGAGCTGGGCAGAAGCCTCGTCATCCTCCAAAGGAAGAATCCTGTCCATGAATTCGATAATCGTTACATCGACTCCGAGCGACGAGTAGAAAAATGCCAGCTCGCTGCCTATTGCCCCCGAACCTATGACTGCCATGGTGGACGGAAGGGATTCAGGGACAAGGGCGTTCCTGTAACCCAGAATCTTCTTTCCGTCAATAGGAGCGAAAGGAAGAGAGGCCGCCCGCGCCCCTGTGGCTATAATAGTGTGGTCGGCGCAATAAACCGCCGTCTCTCCATCCTCACGGACTACATCGACCACGGCGCGACCGTCCTCGGCGCGAAGCCTGGCTTCCCCTTTTATGACAGAGACACCGTTTTTCTTGAACAGATATTCAATGCCTTTTGACATTGTGGACGCCACCCCCCTGCTGCGGGATACTATTGCCGATATGTCGGGCCTTACATTCTCCGCCGTGAAACCGTACTCGGAACCATGGGCGGCGGTAAGATAACTCTCACTGCTTTTCAACAACGCCTTGGTAGGGATGCAGCCCCAATTAAGACATATTCCGCCGAGGGATTCCCGTTCAACCACTGCGCATTTCATTCCCAACTGTGCGGCACGGATAGCAGCGACATATCCGCCCGGGCCCGCACCTATGACTATAACATCGAATTTTTCCATCATATAAATATTTTACTGGTTTTTACCGCAACAATTCTTGTATTTCTTTCCACTTCCGCATGGGCAAGGATCGTTCCTGCCCACATGTTTTTCAACCCTGACCGGAGCATTGCTCTTCGGCTCGCCGGAATTTGTATGCAAGTCCGAACGGCTGGTCTGCATGCGGCTCATGTCGGTCCGGCGCTGTTCGCTTTCCCTGACGGTAGGATTCTGGCGCAAAGGAATGAAGGCACGGAGCAGGAAGGAAAGCACATCCGAAGTGATGTCCTGAACTGTTTCCTTGAAAAGTCCGTAACTCTCTACCTTGTATATTACCAGAGGATCCTTCTGTTCGTATGTGGCGTTCTGAACCGACTGTTTC
>JADIMA010000056.1 GCA_017694945.1 Candidatus Merdivivens pullicola | reverse complement strand
CGATATAACAATCGACAAAGAGACAATTCCTCTGACCGTGACCGGGGTTTTCAAGGATTTCAAGAACAGTATTTTCCCGTATGTGGACATGATTTACAGGATAGAACTGTACGAGCAGGCTTTTCCTTCATTGCTTTATAACGGCAACGGTACGGCGAATACATTCTTCCGTATAGCCCAAGGAACCGATACGGACGGACTTGAAAAGCAGATATTAGGGATTCTGAAGCAGGAAGACAACCTTTATATATCAGGAATATCTTCCAGGGTTGCCCTCATACCTTTCAAGGAGATTCATTTCGGGGCTACCGAATACAGCGCGCCGTTTACCGACACTGTGGACAGGAATTTCATAAGCCTGTTCATCGCCGCCGGGGTGCTGCTGTTGGTTTTTGCCATGCTCAACTATGTGTCGCTTACAGTGGCACAGACCGTTTCGCGTGCAAAGGAAATGGCTGCAAGGAGGTTGTTGGGAGAACGGAAAAGTGGGATAATCTTCCGCTTCCTTTCGGAGGCCTTTGTACTGACTGCAGCGGCTTTCGTGGTCGGCCTTGCGTTGATTCCGGCTTTCGAGCCGTTGATGGGCAGGCTGTTAGGCAAGGAAATAGATGTGCTGGGGAGCATAGGTCTCTTCCAGGGGCTCGTTCTGGTGTTGTTCGTGTGCGTAGTATCGTTGTTCTCGGGGATAGTCCCGGCAATGATATTTTCGCGTTTTAAACCGATAGACCTGATGAAAGGTTCTTACGGCAAGGGAGGAAGGCAGATACTCGGCAATATCTTCGTATTTGTCCAGAATTTCGTGGCTGCGGCCGCATTGTGCATAGCCTTGGCCATGTTCGTCCAGTTGAGGTACATGCTTGATATAGACAGGGGTTATTCCAAAGACGGGGTGATTTACGTGAACGGGGTTACATCGGCCGATGAGTTTTATGCGGACGAACTCAGGGCAATGCCTGAAGTGACGGACATAGGCTATGTCCAGTTTGATCCTGTGGACGGTGGAAGGACTTCCGGAAGTTATTTTCTTGAGGACGGGACACAGGTGCAGATAGAATGGTTCTACGGGGATATGGCGGCTTTCAGGATGCTCGGCTTCAGGCCTGTGTCCGTTATTTCCGAGCCTGTGGAGGGTGCCGTATGGCTTACTGAAAGCACGATGTCAAATCTCGGGGCGGACTACGGTTCGGCCGGGATAGTGCTTAATTCACAAGGGCTGAATGTATGCGGAATCATGGGGGATTTCATAAAGGGCAACATGACCGAAGAGGACAGCAAGGGGATGAATGTCTGTTATTATATACTGGATATGAATGATCCCGGCGATTTCATGTTTCTTCGGGAAATGCTGGTGAAGGTATCCGGGGATACGGAAAAGGCGGTAAAGAAAATCAGGGAATTTTATGAGACCCGGGGCCTTGCCAATGCCGTGACAGTCGGATCGCTTGATGAAAAATTCTCGTTTTATTTCAAAAAAGAGAGCGGCAACAACAAGCTGATTACTATCTTTACGATATTGACCCTCATGCTTTCATCCATGGCGATGCTTGCCATGAGCACTTATTACGCACGTGCGGCTGCCCGCAATGTGGCTGTCAGAAAGATATTCGGACTGTCGAGGCAACCGGCTTTCTGGGGTACTGTGGCGGGCTTCCTGAAAATAGTGGCAGTGGCCGCTGCGGTTTCCATCCCGGTATCTTATTTCGTGGTATCAAGATGGCTTGAGGGCTATGCGGACAAGGCTTCCGGTACGTGGTGGGTTTATGCGGCCGGGTGTGCCGTGGTGCTTGCAGTGTCTTTCGTAGCGATAGTCCGCCAGGTCTATATGCTTGTCAATGTCAACCCGGCGGAGGTGCTGCGAAAAGACTGATGTGTCAGAGTTCGTTTCTGAACAACTCGGCCATCAGTACTTGGTATCTGTTTTCAATGCCGATATAGTCTGCAAGGCTGTTGAAAATGTTGTCGGCTTCCATGTAATAGTCCATGATTGAAATCTGTCCTGCCGTGACTGCTTTTTTCAAGGCTTCAAGAGTATTCAGCATCAGAGGAAGGTCGTATTCTTCCAGGGCCTGGGCAAGTTCGGTCATTTCAAAATAACTGGAGCGCATTTCGTTGATGGATTGCAGCCGGGCATTTTCAAGTCCCGCTATTGCGGCGGTGTGTCTGGCCTTGGCTATCTTTACTTTGTTTTTTCCTGAAAACAGAGGAACCGATATGCCGACGATGAACCCGTCGGATGCCTCGTTCAGGGAGGTGTTCCGTCTGTATCCGACTTCAAGTTTCGGAAGCCAGTTCTGCCTGTTGACTTTTATTTCCTGTGCGGTTGCTTCTACGGATGCTCCTGCCGACAGGACGGAAAGATCCGATTCGGCTATGTGTTTGCAGAATGCGTCGAAGTCAGGAAGGGCGGGAAGGACAGGATATTCCATGCTGGCGGCTATTTCCAGGGATATTCCTCCGTTCAGCGCTTCAAGGTTCTGGATGGCGGATCGGCGCGATGCGCTATTCTGGGCGGCAAGCGTGCGTATGGTCATGCGTTCCATCTTTACCTTGTTCATTTCAAGTATGCCGGCCCCTCCCTCTTCGAATTTCTTTTCAACAAGCGCAAGCAGTTCGTCGGCGTTTTCAAGGCGGGTGTCGAGAATCTCTTTTTCGGCATCCAGCCTTATGATTTCAAGACAGAGCTTTTTTGCTTCGAGAAGGATGTCCCGCCTTTGCAGGAGGTATTGCCTGCCGATTTCCTCGCTGCGGTAGTCGCCCCACTTTTTACGTGCTGCATACTGGGTAGGGAAGTCGAACCCGAGGGATGCGACGAATTCGGAACTGGCTACTCCTCTTACTCCGTTGGAAAAGAACGGGCTGTAAGATACGGAAAGATCCTGCTGGATATTGTTTTCCGCCTTGATTTCCAGCATGGAGGCCTTGTTGCTCTCTCTAAGTGCCTGAAGTTCGAGATTGTTCCTTTCAATCCTGGACATCACTGTGTCGATTTCCTGGGAGCAGCAGATGTACGGTACTGCAACGAAAGTGCAGAATAGCAATATTTTTTTCATTTTATTGTTTTCAATTACAGTTCAGTCGTCAAGCGTTTTTCAATTTTTTTATTTTTCTTCCTGTCATCCATTCATATACTATCGGGATGATGAAGGCGTTCAGGAATGTGGAGGTAAGCAGTCCCCCGAGGATTACTTTAGCCATAGGGCTTTGGATTTCGTTGCCTGGAAGGTCTCCTCTCAGTGCCAGAGGTATCAGTGCCAGAGCCGTTGACAATGCCGTCATCAGGATAGGGTTGAGCCTGTCGAGCGACCCGTGCAGGATGTTTTCCCTTAATGAGGCTCCGTTTTCGTGTCCCAGCATGTTGTAGCGGTTGATCAGCAGCATCCCGTTCCTTGTCGCTATGCCGAACAGTGAAATGAAACCGATGATGGCAGGAATGCTTATCTCTTTGGTTGTAAGCAATATCGCAAATACTCCTCCTATCAGGGCGAGCGGCAGGTTCAACAGTACGACCCCGCTCTGCATCGGGCTTTTGAATTCCATGTACATGAGCAGGAAGATTACCATGATGCTCATCAGGGAAGTAAGGAGCAGCGTACGGCTTGCTGCCTGTTCGCTTTCAAACTGCCCTCCATATTCGATGTGGTATCCCTCCGGGAGTTCTATTTCGCTGTCTATGATAGAGCGTATGTCGTTTACAACGCTTCTCAGGTCTCGTCCGTCGGTGTTGGCGGATATGACAATCTTTCTCTGGACATTCTCCCTGTTGATGGTGTTTGGCCCGGTGGAAGATACTATGTCGGCGACATAGGAGAGGGGCACTTTGCACCCGTCGGCGTCGTCTATCATCAGGTTGGATATTTCTTCCATCTTGCCGCGGTAGTCTTCGGCCGCCCTTACTATGAGGTTGAAGGTCTTGCCTTCTTCATATACCTGCGACACCGTTTCACCGGCCATGTTTACATTTATGAATTCGTAGAATGCCGGCAGGGGTATGCCGTATTTGGCCAGCATTTTTTCCCGTGGTATGATTTTCAGTTCCGGGCGTTCTATCTGCTGCTCGACATTCAGATCGGCGATTCCTTCCACTGCGCTGATTTTCTCTTTTATGCTGTTGCCTATCCGGAACATTTCGTTGAGGTTGTCTCCGAACAGTTTTATGGCTATGCTTGCCTGTGTGCCGCTGAGCATGGCATCTATGCGGTGGCTGATAGGCTGGCCGATTTCTATGTTCGCTCCGGCTATTACAGATAGTTTTTCACGGACTTCGTTGAGGAGTTCCCTGTGTGAGCGGTCGTCGAGTTCAAAAGGGGCTTCGATTTCGGATACGTTTACCCCGAGAGCGTGTTCGTCCAGTTCGGCGCGCCCTGTCTTTCTTGCAACAGTCGTTATCTCAGGGATTGTGAGCAGTATTTCTTCCGCCTGTCTTCCGATTCTGTCGGATTCTTCAAGAGATATTCCAGGCATGGAACTGATGTTTATGGTAAACGAACCTTCGTTGAAGGCGGGGAGAAAACTTCTTCCAAGGGTGAAGAACATTCCGAGTGCGACGGCAAAAAGGAGCAGGGTGAAGCCCAGTACCGGTTTTTTGTGATCCAGCGCCCAGTTGAGTCCGTTGCGGTAACGGTTTTTCAGCCACCTCGCTATGAATGCTTCTTTCGGAACCCTTCCGTCCTTGCTCTTCCCTGTCAGCATGTAACTGCAAAGGACAGGAGTCAATGTCAGGGCGACTACAGTAGAGGCGAACAGGGCTACAATGAACGCAACTCCGAGCGGTATGAGCATGCGCCCCTCCATTCCGCTGAGGAAAAACAGCGGTATGAAACTTACTACTATGATGAGCGTGGAATTGAGTATGGGCATGCGGACTTCCTTCGATGCTTCAAACACCACATCGATTACCGGTTTCTGCATTCCCGGCGGCAGGGCCCTGTTTTCCCTTAAATGTTTCCAAACGTTTTCAACATCGACAATCGAGTCATCTACAAGGGAGCCTATGGCTATGGCAAGTCCTCCGAGGCTCATGGTGTTCAGCGTTATCCCGAGTGCCTGGAGTATCAGCACAGATACCATCAGCGAAAGCGGCAATGTAATGAGCGAGATTACGGTAGTGCGCACATTGGCCAGAAACAGGAAGAGGACTATGACGACGAATATGGCTCCTTCATAAAGCGAACTTTTTACATTGTCAATCGAACTTTCAATGAATTTTGACTGTCTGAAAATATCAGTCGATACTTTTACATCAGGAGGCAGGTTTTTGCTTATGTCTTCAAGGGCGGTTTCAAGTTTCTCGGTGAGTTCAATCGTGCCCGTGTCAGGCTGTTTGGTGACTGTCAGCAGTACCGCCGGCTCTCCTCTTTCGGATGCAAGTCCCAGTTTTGGCTGCTGGGCGCCTATTTTTACATCGGCTATGTCGCCCAGGACTATCGGGATTCCTAGGGAGTCGGTGCGTATTACCGCGCCGGCCATGCGGTCAACATCCTCGGTCGTCAGTACGCCTCTTACTATGTATTCATTGCCGTATTCATAAATCACGCCTCCGTTAGCGTTCTGGTTCATGTCTCTTGTTACTTCCATCACTTCGGCAAGCGTGACCCCGTAATGTTTCATCTTGTCCGGGTGGAGGAGTATCTGGTACTCCTTGATGTCTCCTCCGAGCACCGCTACTTGCGCTACGCCTCCGGTGGCGAGCAGGCGAGGCCTTATAGTCCAGTCGGCGATTGTCCTCAGGTCGAGCATAGAAGTGCTGTCGGCTGTAAGTCCTACAATGAGGACTTCTCCAAGTATTGAGGATTGCGGCCCGAGCGTCGGATTGCCGGCGGTCTCAGGCAGTTCGTCGGCTGCGGCCGAGAGTTTTTCGGAAACAATCTGCCTTGCAAGGTATATGTCCGTTCCCCAGTCGAATTCGACCCATACTACGGAAAAACCTGCTGTTGACGAAGATCTTACGCGGCGGACGCCAGTGGCGCCGTTAACGGCTGTCTCTATCGGAAAAGTCACGAGTTGTTCCACTTCTTCGGCGGCCATTCCGTTCGCCTCGGTCATGACTACTACCGTAGGGGCGTTCAAGTCAGGAAAAACATCGATTTCGGCGTTGAACGTGCGATATAAGCCTGCGATGAAAAGCAGAATGGCCGCTACTATGATAAGAAGTCTGTTCTGTAAGGAAAAATGTATTATCTTGTTCAGCATGGCGGGTAATATTAATGGTTATGGGTGTGTCCCGGAATGGAGTTGGAGGCCGAGGCGAGTTTTATCCTCATGGCTCCTTCCGTCACTATTATGTCTCCGTCATGGACTCCTGACAATATTTCGACCATTTTTCCGTCGGAAGCACCTGTGGTTACATGGACTTTTTCATAGCAGTCGGCGTCAAGTCTGCGGTAAACATAATGTTCTCCCTGCTCTTCGATTAATGCGCCTGTGGGAACGGCGATTATGCCTTCCCGTTCATCTGCAAGCAGCCATACTTCTGCAAAAGAGCCGTTAATGATGCCTTCGCCTCCCCTGAATTCGAAAGTGACCGGCAGGTAGGCCGAATTTTCATCGATTGACTGTCCCCTGGCAATGATTTTTCCTCCCATTTCCGACAGTTCATAGATTCTGTCGCTGAACGGAAGTGAAAAATTGGCGGAGGTTATGCTGCCGAGTTGTCCGGCATATTTTCCCGACAGGTCTGCCCGGAGATACATCCTGTCATGCGTGATTATTTTCATGAGTTGCTGGCCGGCTGTAACATACTCTCCATCTGTGACAGTGATGCCGCTGGCATGGCCTGAAGCAGGGGCTTTGACTGCCGCGCCTCCGTCTTCGCTTCCTCCGAGCGCTTCATAGGCTATTCTGGCTGTTTCATAATTGCTTTTTATGTTTTCGTATTCCTGCTGTGAAACAATCCTGTCTTTTACCAGGATTGCGGCCCTTTCATATTCCTTGCGTGCCGTTTCGTATGCTATGAAGGCCTTCTTTACCGGGTCTCCGTCCTGCATGTTGTTGGAAGATATTGAAAATATGACGCTTCCTCCGTTGATTTCGGAGCCTTCTGCAATCGGCGAAAGAAATGAAATGATTCCGGTCATGTTGGCTACGACCGATATTTCATTCCCGACGGCAGGAGATATCTTGCCGCTTGTGCGGATTACGCTTCTGAACGGCCCGGCATGCACCGTGTCTGCTTTTACCCCGGCTGCTGCCGCTTTTTCCGCCTCAAAGACGATTTCTTCATGTCCGTGCCCTTCCTCTTCATGTACGGTTTCATCGTGTGAATGGCTCTCCCCGGAATGGTGGCCGCAACTGTTGCACAATGATAACATGAGGATTCCTCCGATGGCTGTGCGTAATATTGTCATCTTTTTCATATCTGATGTGTTTTCATGGATTTTATATAACGGCGCAAAATTAAATGCTTCCGAATGCAACCAAAGTGCATTTTGGTGTCCGGAAGCATCTTCTTCGATTATGTCCTGATTTGTTCTGCGTGACGGCGGTTTTACCGGGAATCCGTGGACTGCCTTGAACGGGCTGCCTCTTCGAATTTGTCTTTCATTGTCGGGTTGTTCCTTGTCAGTCTTTTTATTGTGAGTTCTTCGGCCTTGTTGTTGGCGAGCCTGAGGTTGTTTTCCGAACCGAGAAGAGCGTCCTTTATCTTTTGCAGGTGGTCTATGGATTTGTCGATTTCTTCAATTGCCTTTTTGAATTTTTCGCTTGCGAGGCGGTAATTGTTGGCGAATCTGCTCTTGAAATCGTTCAGTTGTTCTTCAAAGTTGCTTACGTCGATGGACTGTTTTCTGGCTATCGCGAGTTCTTTTCTGTATTCGATGCTTTTTTTCGATGCCTGTGAAAGCAGGGATATCAGAGGCATGAAAAACTGCGGGCGTACTACGAACATCTTCGGATATCTGTACGATACATCTACGATGCCTTCATTGTAGAGTTCGCTGTCAGGTTCGAGCAATGATACGAGTACGGCGTATTCGCAGGTCTTTTCGTTGCGGTCTTTATCCAGTTTTGCGAAAAAATCCTCGTTTTTGTGCTTTGTCGCTGTCTCGTCCATTTCGTTTTTCATTTCAAACATTATGGATATGTATTCCGTACCGTCCTCGTCGAAGTCTCTGAAAATAAAGTCCCCTTTGCTGCCGGCGCGTGCATCGTTGTCTTTTTCGAAATAAGCCTTCGGGTACATTGACGAACGGACTTTGTTGAACTCGGTGCTGCAATGGATTTCAAGGGTTTCCCCTACCATTTTCGTTGACATTCGGGTCTTCAGGTCTTTATAGTAGTCAATGAGTTCCTGTTTTTCCCTGAGTTGGAGGTTGAACTTGTCCGTGAGGCTTTTTTCGCGTATCGTAGCCGCGTCTTTTTCGGAACTGATCTTGCCTTTGAGTTCAATGATTTCGTTGTTTTTGGCCTGCAGTTCGTCCTTAAAACGGTTTTCCGCTTCAAGGAGTGCTACTTTGCGCTGGCTGTCGTTCCGGGCTACGGCGATGTTGAGTCTGGATATTTCCTGCTCCTTTTTTTCCAGAACCTGTTTGAACTCGAGTTCTTTCGCATTTGATATGCCGTTTACGGCTTCTTTCAGCCGGTCTATTTCGGCTTCCTTCTTGTTGAGTTCGAGTTCAAGTTTTACAAGGTACTGTTTCTCTTTTTCAGCCACACGTCTGGAAACCTCGTCCTGGAACTCTTTATTCCTCACCTGATTCACTATTGAGGCATAGTCCGCTTCGTCAACCGAGAAAACGTTTCCGCATTTCGGGCATTTGATTTCATTCATTATGGATGATGTATTGGTTGCAATGCAAATTTATCCAAAATCTCTGGAATATCCGCCGAATTGCAGCAGATTAACGCAACAGGATTTGATAATTAGGGAGTTAGAGGAAAAACGCAGAAGTTGGGCAGACAGTTGAAAACCGTCTTAAAGCAGATTAAAGCAAAAGAACGGTTTCC
>JADIMA010000055.1 GCA_017694945.1 Candidatus Merdivivens pullicola | reverse complement strand
GTCCTGTAATAAAGCCTCGCAAGACGATATTCATTTTCAGCCCTTACCTGCAAATCTGAAATATCCTGGGATTTTCTGGCCAGCAGCCTCCACTGCAACGCCTTGGAAAACTTGAAATTGTCTTCAAGATATTCGGACAATTCAATTGCAAGGGCGGAGGCGGCCTGCGAAACGAAAGAAGTATCCATGCTCTCCAAAAAAATAGCAGCATTTTCCATCGCCGCCTCCATGTCCCCTTTTTCCTTTGAAGACAGGTACATGCGGTAAAAGACAGAATCCCCCTGCGCCTTGTCCACGGCACCGGACAACGGCATGATATAGCACAAAAGCAAGATTGCGCACAGGAAAAACCGGAAAAATATTTTTTTGCGACTATTGAGCATTTTGCAAATTTACAAACATTTTGCAGATATTTTTATATAGAATATATTTGCGCCATATTTGTTTTATCGATGCTTAAAAAGATCAGACATTACTACAAGATAAGCGGTGCATCGCCCGACAAAGTAGCAGCCGGACACGAAAATGCAAAATACAAATGTCTGCGGATGCAGACTTTCCTTGCCGCCATCATAGGATACAGCATATATTATATCTGCCGCATCAGCCTCAGCGTGGTAAAACAGCCACTTATCGACAGCGGCACGCTTACGGCCGGACAACTCGGAGCAATCGGAGCCGCCCTCCTGTTCACCTACGCTGTCGGGAAATTCGTCAACGGCTTCATGGCCGACTATTGCAATATCAAAAGGTTCATGGCCAGCGGCCTGGTAGTATCCGCATTCATAAACCTCGTAATGGGACTTACCGGGCTTTGGGAATCGGCGGCAGGAATATCGAACATAGCGCTCTTCCTGTTTTTCGCCATAATCTGGGGAATGAACGGCTGGGCGCAATCAATGGGTTCGGCCCCTGCCGTCATAACCCTGTCGCGATGGTTCCCGCTGAACAAACGAGGCACTTATTACGGTTTCATCTGCGCCACTCCCAGCCTCGGAGAGTTCCTTTCATTCCTGTACATAGGAGCCCTTGTCACCGCATTCGGCTGGCAATGGGGATTCATCGGAGCGGCAGCGGCAGGAGTTGTCGGAGCAGTCGTAATCGCAATATTCATGCACGACAATCCGGAAAGCAAAGGTCTTCCGCCCGTTGAAGTAATCAACAATGAAAAAGTCAGCCCGAAAGGCAGAAAAAGCATCAAGCAGTCCCAGAAACAAGTCCTGCTCACATCCGGAATATGGATTATAGCCATATCCTCGGCCTTCCTGTACATTTGCAGATACGCCATCAACGGCTGGGGCGTACTGTTCCTCCAGAAGGTCAAAGATTATCCTCTTGAAGGGGCCTCGCAGATGATTGCGGTCTATTCGCTCCTCGGAGTCGTAGGCACGGTATTCTCCGGATGGATTTCAGACACGCTTTTCAAAGGCAGGAGGATGCTTCCGGCCATACTTTTCGGCCTTATCGGCACAGGAGGCCTTGCATTATTCCTGTACGGAGGAAACAGCATCGTCTGCAACATAACCGCCCTGCTGATGTGCGGACTTTCAATCGGAATACTGATGAGCCTTATCGGAGGAATAATGGCAATCGACATAGTACCGAGGCGCGGGACAGGGGCTGCCCTCGGAATCGTCGGCATAGCCAACTACATATCGGCAGGAATACAGGACATTTCCACAGGACTGCTCATTGACGCCAACATTACAGAAGTGGCCGATACAGCCGGAAAAATGGTAAAGGCATACGACTTCAGCCAGGTTTCGGTTTTCTGGATCGCCGCATCCGCCCTTTCGTTCATAATCCCGGTCATTTTCTGGAAGAAACTCAAAGCCAAAGGCGATGAAGATTTGTCATGACAATACTTGTGGCATACATGATTTTTTCGTATTTTTGGATTTTAACATTCACTGACCATGAATCTTGTTGACATCGTACTGATTTTATGCTTCATCCCCGCAATCATAAGCGGCCTGCGCAAAGGGTTGATATCCCAGATAGCCGGAATCATCATAATCATTGCCGGCATCTGGCTGTCATTCGAGTTTTCGGAAACAGTATCGGCATGGATTTCCGGCTGGTGGGCAAATGCCGACCAGAATGTACTCAAAGTCGTTTCATTCATAGCCATCTTCATAGCAGTCGCATTCATTCTTACGCTTTTGGCACGCCTTATAGAAGGACTGCTTAAAATAATCCTTCTGGGCTGGCTGAACAAACTGCTCGGGCTGGTATTCGCCATACTCAAATATGCAATAATACTCGGAATACTCATATACTTCTTCAATATATTAAACGAATCCGGGAGAATCATCTCCCAGCAGACATTGGACAATTCTGTAATTTACGGCTGGTTAAGCCGTCTGAACGAACTTGTATTCCCGTACCTGCAAGGATTCATAAACGCATTTTAACACCAATGGGACAATATAAAAACGGCGAACCGGCGCTCATCCTGATAGAAACAAGCACCGTGGCATGCTCTGCCGCCCTTAGCATGGGAGACAGGATTATCGGCTACAGAGAGTCGGACGAACCAAAGGCCCATGCCTCAAAACTTGCCGTATTCATCGACGGCCTGCTTAAAGAAAACGGAATGACTGCCCGGCAGTGCGACGGCGTAGCCGTAAGCAAAGGCCCCGGCTCATATACCGGCCTGAGAGTGGGAGTCTCCACCGCCAAAGGAATAAGTTTCGGCGCAGGCATTCCTCTGATATCCGTAGGCACTCTGGAAACTCTGGCTTTCCAGGCCATAGAGGAAAACCTGCTTCCTGACGGATGCCATAAAATCATCCCCATGCTCGATGCAAGGAGGATGGAAGTTTATTGCTCCGAATTCGACGACAACGGGAAAGAGACCGGAATAACGGAAGCCCTTGTGCTTGACGGGCAATCTTTCAGAAAAAACCTCGATCGGGGAAAAGTACTGTTCATAGGAGACGGGGCGGAAAAATTCTCCGGCCTTGTCGGCGGAAACCCCAACGCCTTTTTCAAACAATGCTGCCCCAAGGCATCGGCAATGCTTAAACCGGCTCTGGAAAAACTTGAAAACGGACTCTTTGAAGACACGGCATACTTTGAACCCTTCTACTTGAAAGAGTTCATCGCCACAAAAAGCCGGAAGTCTTTATTATAGAGCCGACTAACCGGCCGGAAAATCCTAAATGCAGGATCTTATGGCCTTTTCAAGTTCGACTTTGTTGAATGAGCCGCTGTCAACGACAGTAGTACCCGATATTATGAAAGTACGCGGAAGTTCCGTCACGTTGTAAATCACGGACGAAACAGACATGTAGTCGTTGACATTGATCCAGCCCGTATCCTGCTCACGCACGATTTCAGCCCAACCGGCCTTGTCTGCATCATATGAAACGGCATAAATCTCAAGTCCCCGTGATTTGTATTTATCATACAACGGTTTCAGCACCTGCGTATTGTAAATATTCTGCGAAGCATCGGAGGCTGTCCAGAAATGCAGCAGTATGACAGAAGCATCAACCGAGGACAACTGGACATCTTTTCCGTTCACATCCGGCAATACCAGATCCGGAAAACCTACTTCTTCGGTATTTTCCAGCCTGATCCTTAATTCAAGGGCTTCCTCTCGCGAAGAAATCTCGCTGTCGAGCGCGGCAAGATATCTGGAATGCGGATAATACGAGGCTATCGAATCCCTTACCCTTTTAAAATGCGCGGCATCGGTATCGGTCGCAAAGACATTCAGGTTATCTCCCACTTTCTGGAAAAGCACGCTCACCGAAGCCATCGACGAAGGGTGCTCCATGACAAAAGCCACGCATTCTCTGTAATACGACACAAAAAGTTTCCCCATGTCGCGCCTGAAACCATCGGCTTTTGCAATATCTTCATAATTGGCGACAAGCCTGTCCGAAAGCACCTCGAACTGCTCCGAAATGTCCTGATACCTGCCTTCCGCCTCCATAAGCAGGCGGCTGTCATCAGAACCTTCGATGGAATAACCTCCTGCATCATCGGCCTTGACGGCAACCTTGTCCCCGCCGGCAAGCACTAAAGAGAGCACTTTGTCGCCATCTTGATACAGATAGAAGAAATCCGGATCTCCGGCCGGAACCTTTACCTTGAACCTCAGACGGCCCGCTTCATCGCACACAAGAGTGTCTATGACACTGTTCTTGTTGACATCCAGTCTCGTAAGTACTATCTCCCGTACCCCTCCTTCACCCAAGTCCAAAGATACGGAAGCCTTCCTGCCGGAGTGGCAGGATGCCAGTAACAGCAATACGGCAGGCACAAGAGCCAGACGGAAACATTTGCAGATCATTCCCATGAGACTACTGTTTTTCCGATTCAAAAACTTCAAGGATACGGCGCGCCGTCTCTTTGAAAACGCTTTCGTCAAGTTTGAGTTTCTCCTTCCGGAAATCCATGTCAGCCTCGCTCTGCAAAGGAATCAGATGGATATGCGTATGGGGGACTTCCATACCTAATACCGCTACACCTACACGCTTGCACGGAACGGCCTTCTTCAGGGCCCTTGCCACACGTGCCGCAAACCCGGTAAGCCCGGCATAAGTCTCCGCATCCAGGTCGAAGATATAATCCGTCTCGGTATGTTTCGGAATCACAAGAGTATGGCCTACCGTCATCGGATTGATATCCAGAAACGCATAGAAATCTTCGTTCTCAGCAACTTTATAAGAAGGGATTTCCCCCTTTGCTATCCGCGTAAATATTGTAGCCATGTTCACCTCCTTTTATATGGATATGTCCAACACTTCGAGCTTAAGCATTCCGGCAGGCACCTGCACGTCAACTATATCACCTTTGCGATGTCCTATCAGGGCTTTTCCTATAGGAGTCGTTACGGCCAGTTTGCCGGCCGCGAAATCAGCCTCGCTTTCCCCGACAAGAGTGTATTCCACTATCATCTTGTTGTTGAGGTTGCGGAGTTTCACTTTGTTGAGCATCTGAATCTGGTCAGTCGTTATTTTCGACTCGTCAATAACCCGGGCGTTGGCTATCAGATCCTGGAGTTTTGATATCTTGAGCTCCAGAAGCCCCTGGGCCTCCCTTGCGGCATCATACTCCGCATTTTCAGAAAGATCACCTTTATCTCTTGCTTCCGCAATCTGTTTCGAAATCACCGGTCTGTTGGCCAACGCTTCTGCCAACTCCTTTTTCAGGCTTTCAAGGCCTTCAGCTGTAACATAATGTAAATTAGCCATGTTTAAAATCTAACTTGTAAAACTATTAAAAAAAGGAATCCCGCGCATCACACGGAATCCTTTTTAATCCTTAAAACTGTGCAAATATAGAAAAATTCTCAGAACTTCGGCTTCATTATCTCGGAAAAAATAATAAGATTTTTCGGGTCGTCAATAAGACGCTTCTTCTCTACAGTCACCGGGGCCTCCTGCTCCTGAGGCGGTTCGACAGCCTTGTCTTCCGTTTCAGGAGCCGGAGCCTGCTCCGGCTCTATCGCCGTCTCCGGAGTGGAGCGGCCGTCCGTGTCTTCGTCGCATGCAGCGTTCAGCGCGTCTATGAGTTCATCTATAAAACTTTTCATCTTGTCAGCCGTTTTTCCGAAATAATCCTTTCAGCCGCCCCCTTGTCCTCGGCAAGACGGGAACGGAGCATGTCTATCGAACTGAATTTCATCTCCCCGCGGATCCTTCCGATAAAACGCAGGCATACATCAAGGCCGTATATATCGGAGGAAAAATCAAATATATTGGTTTCTATCGTCCTTTTTGATATGCTTGAGACAGTCGGGCGGCGCCCTATATTGGTCATGCCGTAATACGTCCTGCCTTCGACATCGGCTTCTACGGCATAAGCGCCGTCTGCCGGCAAGAGTTTCAAGGGTTCGTAAAGTTCTATGTTTGCCGTCGGAAAGCCTATCTCCCTGCCCAACCTGTTACCTGCCACGACTACGCCGCAAAGACTGTAACTGTAACCGAGCATTCCGTTCGCACGTTCCACATCCCCGGATGCAAGGAGTTTCCTGATTGCCGTAGAACTGACAGCCTTGCCGTCAAAGTCTTCTTCTCCGAGACGATAAGTGTCCAGTCCGAGACTCTGCACAAGCGACTCAAGTTCTTCCCGCGTCATGGGGGAGCCTCCTCCCAGACGGTGGTCATACCCAAGCACCAGGGCTGTCGCGCCGAAACGCCCTATAAGATAATCGCGGATAAAGGCTTCCGCCGAAAGCGTGCTGAAATCTTTGGTAAAATCTATTACTTCAATCTCATCGACTCCCAGAGCGTAAAGCATGCGCTTCTTCTCATCCAACGAAGTAAGCAGCCTCAGTTCGGCGGCATCCTGTCTGAGCACGGTGCGTGGATGAGGCCAGAAAGTCACTATCATGCTCTTCTCCCCACGCTCGTGTGCAATGCGGCACAGGGCGGAGACTACTGCCCTGTGCCCTATGTGCACGCCGTCAAAAAAACCTGTCGCTACAACCATCTCACAAGATCGAAATCCTGCCTGTGAGGCAGCATAGGGTTTTTCGCATAAAATCTTCCGGCGACAGAGAACTGCCCTGAACGGTCAGGCACGATGTCCACACGGTATTTGGCTATGCCGTCCCTGTATTCTACCGGAGTCATTTCATATTTGTCCTCTATCTTGAAATTACCGTCCCTGTCTGTCGTAGCCACGATTATCTCAACTCCTATTTCTTCAGGAGAAATATCCCCTATGCTGAGCGTCACTTCCGAACGGATGTTTTCCCCGAGGAACACCGAATGGTGGGATGAATCGAAACGCACGAAAGAAAGGGCCTCTACATTCTTCCAGTCTCTTTTCATACGGCGTTTCCATTCCGCGATTTCCTTGGCCATCATGAAATCATCGGCCTTGAGGCTCGTTCCCCTTTCGTAGAGAGGATTGTAATATTTTTCAAGATAGTCCGTCAACATCCTGTTGGTGGTGAAATTGCAAGCCACCATGGCGACGGTATTCTTGATATGCCTGATCCATCCTGACGAAAGTCCCGCCTTGTCTTTGTCATAGTACAAAGGCACGATCTCCGTTTCAAGCATGTTGTAAATAGTCGCCGCATCAAGTTCATCCTGATAATTCTGGTCGTCATAAGTCCTTTCCATCGGGAGCGCCCAGCCGGCACCTTCCTTGTAACCCTCTATCCACCAGCCGTCCAGCACGGAGAAGTGCATGACGCCGTTCATGGCAGCCTTTTCGCCGCTCGTTCCCGAAGCCTCGAGAGGGCGGGTCGGATTGTTCATCCACACATCGACTCCCTGAACCATCAGTTTGGCCAGAGATATGTCATAGTCAGGGACGAACACTATCTTGCCTATGAACTGCGGCATCTTGGATATATCGACAATCTTCTTTATCAGATCCTGGCCGGCCTTGTCCGCCGGATGCGCCTTGCCTGCAAAGATGAACTGCACAGGACGATCCGGATTGTTTACTATGTCATCGAGCCTGTCAAGATTGCTGAACAGCAGATGCGCGCGCTTGTATGTAGCGAAACGGCGCGCAAAACCTATGGTCAGGATATCCGAACGGAGGGTATTCTGTATGGTAACAATCTGGCGCGGCGTATAATGGCTGGACGCGTTGGGATTGGAAAGTTTGTATTTGATGTAATCCACCAGTTTCCGCCTGAGAATATTGCGGGTATCCCATATCACACGGTCGTCCACATTGTAAATGCCATTGAAACAACTCTTGTCATAATGATGGCTCAAGAAAGAGTCTCCGAACACCGAAGCATGGATGCTCTTCCATTCCGGGGCAGTCCATGTAGAATAATGCACTCCGTTTGTAACATAACTTATATGCAGTTCCTCGGGCAGGTATCCCGGCCACATCCCGGCAAAGATGCGCCTGCTGACTTTTCCGTGCATCCAACTCACTCCGTTGATTTCCTGCGAAAGATTGGCCGCAAGGACGCTCATCGAGAACTTCTCGCCGCTGTCAGAAGGGTTGAAACGGCCCAATCCCATAAGCGTAGGCCAGTCTATGCCGAGACGCGATGCATAATGCGCAAGATATGTTCTCAACATATCCTCAGAAAACGCATCATGTCCTGCAGGCACAGGAGTATGGGTGGTAAACAGGGAAGTCGCCTTGACTATTTCAAGGGCTTCCGTAAAAATAAGTCGCGACTGCTCGACATATTCACGGAGTCTTTCTATGCCCGTAAATGCGGCATGGCCTTCATTGCAATGATAGACATCGGCATCAATGCCCAGTTTGCGCAAAGCGGCGATACCCCCGATGCCGAGAAGTATCTCCTGTTTCAGCCTGTTCTCCCAGTCTCCGCCGTAAAGCTGGTGGGTTATCGCCCTGTCGTCATTCCTGTTGTCTTCAAAATCAGTGTCAAGAAGGTACAAATCAGTCCTGCCGACTTCGACTTTCCAAAGCCGGGCATACAGATTTCGTCCGGGGAATGCCACGCTTACTATAATCCAATTGCCATCGGCGTCCCTTACCGGAGCAGCAGGTATCTTCATGAAGTTCTGTGCATCATAAATGGAAACCTGATCCCCCGACGACGAAAGTTTCTGTGTGAAATATCCATACCTGTACAAAAGTCCGACAGCCACCATGTCAACATTCATGTCGCTGCTCTCCTTCAGGTAATCTCCCGCAAGTATGCCGAGTCCTCCGGAATAGATTTTCAAGGATGTATCAAGGCCGTACTCCATGCAGAAATAGGCTATCGAAGGCTTTTTGCGGTTTTTCTTTTCTTCCATATATGCCGTAAATTCCGCATACACGTCGTCCATACGGGCCAGAAAACGCTTGTCCTCAGCAAGTTCCATATAACGGCTCATCCTCACCATGTCAAGCATCGAAATAGGATTGCGCCCGGAAAGTCTCCAGAGTTCCGGGTCGATGGAGGCAAACAGTTCCTTTGCCGGCTCGTTCCAGCACCACCAGAGGTTGTGCGAGAGTTTTTCCAGGGCCGAAAGCCTCTCCGGCAAATGGCTGCTTATCATTATGGAAGTCCACGAGGGCTTGTTGATTTCGACTTTTTTCAAGGTCACAGGGACATCGGAAGAAATCTTCGGGTATTCGCCCTTAGCCTTTACAAGAGCCGAGATGGAAGCCTTATAGGCTTTCCAATAAAACTCAATCTGACTCTCCCAGAGCGAGATTTCCGAGATCCTGGCCGCATTCATCCTGTATGTCTCTTCCGTCTGCGGCGACAGAGCCGCAACTTCCAGGATGCGTCCGACAGTATTTTCCACGACATCGCCGTAATTGGCATCATTCCTTTCGATTACCGCTATTCCCGGATGCTCGCCTTCGCAATGGCACTGCACCCAGAGGCCGAAGCCCGCCAGGGTCGTAGTAAGGGTAGGCACATGGAAGGCAAGGCTTTCAAGAGGCGTATATCCCCACGGCTCGTAATAGGACGGGAATACAGTAAGATCCATTCCTGAAAGCAGTTCGTAATATGTCATGTTGAAGATGCCGTCATTCCCGTTAAGATAAGACGGGACAAAGAATGCGCGCACCTTGTTGTGCGGTGAATTGAAGAGGCCGCGCTCACGCATTGTCTTGGTAATGATATCATTGTCCTTATCCACCAGATAATGCGTGGTAACCGTGGCATAGCCGTTCTGTTTCCCTTCAAGGACTGAAACCAGATTCCTGTCAACTCCCTTGTTTCCGGAAGGTATCATGAAGAAAGCGCAGATGCGCCTGCCGGTATATGCAGAAGAATCAATCTTGGCAAGGGCGTCTATCAGGACATCTATACCTTTGTTTTTGAACTCATATCTGCCTCCTATCCCTACAATAAGGGCATCGTCAGGTATGGGCTCTCCGCACATGGCCGAAGCGACTTTCAGCATCCGGGAACGCGCCTTGGAACGCATGTCGGACAGCACGGAAGCATCAGGCACCATGTCGGCAGAAAAACCGTTAGGGGTTATGATGTCGGGCTCCTTGCCTATAAAACGGGCGCACTCCCTTGCCGTTATCCCGCTGACCGTAGTGAAAATATCCGCATTCAGCGCCGACTGCTTTTCAAGCGAATAACTTGCAAGCACCCCGAACTCCCTCGCCTTCTCGTCCGGATTGTAACTGTCCATCGAATTGTACAAAGGGAGGTTGTTCCCTGCAAGGCAACGCCCGAGAACCGTCGCATGGGTGGTGAAAACGGTGGCTACCGGAAGGTTCTTTTCCTTGATATAAAGAAGGCCGGAGCCGGTCATCCATTCATGGAAATGAGCCACCACCTTGTTGTGCGGACTGAGATTGAATTTTATGAAACTCTCTATCACCATGCCGGCCGTATAGCCGAACAGGGCGGCTTCTATATACTCCCAGTTGCCCGTAAGCGAATCGACCCCGAAACGCTTCCACATTGCAGTAAGAAGTTCATCCTTACGGGAAATGAACGGAGTGAAATCAACGAGTATGGCTATCGGATTGCCGGGAATGTTCCACGTACCTATCCTTACGTTCAACCCCTCCCTGGCGGCTTTCTGACGCCAGGAGCGGAACATCATCTTGTCCTCGCTGAATTCCGGATTCTGTTCCGTATCCATCCACACGTCCGGGCCGATGGTTATATAGTTTTTCTTAAGTTCTTCTTCGACAAGGGCGGACTTGGTTGACAGCACCGTATGTATTCCGCCTATCTTGTTGCACACTTCCCAACTTACCTCGAAGAGGTAATCCGGAAACAATCTGTTAGTCTGTTCCATCAATCAGTAAATCAAAAATATTATATTCAAAGCGAGGATTTTCTCCTTTTCGGTTTAACGGGAGTAGGCAAAGCCTCCTTGGAAGAGACCGCCGTAGTCAGCGCATCGTTGACCCTCGCGATGAAATCGCTCAAAACATTCATGTAATTTATAAAAGCCTCGTAAGGGGTATCGTATGGATTAAAATATTTATGCACGGCCCCGTCCGAGAAAAACTTGGTACACATGTAATAAAAATGGTCGCTCTCCTGCAACTTGCCGTAGTCGGACAGAATCGCCGCATCATTTATGTCGGCGATTTTCTCCTCCAGGGCATACAGTTTTGAAAACGCCTCGTTCTGAAGTTCGTTCCCGAGCCATGCCGAAGTATCCCTTTCTTCATCCGCCCATGAAATAGGATGGGCTATTTCCAGATCTCCCACAGACTCGTGCTTCGCCGCCGCTTCGGATGGGGTCAGGAACTCAAAACCGCCCTTTGACAGGATTGCCTCAGGCAGATATGCAAGGAAATCAAAAATACCGCTGGAGGCCTTCTGGTGTTCGCCGAAAGTCTCATAGTCCATGAAAAGATTGACTATTTCCCCTTCACGCGAATCATCTCCGAGCCATGCCGCAAACTTGTCGGCGGTAACCGGCCACTCCGCCCACGAGGTATCGGAAAACCTGAAAGCAATGTCATCGCTCAGCGTAAAATTGCGCAGGAGTATTTTCTGATCCGGATGCGCAGGATTGTTATAGACATAATCAGGGCTCTTCCATCCGAGTATATGCTTGGCTCCTTCGGTAAGCACTGTCTTGAATCCGAGTTTGTAAAGCATGGAAGCGATGCCGTCCGAATAAATCAGTTCGGTATTCCTGAAAGCCGACGGCTCTTTTCCGAAATATTCCTTGATCGTTTTGGCATGTTTCTTCACCTGGGAGGCGAACTCCTTGGGTGAAACGAGGCTGGCCAATGAATGATAATAAGTCTCGCAAAGGAATTCAACGCATCCTGTATCCGCCAGTTCCCTGAAACTGTCTATGACTTCGGGGGCATAACGCTCGAACTGCTCGATGACCGACCCCGAAACGGAAAAAGCCACCTTGAAAGCCCCTTCGTGTTTCCTGATCAGGTCGAGAAGCATTCTGTTGGCCGGAAGATAACATCTTTCCGCGACGCGCTTCAGCACTGTCCTGTTCGCGAAATCGTCATAATAATGCGAATCGCGGCATATATCAAAGAAACGGTACTGCCTCAACCGGTCCGGCTGATGTACCTGGAAATACAAACATACTGTCTTTTTCATAACATATCCTTTTTTTTCATTATTTCACGACTACCGATTCATACACCCTCCTGATGCGTGCGGCCGCAGCCGTCCATTTCAACGCATTCACTTCATCCATGCCGCAGCGGGCCGCCATGTCTGCAAGAGCAGGATAGTTTATCAGCGCATATATGGCATCCGCCATGGCATTTATATCCCAGAAATCGACCTTTATGGCATATTTCAGCACTTCCGCCACGCCGGACTGTTTGGAGATTATCGAAGGCACGTTGGTCTTCATGGCCTCAAGAGGGGAAATCCCGAAAGGTTCGGATACTGACGGCATCACATACACATCCGACAATGCGAACATCTTCTGCACATCCGCGCCGCGCAGGAATCCGGTAAAATGGAACTTGTCGGCAATGCCGAGTTTCGCCACATGCTTCACACACCGGTTGAACATGTCGCCGCTGCCCGCCATGACAAAACGCACATTATCGCATCTTTTCAATACTCTTGCCGCCGCCTCGATGAAATATTCCGGCCCTTTCTGGAAGGTAATCCTTCCCAGAAAAGTAACCACCTTTTCTTTCACCGCACGTTTCACCTCAACACCCTCCTTGTTCCCGAAATCCACGGCATTGTGGACGGTAACAACCTTGGAAGGGTCTATGCCGTAACGGTTTACAACTATGTTCCTTGTAAGATCGCTTACCGTAATCACGCGGTCTGCCGCTTCCATCCCGCGCTTTTCTATGTCGAACACCTGCGTATTGACATTCTCGCCGCTTCTGTCGAACTCCGTTGCGTGGACATGTATCACAAGAGGCTTTCCAGAAACATTTTTTGCGGCTATGCCCGCATAATATGTCAGCCAGTCATGGGCGTGAATGACATCGAAATCGTTTTCCAGAGCGATTTCCGCACCGACGGCGGCATATCTTGCGACTTCTTCCATCAGGTTCGTCCCGTATTTTCCGGAAAACCTGTATTTCGCCCCGAACTGCATCCTGAACTCCTTTTTCTGCCGGGTCTGCTCCTCCTCGACCAATGCCGAAAAATCTTCGGGATCGACATAAGGAATCATATTGGAACCTATGCGCACGAAACTGACTTTTCCGAGGAACTCATCCACATTTTCCGAAACGAGAGTGCAGGCGACATCGCTTGCATTTATAATCTTTACATAACTCTGGTCTTCATCCCCCGAAGCGGACGGCATGACGAACAGAACTTCTACACCGTTTTCCGCGAGTCCCCTCGTCATACCGTAACATGCCGTACCGAGCCCGCCGGCTATATGAGGGGGAAATTCCCATCCGAACATCAGTACTTTCATAGCCTATTCCTCCCTGTTTTTTTCAATCAAATATTTAACCCTTATGATTTCGGCAACCGTAAGCGCCGATGAAATGGCTCCGTGAGGCGAATGAGGAGGATCCCCGTCATAAATCTCCGAAAACGTTCCCACCCCGTGGATATTAAGATCCGCGCCGAAACCTTCGATAAGCCTTTCGGCAAGGGACTCTGTAGAACGGCCGAACAGTCTGTAGGCCGCTTTGATGAAATTGCCCAGAAGGAACGGCCTCGTACAACCGTTGTAGGAAGCCTCGTCCCTCATATTCTGGTTGCCTTCATAAACTCCCCAGTATTTTCTGTCCTTGGGCGACAGCGTCCTTATGCCCCTTGATGTGACAAGTTCCCTCCTGATCACTTTCATCACTGCCGCCTGCGTAAGTTCGTCAACCGGAGAATAATCCAGGGAAACCGCATACAACTGGTTCGGCCTTGTCTCCGTGCTCATTCCGTCAGGCCCTACGAAATCGGCAAGATGCCCCAGGCTGTCAGACCAGAACATCCTGGTGAAATTGTCCTCTATCCTTGCTTTGACATGAGACCATTCATCGATGAAAGCCCTGTCGGCCCCGTATTTCGACTCCATATCAACGGCAAAACATACCGCATTGTACCACATGGCGTTCACCTCGACCTGGTAACCCGGCCTTTCATTCACGGGCCTTCCGGCCACATACGTATTC
>JADIMA010000054.1 GCA_017694945.1 Candidatus Merdivivens pullicola | reverse complement strand
TTCCAGTTCTTTCTGTTCCTTGTAGGAAATCTTTTTCTGGCTGCTCCGGTTTTTTTCTTTGTTTTCCTTCCACTCTTTTTTTGCGGAACTTTCTTCTCGCTGTTTGTCCTCGCGGGAAGATTTTTTCTCGTATTCCCTGATGTATTCCCGGTACTCGCTGTAATTCCCGACGAAATCCTTGATTGTCCCGTTTCCGCAGAAAATGAAAAGGTGTTCTGCAAGCCTGTCAAGAAAATGCCTGTCGTGCGAAACGATTATGAGCGTACCCTTGAAGTCTTTGAGGTATTCTTCAAGTACATTGAGCGTTACGATGTCAAGGTCGTTCGTGGGTTCGTCAAGGATGAGGATGTTGGGAGACTTGAGCAGTATGGTAAGCAGGTACAGCCTGCGGAGTTCGCCGCCGCTCAATGTGCGCAGTCTGGAATTGAACATGTTGTGCGGGAACAGGAACCTGTTCAGCATGGCAGTGTCTCCGACGGTTTCAAGCACCGTTGCTTCGGGGTCGAAATGTGCGGCATCCCTCATTCCTGCCTGGCTGTAGTATCCTATCCTGACCGATTCCCCGCGCTCGATGGTTCCCGATGTGGGGGAGAGCCTGCCTGTGAGCAGATTGAGGAATGTGCTTTTCCCTATGCCGTTTGCTCCGACTATGCCGACTTTTTCATAGCGGTAGAAATTGTACGTAAAGCCGTCTATGATCGTTTTTTCGCCGTATTTGAAACTTACATCCTTGCAGTTGAATATTTTCGTGCCGAGCCTGGAACTTTCAAGGCCTTCCGTCTCAAGCCTCCTGTCCTGTATCGTTTCCGAGGCCCTTTCCTTTAAATCATAAAATGCGTTTATCCTGTATCTCGCTTTCCCTGTGCGGGCCTGCGGTGTGCTTCTCATCCATTCGAGTTCGCGTCTGAGTATGTTGCGTACCTTGTCTGTCTCGGCTTTGAAATTGGCCGTCCTTTCTTCCCTTTTTTCCAGATATTGCCCGTAATCGCCCCTGTATAGATACAGGGAACCTCCGTCGAGTTCAAGTATGGTGTTGCATACTTTGTCAAGAAAATACCTGTCGTGCGTGACCATAAGCAATGTCGCTCTTGACCGTGACAGATAGTTTTCCAGGGTTTCGATTGCTTCTATGTCCAGATGGTTGGTGGGCTCGTCAAGTATCAGGAAGTCCGGATTTTCGGCAAGAAGGGCGGCTATGGCCGTCCGTTTGATTTCTCCTCCCGACAGGTCTTTCATCTTTTTCGTTACATCGCCGAGGCGGAACATGGTGAGGTTGCGGACGATGGCCCTTTCGTATTCCCATTTCTGTTCTTCATTGTGCCACAATCCTTTGCCGGCGGCTTTGCCCATTACCTCGTCCATTATGGAGTTGTCGGGGTCGTATTCGTATTCCTGTTCCAGGAATGATATCCGGATGTCCTTGAGAAAGGTTATTTTCCCTCCGGAGTCGGACTTGTCCTTTCCCGCCAGTATTTTTAGAAGGGAACTCTTTCCGCTGCCGTTCGGGCCAATAAGGGCCATTTTGTCGCCTTCGTTTATGTTGAAACAGATATTGTCGAACAGTATTTTCGGCCCGTATGATTTGCTGATGTTCTCTACCTGGAGATAACTTGCCATTTTCCGGTTAATTGAAAAATTTATCGACTTCCTTGACGGCGTGCGGCAGTGCGAATACGGCGACCTTGTCGTATGGCATTATCTGCGTGCTGCCTACGGCGATGATGCTCTCCTTTCCGCGGATGACGCCGCCGATTATCGCGTCCTTGGGAAAGTCAAGTTCTTTCAGCGGGGCTCCGGTGATTTTGGATTCCGGATTCACGATGTATTCGATTACTTCGGCTTCCGTCCCGCTGAGGTATTTCACGTTTCTGACCTTGCTGCTGAGGGTGAGTTTGAAGATACGCCCTGCTGTAATCAGTTTTTTGTTGATTACGGCATCCACGCCCATGCCTTTTGCGAGTTGGATGTATTCGATGTTTTCGACTTCGGCAATGGTTTTCATTACTCCGAATCTCTTGGCAATCATGCAGGCGAGGATGTTGGTCTCGGTATTGCTGGTTACGGCCACGAAGGCGTCATAGTCCTTTATCCCTTCATCTATAAGGAAGTCCGAGTTCCTTCCGTCTCCGTTCACTACGAGGATGTTGTTGAATTTCTCCGACAGTTCGGTGCATCGTTCCCTGCGGAGTTCGATTATCTTGATGTTGGGCGTGGTCTTTATTGCGCTTGCGGCCACAAATTCTCCGATCTTGCCCCCTCCGAGGATCATCAGGCTGTTGATCTTTATATTTGGCTTGCCGGTGTAACTCATCAGTTCGCTTACTCCTTCTTTTTTTGTAATCATGAAGATAAGGTCGTTCATCTTGAGTTTTGTGTCCGTGTGCGGAATAATCGTGCGTCCGTTCCTTGAGATGGCCACCACCCTGAACGGAAGTTCCTTGTACATTCCGGAAAAATCGGAAGGCCTTTTGCCTATGAGCGACGCTCCGTCGTCAATCTTGAAAACTATCATCTGGAGTTTCCCCTGTGCGAAATCCATGAACTCTGTGGAGGCGCTGTGTTTTAACAGTTCGCTTATTTCTTCGGCCGCCACTTTTTCGGGATAGAACAGGAGGTCTATGCCGAGCGAGGTGAAGAGCAGTCTGTTTTCTGCCTTCATGTATTCCTGGTTGTTTATCCTGGCGGCTACTTTTTTCGCTCCGAGGTTCTTTGCAAGCAGCGAACTCACTATGTTTACATCCTGAAGCGCGGCTGGGCTTACGGCTATGAACAGATCCGCTCTGTCCGCCCCTGCTTCTTTGAGTTTTTCTATGGAAGAAGGGTCGCCTTCCACGGTGAGCACGTCCGTAGTCCCTGACAAGGCTTCAAGCCGTTCGGGGTTGCTGTCCAGAACGGTTATGTTGTTGGTCTCGGAACTTGAACTGAGCATTTTTGCCAGATGGCTGCCGACTTCGCCGGCGCCGGCTATAACTATTTTCATTTGGCGGCGTTTTTATTCAATTTTCAAAAATAGAAAGTTTTGGATGAAAATCAAAATATCATATCTTTGTTCTTCGCTAAGAAAATTTGTCCATGTCAGTGAATTCCAATATTCCGGAAAATATTTTAGTGAGAGGGGCGAAGGTGCATAATCTGAAAAACATCGATGTGGATGTGCCTTTGAACAGGATAGTGGGGATAGCCGGTGTGTCCGGTTCCGGGAAGTCCTCGCTTGCCCTCGGGGTGCTGTATGCCGAAGGTTCAAGGCGTTATCTTGAATCGCTTTCGACTTATACGCGAAGGAGGATGACGCAGGCGGCGAGGGCCGATGTCGATGAGGTGCTGTATGTTCCGGCCGCACTTGCCATGCACCAGAGGCCGGGCATTCCGGGCATGCGCAGTACGTTCGGTACCGGGACGGAATTGCTCAATAGTCTGAGACTTGTGTTTTCACGGCTTGCAAGCCATCGTTGTCCGAACGGCCATTATCTTGAACCGTCCCTGCTTGTCGCTGCCGGGCAGGAACTTGTGTGTCCTGAATGCGGAACCCGTTTTTATGCCCCGTCGGCGGAGGAACTGTCATTCAACAGCCAGGGGGCATGTCCTGTCTGTGACGGAACGGGGACTGTGCGTACGGTGGACGAGGATACTCTCGTGCCGGATGAGAGTCTGAGTATCGACCAGGGGGCGGTGGCTCCGTGGAATACTCTGATGTGGTCGCTGATGACGGATGTGTGCCGGGAGATGGGGGTGCGTACGGATGTCCCGTTCAACCAGTTGACTGAAAAGGAACGCGATATAGTATTCCACGGCCCTGCTGTAAAAAAACATATTTTTTACAAGTCGAAAAATACGAATCAGGCAGGGGAACTGGATTTTACATATTTCAACGCCGTCTATACAGTACAGAATGCTTTGGCAAAGGTCAAAGACGAGAAGGGGATGAAACGTGTCGAGAAATTCCTTAAGACGGAGGTGTGTCCCGATTGCGGGGGTACGAGGCTTTCGGGTGCGGCGAGGGCGCCGCTGGTGCGCGGTATGTCTCTGGCCGATGTCTGCAAGATGACATTGGCCGAATCCGTGGAGTGGGTGAAAGGTGTTCCGGGCTCTTTGCCGGCCGTGATGCGGCCTATGGCTGAAAACATCTGCGAGTCTTTTCTCGATGCCTCGCGCCGTCTGATGGATCTCGGTGTCGGATATCTCAGTCTTGACCGTGCGGCTTCTACGCTTTCAACCGGAGAAAGGCAGCGGATGCAGTTGGCACGCGCCGTAAGGAACCGCACTACCGGGGTGTTGTATGTCCTGGACGAACCTTCCATAGGGCTGCATCCTGCCAATATTGCAGGACTTGCAGGAGTGATGGATGACCTGATTGCGGACGGCAATTCGGTAGTCCTCGTCGATCATGATATTCAGATACTTTCAAAGGCGGAACATGTGATAGAACTGGGCCCCGGCGCGGGGTCGGAGGGAGGCCGTGTAATAGCGGAAGGGTCGGTTGAAGAGGTGGGGGAGAACCCTGCTTCAAAAATTGGCCCTTTCCTGTCCGGAAAGGCTGTCGTGAGTTTGCGCGAGCGAGCGGCTGAAGAAAATGTTTTTGAAAACGGAAAAATACATCTTTCCACCGGTGCCGTCCATACGGTAAAACCTCTGGAAGTCGATATTCCAAAGGGCCGTCTGACCGTAGTTACCGGCGTATCCGGTTCCGGCAAGACGACTCTGGTTCTGGAAGGCCTTGTCCCGGGATTGCAGGCATGTGTTTCAGGGCGTAAAATGCCGGAACATGTGCTGGCCGTCGATGCCGGAGGAATCTCCCAGGTCAAACTGATCGATGCTTCTCCGATAGGAATCAACATTCGTTCTACCGTGGCAACTTACGCCAATGTGCATGACGAACTGCGAAAGGTTTATGCAAAGACTCCGGATGCTAAGAAAAGAGGCTATAAAGACGGGGATTTTTCCTATAACACAGGCAGGCTGCGTTGTCCGACATGTGATGGGACGGGGGTGATAAGTCTTGATGTACAGTTCCTTCCCGATGTGGACATACCGTGTCCGGACTGCCGTGGTTCCCGTTATGCCAAAGAGGCCAATCTGGTGCGCCGTGAAAACGAGGCAGGGGAGTTCTATTCGCTTCCCGAACTCATGGCCATGGATGTGAACGATGCCTTGGCGGCCTGCAATGACCTTAAGACTGTAAGGCAGAGATTGCAGGTGCTTAAAGACCTCGGGCTTGGGTATCTTACGCTCGGAGAACAGACGCCCGGACTTTCCGGCGGCGAGGCCCAGAGGTTGAAACTGGCCAGCGAAATGGGCAGGTGGCAGGAGGATTCCCTGTTTGTTTTCGATGAGCCGACTATCGGACTGCATCCGTCGGATGTGCAGACTCTGCTGGCTGTTTTTCAGCGGCTTATCGACCACGGGGCGACAGTTGTCGTAATTGAACACGACCTCGATGTTATACGCAATGCCGATTATATCATAGACATGGGGCCGGGTGGAGGAGACGAAGGCGGCAGGATCGTGGCTGCCGGTACTCCGGAGCGGATAAAGGCCTGTCCTGAAAGCGTTACGGGAAGGTTCATATAAAAATGATAATCAATAAAAAAAGAATGGCCCTTGAAAGTATTTGACTTTCGGGCCATTCCTCCCTCTGTGTTATTTGAAAACAATTTCTTGATTTGTTTTTCTACCTTATACGATACAGAAAACGCACCTTTTGTGATTTGAGCATTTCTTCCCTTGACACTTTCTTCAAGAGACTTTCAGAAAGGGCTGGATTGTCTGTGTCTTGTCCGGTCGTCATGTAATATCCGCTGCCCGTTTTGCTGCCGGATTCGCTGACTGCGCTGCGGGATGTTGTCGGGATATTGTTATTTGCATTGTATTCCATGTCGTCGTCCATCGCCAATGCTCCCATGCCCTGAGAGCAGTCGAGGCTGAATTGGTCCGGATCAAAGATGTCCCAAGGGAATTCGTCCGAAGGAGAACATGTTTCAGGCGTTATGTTTACAAGTTCCCTGTAAGGCGTTTGGTTCAGATAAAAATCATAGGGGTTTTCCTGCAGGAGCGTTTTGACCCTTTCTTCGTCTTCTATTGTAAAGTATTCCTTGCTTCCTCCCTGTTTCTGTCTTGACGGGAGCATCCGCACAAAAGAACGAGTAGAATGGCCAGGATTGTCTTTGTATTCATGTTTCCGTGGTTTTGCATGATGCGAATTTACGAATAAATCCGTAATCCTGATATAAACATCCGTAAATCGGTTACCGCCTGATGCTGTTCTCCCTGCTATCTTTGTCTGTGGAAAAATCAATGAAAATATATATGAAAATATATATGAAAATGGCATTAAAAATCTTCATGGCTCTTGTCGTCTGCGGCTGTTTCGCGGGCTGCCGTGAGGTTCAGGACAAGCAACTTAATACTTATGACATTATGGAAGAAAAATTGAATTTGACTTCGGAGTGGGACAAGGTGTTCCCCCAGAGTGACAAAGTGCTTCACAGTAAGATAACGTTTCACAACCGTTACGGGGTGACTCTTGCTGCGGATCTGTACATTCCAAAGGATGCGGAAGGAAAACTCCCGGCAATAGCCATGAGCGGCCCGTATGGTGCTGTGAAGGAGCAAGTCTCGGGACTTTATGCCCAGACATTGGCGGAACGCGGTTTCCTTACCATTGCCTTTGACCCTTCCTTTACCGGGGAGAGCGGCGGGCAGCCGCGCGGCATGTCGTCTCCCGACATTAATACCGAGGATTTTTGTGCTGCTGTGGATTATCTGTCAACGAGGTCTGATGTTGATCCGGAGCGCATAGGCATCCTCGGCATCTGCGGTTTCGGCGGCTTTGCTGTCAATGCGGCTGCTATTGACACCAGAATCAAGGCGACGGTGGCTGTCACCATGTACGACATGACTCGTGTGACTGCCAAAGGGTATTTTGATGCCAGCGATAATGCCGATACCCGTTATGAAATGAAAAAACAGTTGAACGCGCAGCGGACGAAGGATTACATGAGCGGGACTTATGCCCATGCCGGAGGCAACCCCGAAGTTGCCCCAGAAGATGCTCCACAGTTTCTTAAAGACTATGTGGACTATTACAAGACAAGGCGCGGTTATCATAAACGTTCTCTGGGTTCGAACGAGGGCTTTATTACTACTGCATCCCTTTCGCTCATAAACATGCCGATTCTTGCGTATGCCGACGAGATACGCAGCGCAGTCCTGCTGGTACATGGGGAGAATGCCCATTCGCGCTATTTCAGTGAGGATGTTTATAAAAAACTGAAAGGCGGCAACAAGGAACTGCTGATTGTGCCGGGCGCGGTGCATACCGACCTGTATGATCATGCGGATGTGATTCCTTTTGACAGGGTAGAGGCATTTTATCGCGAATATATGAGGCCGTGAGCCGGATACCGGCACAGGTGTGCGGTTTTTCCCGTTCTGCTTTTGCTCGTTTTTGATCAATATTCTTCCGCTGGAGAAGTTTATCAATATGATTATCCGCAAAAATACCCTCCCCGGGTGTACGCAAGGCCACGCCCCGACTTAACTTTTGTTTATACAACTCGTTGTAAATCAATGGCAAACAATATGTACTCCGAAAAACAAGTGTGGATTTCAAGGGCTTCCGAACCCCTCGAATTTCACACCTGCAAAATATTATTGCAATAGTAATTTACAATATATCAGTATATTAGGATATTTTTGGTTTAAGTCGTACTGTGGCTCAAAGAGGGCGTGCCGGTTATTCTTCAAGGGGTATTTTTGCGGATAATCGTTCTTTCGATGGTATCAGTGATGTACAGGAACTCAATATACAAGTTGCAAGGCGCACAGATGACGCGGCTAAGAACTGTCAGAGAGAACACAGTTTAAAATTTATCCAAACAAACCACACCATCTAAGCCCATAAAACACCAGCGCGACAAACAATGAAAATTTGTTTATCGCGCTGGAATTCAGTTATTTAACCTAAATAAAGGCTTCTAATATTCCTCCTCGTTGAAGAAATTTATCTATGTTGATTATCAGTATATTAAACAGTAATTAATGAGATTTGCGCAAACAAACCGCACCGTCTGAGATGGTCTGAGGCGATGGGAGGAATGAAGGGACAAACATTGGAACAGAATCAATAGATAAATCCGAACATCCAGATGGGAATGTTCTTGCCGGTTGCATACTCTATGTTGTCCTTCACGATATATCCTATGGCAGCTTCCTTCAACTGCTTTCCTTTCTTGTTCTTTCCTCCGACTTCGAATGTTATGCCTTCTATCTCAAAGTCTGATATCCTGGATGAATTTACTGAATGTTTTTCCTTCATCCATGTCAGAAACATGGTTTCCCGTATTGTGCCTTCATCTGCCTTGTCAAGGCCGAGTGCATAGATAATATTAGAATTGCCAAGGTACAGTTTTTCCACTTTTTGCAATATACCGTCCCCTGTGGATTTTTCACGCAGCGCATTGAGCAACCCCGATTTTTCCAGATATTCTATATAATCCGGAAGGATGTTCCTGCTTATATCCAGATCTCTGGCCAGCATTGTGTGGTTCGGTTTATATGGTACGGACTGGGCAAGCATATACATGAGTTTCTTCAGTTTTACAGCGGCGGCTACTGTCATCTCTGCATATTTGGGGATGTCATCCTCTACGGTGGCGTTTATGGCCTGCTTCAGCTTTATCAAAAAATCTTCTTCCGTAAAATACGGATAACAACCGCACCGCAAATACTCCTGGTAATATTTTATAGGTCTGTATTCGCCGTATGGAAAATCCACTTTCCCATTCAGTATCTCTTCCAATGATGAAGGTCTGAGGCTCCATCCTTGGGAAATGTTAAGATATTCCCTGAACGAAAGGACTGGCATGGTATATTCGATTGTTCTTCTGCTGAGGTCCGCCTTGCCGCCTTTCTTCAAATCAAGTATTGAACTGCCTGAATACACTACCTGCAGGAGAGGTAACTGATCATATATCATCTTGATTTCAGTAGTCCATCCGCTATACTTGTGTATTTCATCAATATACAGTTTCTTGCCTCCGCGCTGGAAGAATGTAAGCGCAAGATTGTAGATTGTGTTTCCTGCAAAATAGAAGTCATCCGCCTGAACATACAATGATTCTTCTATGTTGTCATACAGCTTGATATGCTGGAGAATCATAGTTGATTTGCCGACACCCTTTTGCCCCAGGATGCCGATTAGCCGGTTTTTCCAGTTGATTGCATCATGAAAAGATCTGACATAACCGACAGGAGTCAGACCCAGCCTTATCCGATATGTCTGCAGTAGGGTATCCATAACTTATTTTTACTCGTTTTCGCAAATATAGTAAATATTGCATTGCGTTTAGTGCGATATTGTGAAAATTTGCACTTTTTTAAGTGCGTATGGGGAGTGATGCTACGTCAAACCCGCATAGAACCGCCTGAAACCGACATTGGGATAAACAAAAAAACCGCTCCGAAGAGCGGTTAGATAGTGATTAAACGCTTTTGTATCAGCATCTTGAAGGTCTAATATTCCTCTTCGTTGAAGAAATTTATCTGTATTGATTATCAATATATTATGCAGCAATCAATGAAATTTGCGCAAACAAACCACGCCGTCTGAGACGGTCTGAGGCGATGGGAGGAATGACGAGACAAACAAAAAATTAAAGCCATAGTATCCAAATTCTTTTTGATTTTGGCAAATTCAACGACATGTGAAGATATTAGTTCTGCTAAACATCAATGATTCTTTTCTGGTATTCAAAATATTCGCCACATAAAGAATTCAGATGTAGGCTAAAAACAATCAACAGATTTCAATGTGTAGATTTATACTTACTCGTTTCATTTTCTTCTAACCATAAGATTGAAATTGCATTAGGTTGTGTAATTAAATCACTACTGTCCCGTAAAAGTGGATAAATAGTTCTTTGAAACTATTGAAATATAGTCAATTACACGGTCTTTTGAAATGAAACGGACTTGATTTTGCAACTTTGCAGTCTAATACAAATGGCTGCTATGTTCCAAGACAAATACGTATTCTCTCAATTAACCGCTTTTCTGAACAGGACTCAGTTCAACAACTATGTTCG
>JADIMA010000053.1 GCA_017694945.1 Candidatus Merdivivens pullicola | reverse complement strand
TACGTATTCATCCATGTAAGTGCCGTACCGTCTTTCTGCGCCCATATCAGACCGTTAGGATGTACGGCAGCCTCCGCCCTCCTTCCAGGGAGATAACTTTCAAGTATCCCCTTGAGCGTGCCGCCGTATTTTGCCCATACCTTTCTCGCATCGGCGCCGTAATGTATATATTGCTGCAAGGTATCGGTCATCAGCAGCGGGGCCTCTATCTGGGTCGTGCGACTGAAAAGACGCTCCTGGTTGTCCGCTATCAGGCTGTCCAGAATCTCCTCGAAAAGTTTCTTGTCCCCAAGACCGTAAAGAGCGATTCCCGGAAGGGCGATGACCGTCTCCCTCAAAAGGCCCGGCTTCAGCCACGAGTATCCGGCATATATCTGGCGGCTTCCGCGCGGAGTCCTCCATACCATCATCTTTGCAGAAGCAAGAAGAAGGTTTTCGTAAGAATCGGCCGGGAGCATATTTGAAAGCACCCTTGTGAAACGGCTTTTTATGCCTTTCGGATTGACCTCCCTGGTAGAAGCGGAAACGACTATTGTCGTGCCTTTCTTTACTGAAAAAGTAAATTCGCCGGGAACCAGCAGATCCTCGCGGCAGTCGAAACCCCGCCTGTATTCGTCGCTATACGTGATTCCCATGTACCACAGAGGGTTGTGATTATATCCGAAACTTTCGCTGAACTGGAGGTTGAGATACGGGAAGCCTTCATACATCCTGTAGGCCACTCCGTTTTCCACTTCCCTGAAGGAAAGATCCGCCTGTGAGTTTTTCTGCGTAAGGGCGTGCGTCCGCCTGAAAGCGAGAAAAGGGGAAAGTTTCATGACCGTACCGGCAGGGGCGTCCACAAATGTATATTTTATCATTATCTGGTCGCTGTCCGAAGAAAACAGCAGCGATTTCTTAAGAATCATGCCGCCGAGTTCGTAAGTAATCACAGGATTCGGATCCATTTCGAAGTCCCTGATGTACTTGTGTCCGCGCGGCTCATAAATATCCCCATAGGCATGGATTCCCAGGTGGAACTCCTTGCCGCCATGCATTATGGTCTCGTCCAATGAAGACAGAAGCACGTAACGGCCCCCGTCGAAATTGTAAACCGGGACGGCAAGCAAAGCGTGGTATTTACGGGTATTGCACATGCATATCGTGGTATTCCCGTAAGACCCGGTACTGCTACCTGCAATAAGCTCGCGTTTAAGAGCATATTCCAGATTGACTAATTCGGATTTGTTAAATTTAATATATGCCATAAAAATCAAAATTTTTCAAGTACCATCGCGCTACGGCAAGGCAGGTAGAGCGATAAAAAATCCCTGCCGCTTTCTCTTATAGTATAATGGACAACGGAAGAATCATTCCTGCCAAAACCCCCGTAACGGGGAGAATCACTGTCCAGAACCATCCTGTAAGATCCGGCCGGGGCTTCGAACCTGTAGTCGGAGAACGACTCTTTGACATTGAAATTCAAGGCAAATATACAATTTTTCCGCATAAATGCCAAGACCTTCTTTTCCTCGTCGCACAGTATCGGAGTCAAACTTCCGGACAACATGCGCCGCTCCGACAACAGATGTATCATATCCCTGTCGAACTCCCAGAGAAAACGGTATTTCAGGTTGCCGTCATCGACAAGATGCCACTGCCTGCGGGCATAATAATACGACCATCCGTTCCCCTCGCGCGGAAAATCTATCCACTCGGGATGCCCGAACTCGTTACCCATGAAATTAAGATAGCCGCCGCCGGCAGTCGCCGCCGTGGCAAGCCGTATCATCTTGTGAAGGGCCATGCCTCTGTCTATTACAGTATTGTGCGTTTCCTTAGACATCCCGGAATACATTTCCTTGTCCATCAGGCGGAAAGCTATTGTCTTGTCGCCAACGAGGGCCTGGTCGTGGCATTCGGCGTAACTCACCGTCTTTTCATCGGCGCGCCTGTCCGTCAGCACCCAATAGATTTCACCCATGCTCCAGTTTTCATCGGGAACCTCCTTCAGCCATTTTATCCAATGGTCGGCTATGCCCATCGCCATCCTGTAGCCGAAGCCTATTCCCCCGGCAGATACGGGAGAAGCAAGACCCGGCATGCCGCTCACATCCTCCGCTATGGTGACGGCCCGGGGATATATTTCCCTGACAAGTTTGTTTGCAAGAGCGAGATACACCTGGGCATCCTCGTCGGCGCCGCCGTTGAAGTAATCGCCATATCCGTTGAAATCCCTGCCGAGACCGTGGTCGTAATACAGCATGCTCGTCACTCCGTCGAAACGGAAGCCGTCCAGATTGTATTCCTGCATCCAGTATTTGCAATTGGAAAGCAGGAAATGCCGCACCTCCCATTTTCCGTAATCAAAACAAAGAGAGCCCCATGCTGGATGGCGGCCTCTTTCGCCTTCATGGAAATAAAGTCCTTGCGTACCGTCAAACATCCCCAGCCCTTCGGCCGTATTCGCGACAGAATGCGAATGCACTATGTCCATTATGACGGCTATTCCGAGAGAATGCGCCTCGTCAACCAGATGTTTGAACTGCTCCGGTGTGCCGAAACGCGAACTGAGTGCGAAGAAATTGGACACCTGATATCCGAAAGAACCATAATAGGGATGTTCCTGCAAAGCCATGAGTTGCAAGGTATTATAACCCAATTCCGCTATTCGCGGAAGCACATTTTCCCTGAAATAGTCGAAATCAGCGACCCTTTCACCTTCCGAACTCATGCCGACATGGGCCTCGTATATCAGCGGCTCGTCCACCGCAACCCTTCCGTTTTTCCACACATAAGGGTCGTCAGGCTCCCAGACCTGGGCGCAGAAAGCCTTTGTTTCAGGATCCTGCACGCACCTGACCGCGTAAGCAGGAATCCTCTCCCCGCCTCCCCCCGGCCATTCCACATACAGTTTGTACAGCATGCCGTGCGAAAGGAAGATACCGTCAAGGCGGATCTCCCAGTTTCCGCCCCCGATAGGAGTCAACTGATACGCCGGCACCCTTTTCCAGTTGTTGAATTCGCCGACAAGATACATTCTGACAGCATTGGGAGCCCATTCGCGGAACACCCAGCCGTCTCCGCTGCGATGCAGCCCGTAATACAGATGATTGTTCACCGCATCAGAAATTTTTCCTCCGGAAGACATGCGGGACACGGCGTCGGTTATGGCTTCATAACGCCTGTCTATCTGCGTGCGATAAGGCATAAGCCATTCATCGCCTTCATATATCATTTTTTTATCACTCATTCCTGCCTGTTGCCACAAGACGCCTGGACGCCTCTCAAATAAGCGCGGCATTCGTCCACAAGGCGCATTCCCTCCTTAAGCAAAGGAGCAGCCGAAGAAACCTTCAGTTCAGGGGACTCCAGCATCGATATTATCTCTTCAACACGCTTTACCGCCGCATCGTAATCGAAGGTCTTGTTTTCTTCCATAATCTTCAAATATCTCAATCCACTTTATCCCTTTCCGAAACCGCTTCAATGCGGCAGTCCAACACCCCGTCCGACAACATCACGGCAACCGGATCCCCGGGCCGTTTCCCGGAGACGGAACTGAAACGCCGTCCGTCGCCGTCGAGCAGCATCACATATCCTTTACGCAGAATATTTTCCGGAGACGAAGCCTGCAAACGGTGCTCCAGCATGTCCAGAGCCGAAAACATCGAAACGAATTTCATGTTCAGGGCCTGTTCCAGAGAAGAAGCCAGCGATTCAAGTTTCATGTCTTCCGAAACGAAACATTCAAGTATGAAATCGGCCGCTGCCGTAGGTGTCTTCACGCTGTATGCGGCCACCATGTCGCACACGTGACAGTCGTGATCATGGCCTATGCCGGTAATGACGGGCAAAGGGAACTGGGCGATATTGGCCGCCAAGGCATAGTCGTCGAAGCAGGAAAGATCGGCTCCGGAGCCTCCCCCGCGCAAAATCGCCAACGCATCAAAATCCCCTTCCCGTGCAGCCACTTCGTCCATGGCCTCTACGATTGAACCCGGTGCTTCCTGTCCCTGCATCACGGCCGGAAAAAGTTCTGTCATGAAAGTGAATCCATAGGCGTTTTCATGCAGATGACGCATGAAATCCCGGTAACCGGCCGCCGTTTCGGATGAAATGACCGCAAGACGGCGCGGCAGTTTCGGGATGCACAACATCCCGTTCATACCGAAAAGGCCCTCGTCTTCAAGTCTTTTTATCGTTTTACGCCTTTCTATTTCACCCGCCCCCACGGAAAACGACGGTTCGATGTCGGTGATGGAAAGCGTAAGCGAATACAACACGCTGTAGGATACCTGCACCTTTACCAGAATCTTCATGCCGGCTTCCAGCGTTCTTCCCGTCTCATGTTCGAAATAAGGGGCTATCACCTTGTAATGCGAACTCCATATCACGGCCGGAACCCTCGCCTGCACACCGGAATCCGAACTTTCGGCAAGTTCCAGATAACAGT
This sequence comes from Candidatus Merdivivens pullicola, assembly GCA_017694945.1. Lineage (GTDB taxonomy): Bacteria > Bacteroidota > Bacteroidia > Bacteroidales > UBA932 > Merdivivens > Merdivivens pullicola. The sequence goes on along the minus strand of JADIMA010000053.1, from coordinate 18,992 downwards.
GGCCGGCAGCCCTTTGCTTTATTTCCACGATTTCTGCTAAAACCCAAACAGGAAACGGTACCGCACCCTCGATGCCGCCTTTGACGGTTTCAAGAAGTTGTTTAAGCGTGAGCGCGTTCTTTATATTCATATTTTCCTGTATCAGGAGAAGTATCCGGCTGCAAAATTAAGAAAAATCGCACAAATTGATTACCTTTGCAGCCAAAATAATCGCAAAACGGCATCATAAACATGAAAATCAAGAACGCCATTTACATAGAAAGCACCACCGGAGCGGACACGTCACAGTCCAAAACACTTCCGGAGTTTGCTTTCATAGGCAGGTCGAATGTCGGCAAGTCGTCCCTGATCAACATGTTATGCAACAAAAGGAAACTCGCGCACACTTCGGCCACTCCAGGCAAGACCCAGACAGTAAACAGATTCATGGTGAACGAGACATGGAACGTGGTCGATCTTCCAGGATACGGTTTCGCCAAAGTATCGGACAAGACACGCGCAAGACTCAAGAGAATCATCTGGGACTACATAGACGGTTCCGAAAACATGGTGTTGCTGTTCGTCCTCATAGACAGCAGGCACGAACTGATGAAAGTCGATCTCGAGTTCCTCACGAAACTGGGAGAAAAGGGCGTGCCTTTTGCGATCGTTTTCACCAAGGCTGACAAGAACAGCAAAACCGCGCTCCAGAAAAACACCGAAAGCATCAGAAACAAACTTCTCGAATACTGGGAAGAACTGCCGCCCTGCTTCACCACATCTTCCATGACAGGGGAGGGACGCGACGAGATGCTCGGATATATCGGAGAAATATTGAAGGACATTCACAATAACCAAACGGAATAAACCATACAATCATGCAACACGAACACACATTGAAAATCTTCGCATGCAGCGGCTCGGAAGAACTCGGGGCCAAAATAGCATCGAAACTCGGATTGTCGCTTGGGAACTCCCAGGTCATGAGGTTCAGCGACGGCGAATTCGAGCCTTGTTACCTTGAAAGCGTCAGAGGGGCGACCGTATGTATCATACAGTCAACATATCCGCCTGCCGACAATCTGATGGAACTCCTCCTGATGATAGATGCCGCAAAAAGAGCGTCCGCGCACAGAGTAATCGCCGTAATGCCGTATTTCGGCTGGGCACGCCAGGACAGGAAAGACCGTCCGAGGGTATCCATAGGCGCAAAACTTGTCGCAAACCTGCTTGAGGCCGCCGGTTGCGACAGAGTCATGACAATGGATCTGCACGCCGAACAGATTCAGGGTTTCTTCGACCTCCCTGTCGATCACCTGTACGGCAGCATGATCCTGCTGCCTTACATCAGGACGATGAATCTTCCGAACCTTGCCATAGCCGCTCCGGACATGGGCGGCGCCAAACGCGCCAATGCATATTCGAGGACACTCGCATGCCCTATGATCATCTGCCACAAATCCAGGGAAAAAGCAAATGTCGTAGGTTCGATAACAGCAATAGGCGATGTCGAAGGAAAGGACATCGTAATCGTGGACGACATGATTGACACGGCCGGAACAATATGCAAGGCCGCCAACGTATTGATGGACATGGGGGCTACCAGCGTAAGGGCCATAGCGACCCACCCGGTATTTTCAGGCCCGGCATACGAAAGGCTGGCTGAAAGCAAGTTGGCGGAAATAATAGTAACCGACACCATTCCTCTGCTTAACAGCAAGGACAAAGACCTCTCCAAGATTACAGTCCTCACCGTAGCGGACATTTTCGCCACGGCGATACGGAAGGTTTACAACTACGAGTCCATAAGCGACGACTTCGTATATTAAAATGATTACAGTTCTCATAGCGACCGTTGTCATAGTGGCTCTGGCCGTTTTCGGCCTGTGCTTCAACATCATCTTCCGCAAAAACGGCAAGTTCCCTGATACGGAAATCAGCCACAACAAGGAACTCCGCAAACGCGGCATAATCTGCGCCAAGGAAGAAGAATTGAGGCTATGGGGAAAGAAAAATGGGAAAAACGCGGCAGGAGAATGCAGTCCCGGCGGATGCGGGGACTGCCATGCCTGCGCGGCAAATGATTTACAAAAAGACTGACTGATATGAGTTTAGTAGCCATAGTAGGACGCCCGAACGTCGGAAAATCCACCCTTTTCAACCGCCTCGTAGGCATGAGGCAGGCAATAGTCGATGAAACCGCCGGAGTGACAAGAGACCGCCACTACGGGAAATGCGAATGGTGCGGCAAAGAGTTTTCCGTTGTTGACACCGGGGGATACACGTCAAATGCAGACGATATTTTCGAGGACGAAATCAGAAAACAAGTGGAAATAGCCGTTGAAGAAGCCGACCTCGTGCTGTTCATGGTAGAGGCCGAAACAGGCATAACCGACTATGACGACGAAATAGCAGGCATGCTGAGACGGAGCGGCAAACCGGTAGTGGTGGCCGTGAATAAAGTCGATACGGGCAAAGACCTGCCGGACATATATCAGTTCTACTCACTCGGACTTGGAGAAATCTGGCCGATAGCGGCGGCGACAGGAAGCGGGACCGGAGACCTCATGGACGACATCATTTCCAAACTGCCGGAAGACACAACGGCCGACGACCAGCACGAAGGGCTTCCGAGGATTACAATAGTAGGACGCCCGAATGTCGGGAAATCATCCCTTACAAACGCCCTGCTCGGCACAGACAGGAACATCGTCACCCCGATTGCAGGAACGACAAGGGACTCCATCGAGAGTTACTACAACAAGTTCGGGCATGAGTTCATCCTCATCGACACTGCCGGCATGAGAAGAAAGAACAGAGTAAAGGAAGACCTGGAGTTCTACTCGGTCATGAGGGCAATCAGAGCAGTGGAACACTCCGATGTCTGCATACTCATGATAGACGCGCAGTTCGGCGTGGAATCCCAGGACATGAACATCTTCAACCTCATACTCAGAAACAAAAAGGCCTGCATAGTCGTAGTGAACAAATGGGATCTCATTGAGAAGGACTCTAACACCATGAAGATATACACGGAAGGCATCAAGGCCAGACTCGCCCCTTTCACGGATGTGCCGATCCTGTTCACTTCGGTGACCAACAAACAGAGGATTTTCAACATACTGGACGAAATAGAAAAAGTGTATGGCAATTATTCCAGGAAAATCCCTACTTCAAAACTGAACGAAGCCATGCTGCCGGAGATAGAAAACTATCCTCCGCCTTCATGGAAGGGCAAATACCTTAAAATAAAATATGTCACACAACTTCCGACACCTTGCCCTTCGTTCGCATTTTTCTGCAACCTGCCCCAATACATCAAAGATCCGTACAAACGGTTCCTTGAGAACAAGTTAAGGGAGAAATTCGACTTTACGGGCTGCCCTATCCAGATATTTATCAGGCAGAAGTAACAATTTCCGGGATAATCACCCTGAAATCAGCACCCCCGAGTTCCTCGGAGGTGAAATACATTATTGTACCGCCTACCTGTTCCACTATGCTCCTGCAAATGGCCAGGCCGAGCCCGGAACCTCTGCTCTTCGTGGTAAACTTCGGTGTAAACAGTTTACTCCTGTTTTCCTCCGGAACGCCCGGGCCGCTGTCTTCCACATCGACCCTTACATATTTCACCCCGACGGTTCCCCACACAGAATCGCTGTCCGCCGTAAACTTGGTAAGAGTCACATAAATCTTCTTACGCTGCCCTTCACCCGGCATCACCGGCTCAAAGGCCTGAACGGCATTGGTGATAAGATTAACGAATAGTCTTACTATTTGTGATTTAGGGGCATATACATGATAAGTCTCGCCGACCATTTCCCCGGCCCTGCGGTATTCTATGTCTATCCCTTCATAACCGCTGAAAAGCACTATCTGCTCCCGTATGGCCGCATCGAGATCTATATCCGTGCTTTCTTCGGCATTGAATCGCGCAAACGACGAAAATTCTGTAGCCGTATCCGCCAGCACGTCAATCTGCTCCAGAAGCGAATTGCAGATCTTTTCAAGTTTTTCATCCAGATCCGGCACGCCGGCATTCTTCATTTTCAACAGATACTGTATATTGAGGCGCATCGGCGTAAGAGGATTCTTGATTTCATGCGCTATCTGGCGCGCCATATCCCTCCAGGCCTGCTCCCTTTCCGAAAGGGCGAAGCGGCGCGTACTGTCCTGCATGTTGTCAATCATACGGTTATATGCGCTTACGATATAGGCCACCTCGTCGTTGTTGTCATAATCTATTTTTTCCGGAGACTTGAACAAGTCCGTATTCTCCATCCGTTCATAGAGTTTGAGCAAAGGCCTGAACAGAGAGGTCGTAAGGGCCGCGCCGATAATCAGGACTACAATGATAATCAGCACGAAGATATTCACTATCGCCGCGGATGTCGATATCAGGTCTTTTCTGAATGTCTCGGTCTGTTCAAGATAAGGGATATTGATGATGGCTATGAGTTCTCCGGCATTGTTGATAACCGGTGCATAAAGCGAATAAAAACTCTTTCCTGCTATTTTTTCCTTATTGAAAAAACTCTTGCGGTGTTCATAGACTATGCTGTAAAACGCATGGGGGTCTATCTTAGACCCTGCAAGGGTAAGAAAATACAATTCGTTCCTGGTAGAGCGTACAAGATGCCCGCGGGTGTCATACAGATTGATGTCAGTATGGGTGTATGCCGCTATCTTGTCCATTGAATTTTTCACATCGCCGTTCATCAGCATGTCTATATTGGAAGCGTTCCTGCTCACATCCAGGAACATGGACTGCACGGTATGCAGTTTCTCCCCCATCTGGTCAGAACGCCCCCTGGCATTCCTTCCCGCATAAAAGAGCACCATGCACACCGTCAGTATCAGCACGGTACCGGATATAGTCCCGAGCAGAAGCACCATAATCTTGGCTCTGAATGTATTCATCTTCAACGGTATGCTGGAATGCCTCGGTTTCCACAGGAGCAGAAGCAGCAAAAACGGCAAGGTCAGAAGCACAAGATAGGAATACGACACGAGATAAGGGAAAACCGTCCTGCGCTCCCTCGTTATCATGATCACATCCCCCGACGACAGTTTGTTGACAAAAACTATGTTCTTGTTCATGCGGTTGTGCGAAAAGCCTTCCGGGAATTTTTCAGTAAACTCCGGCTCTACCGATACCGGGAAATTGTAAACGCCCCTGTAAAACACCAGCGCGCCGGAAATGTACTTCGCGTATGAATAGTCCGACGGAATATTGAATCCCAGCCCGTCAGTTTCCGGAAAAATATCGGAATATCCGCGCTGCTCCTTCATCAACCGGGAGTCTATCTCGATATAAAGCCGCCTCGGCGACGAATCCGAAACCTTATACACGAACACCCCGAGATAGCGAATTTTTCCCGACTGGTCGTTTATATAGAAAAAATGCGAATCCTGATGCAGGGGGACGCCCTTTGCGAGAAGACTCCTGAAATAAGAAAAACAGTCCATCTCCGAACGGCCGTTGTCCAGAAGCAGCCTGTCCCCGTCGCCGCAGACTGTCACAGTTATGTCGTAACCGGTCGATAAACTGGAAAAATAACTTTCGCCCAACTGTTCCGCGATCATCATGCTTCCGTTGCTTATCCCTGTCAACAGATGGATGAAACGATCCTGTGCAATCCTGTCTTCCACCATCCTCAAAAGCAATTCGGTGCTCAAATCCCTTTCCACGGCCAGTTTGTTGCTCCATGCCCGGGCCATGCTTATCTCTTTCGCATGGCTGAACGCCGTAATCGCCGCCATGAAATAGAGCGAGACGCACAGGGAATAACGCAGGATGAACCTCACATTGAATATTGTCAGCCTGTTGCCCGTAACAAGAGGAAGGAACAACTGTATCATGAAGAGCAGGGACATGAACAGCATCAGGTATGAAAAATATACCAGAATCGAATATACGGACAACTCGTCCAGACGGAAAAGTTCCAGGACTATGCTGGAATTGAATACTACGGACTTTATTGAAAAATGTATGTACAGCACCAGAGAGACCGCAAGCACGGCCAGCACCGCGATATACGAAAGCCTGCACAGGCGGTTGTGCTTCGAGTACCAAAGCATGAGGCGTTTTCTTGAAACGAAAACGGCCAATGCCATTATAAAGACATACAGGTTGTTCAAAAGAAGCGAGCCGAGGGACGCATGCAGGGAGGAGTCCGCATAAACGACCGGCGAAAACAACCCCGAATAGTTCCTCATATCGGCGGCCCAGTTGAAAGTCAGCACAGCCGACACGGCCACCGCCCCCATGAACAGAAGGAAAGTAAAGATATTCCTCCTGCCTGCATAGTAGGAAAACACGGCGGCAAGGGCAAGAAAGACAGTTATCCATTTGAACGGCGAGTGCACATGCCCATCTTCAGGAAAGGCCCCGGGCCTGTATGCCAGGTTGAAGACCGGCGTTCCGTGCAGAGAGACCGTGCGCCCGTCGGCGGAAGCCACCGGATATATCGTCATGTTGTCCGGCAATTTCAGTTTCGGATTGACATCAGGGAAAGAAGAGAGTATCCGGCTCTCGTCCCCCTTGACAAGGATACCGCAGATGAGTTTCACCTTTCCCTTCTCATAGGAGCGTACCAGATACCATTGCGACCCCATGTTCAGATAGACCGGAGTATCCCCCACGCCGGAAAGAAGAGGCATGAAAAGGGTCTGCACACGGCTCAGACGATTATAGCGCACGCCGAAACGATCCCCGTCTATAATCTCGTCGTTTCTCAGCGGAAAATGGTTTATCCACGAATGCAGGGTGTCCCGGACATATTTATAGATTACCATGTAATCGGGGACTTTCCCTATATCGGCCCATTGAGAAGCAGGCATGTCGAGTACCTTTCCCGCATAACGATCCATCCTTTTCTCCAGACGCTCCAGCCGTTTCTCTACAGACGCGGCCGCCTTGGAAATATCGGACGACTGCCCCATTTCCATCCATGTAAGGCCGAAAAACACGACCGAGACGGCAAGAAGAAGCCAGGTGATGTTTTTACCCGTCCAATGCAGAATACTCCTAAGCCTTGCTCCCATACAAACTGTTATTTATGATGATACGGCTCTCCTTTCATGATAGTGAACGCCCTATACAGTTGTTCGAGGAAAACCAGCCTTACCATCTGATGTGAAAATGTCATTTTTGAAAGGGACATCATGCCGTCCGCCCTCTGATAAATCCTTTCTGAAAAACCATACGGCCCTCCTATTACAAAAACCATGTCCCTGCTGTCCCGAAGAAACCTTTCGCCGAGGCTCCGGGCCCAATCCTCGGAACCGCGCTGCACCCCCCTCTCGTCAAGAAGCACCACTTCGTCGGCAGGCTTGACATATTTCATTATATTGTCGGCCTCGCGTTCCTTTATCTGGGCCTGGGACAGCGAAGAAGCCCCCTTTATATCGGGAATCTCCTGCATGCGGAAAGACACATAATGCCCTATGCGGCCGCAATACATCGCTATCCCCTCCTGGAGATAGCCTTTTTCCGTCTTGCCGACAGTCAGCAAAGTAATCTTCATACAAGTCCGTTTGATGCAAAATTAAGAAGTTGGCTTGGTATTTGCAATAATACGCGGTGGCAATTTGATTTAAAATGAGAGGAACCGGTATCATGCTGACTCTGGCCCTTCTTTTTATGGGTCTTCCGTTTTCTTCGCGCGCACAAAACATCGCGCTTATCGGGGAAAACGACGCGGATGTTTTCGTCCCGATCGGGAAATACATCCAGCAGGGCGACGCCGAAAGCCTCTCGGCATGGTTCGCCGACAACCTTGAAATGACCATCCTCGGCAAATCTAACGACTGCTGCAGCAAGAGCCAGGCCAAAGAAATCATGCAGGCGTTTTTTGATGCCAACCACCCCCACAAATTTGAAATCATACATAAGAGCGGCGAAAACATAATGAGACACGCCATAGGACGGCTGTACTGCACACAGAACAACTATTCAATAACCGTGACCGTCCTGATCGGCGAGAAGGGGAATCACATCCAGATTCTAAAAATCGAAAACAACTGACGGGACGCCGCCTTCCCTAAACATACAGATTCACATCATTCAATGTAATGGTATCTCCCGAAAGTATCAGGAGCCTTTCCACTACGTTGCGCAATTCCCTGATATTTCCTGTCCACGGTTTTTCCGTAAGGGCTTTGACGGCATCCGCATCTATCCGGCGCACGGGCTTACCCATTTCGGAACTGATTGTGGAAATGAAATAATCCACCAGCAACGGGATGTCTTCCTTTCGCTCTGACAATGAGGGGACATGTATCACGATTACACTCAGACGGTGATACAGGTCTTCGCGGAAAGTGCCTTTTTCCATTTCCTTTTTAAGATCCTTGTTGGTGGCCGCTATCACGCGCACATCCACTTCTATGTCCTTGTCGCTGCCCACCCGCGAAAGTTTTTTCTCCTGAAGGACACGAAGCACCTTCGCCTGGGCCGCAAGGGACATGTCGCCTATCTCGTCAAGGAAAAGGGTGCCTCCGTCAGCCTGTTCGAACTTGCCTTTATGCTGTTTGATCGCGGATGTGAACGCCCCTTTCTCATGCCCGAAAAGCACGCTCTCAATCAGTTCGGAGGGGATTGCCGCACAATTGACATCCACATACGGCATGCCCGACCTCCCGCTTTTTTCATGGAGCCATTTGGCGACCAGTTCCTTTCCGGTACCGTTCGCTCCCGTCACCAGCACGCGCGCATCGGTCGGCGCAACCCTGTCTATCATGGACTTCACCTTCATTATAGCAGGAGACTCGCCCACCATTTCTGGAATGCCCTTGACTTTCTTTTTGAGCATGTTCTTCTCCTTGACAAGGGTGGACTTTTCCGTAGCATTTTTCAAGGTAATCAATATCCTGTTGAGATCCAGCGGCTTCTGAATGAAATCATACGCTCCTTTCTTGATACATTCCACTGCCGCATCTATAGTCCCGTGTCCGGAAATCATTATCACGGGAGCATCGTTGCCGGATTCGGTGAATTTTTCCAGAAACTCTATTCCGTCCATATTCGGCATCTTGATGTCGCAGAATACGGCATCGTATTTTTTCTGGCCGCACATTTCAAGCCCGGCCTTGCCGTCCTCGGCCACATCCGCATTGTGGCCTTCGAATTCAAGTATATCCTTGAGAGTATTCCTGATACTCCTCTCGTCGTCTATGATAAGCAGTTTCATAATTCCCAAACATTAAGCGCAAAACGCAAATTTACATATTTATCGGAAAATTTCTAATTTTGCATCTGGAAACTGAATTTTATGGTCACTACGAAAATCACCATCGCCGTCGATGGCTATTCTTCCACGGGAAAAAGCACATTCGCCCGGCTTGCGGCATCCCGTCTGGGGTATCTATACCTTGATTCAGGCGCCTTATACAGGAGCGTTACGCTGTACGGCCTCGGAAACGGGCATGTCGGTGAAAACGGCATTGACCGGGAAGGGCTGCAGAAAAGCCTCGACGGGTTGAAAGTCTCATTCCGCAAGACCGAAGACGGAAGTTTCAGGACTATGCTCAACGGGCAGGATGTCGAAGAAAAGATCCGCACTCTGGAGGTTTCTTCCCATGTCAGCCGTGTCGCCGAAATACCTTTCGTAAGAAGATTCGTTGACAGCATACTCCAGGAATACGGCAAAGGGAAAGGAATCGTAATGGACGGACGGGACATAGGGACTACGGTATTTCCCGACGCCGAACTTAAAATATTCATGACCGCCGACAGGAAAGTCCGCGCCGGAAGGAGGATGAAAGAGATGGAGGAAGCAGGGAAAAAGGTCACCTTTGAAGAAGTGCTCGCAAACATAGACCAGAGAGACTATACGGACACCCACAGGAAGACATCCCCGCTGTCAATGGCGGCAGACGCCATTGAACTCGACAACAGCCACATGACGCTTGACCAGGAACTCGACTGGCTGAAGGAGATACTTTTAAAACGTTTCGGGATATGCATCTGAATGTCGAAATAGACGAAGGCTCGGGATTCTGCTACGGCGTGGTAAGAGCCATCGGAAAAGCCGAAGAAGTGCTTGGAACGGCCGGAAAACTGCATTCGCTCGGAGCAATCGTACACAACGAGACCGAACTGGAAAGGCTCGCCGGAAAAGGGCTCGAGACCATATCGTATGAAGATTTCAAAGACGGGAAGATACCGGAAGGCGCGCAAATCCTGATCCGCGCACACGGAGAGCCTCCCGAGACTTACAGCCTGGCCAAAGAAAGGGGATACCGCATCATAGACTGCACCTGCCCCGTCGTACTGAAACTGCAAGAGAAGATACGCCGGGCGGCGAGACTGGCCGGGAAAGACGGCAGGATACTGATTTTCGGAAAAACAGGCCACGCCGAAGTAAACGGGCTTGTAGGACAGGCCGAAGCCGAGGGGTGCAAAGTACATGTGATTGAAAGCGAAAAAATGCTCCGCGGACTGCTCGGCGACGGAACTTTGAGCTGCAGAGGCCGGACGGAGATTTTCTCACAGACGACAAAAGACCCTGAAGAATACCGGCGCATCTGCGACATACTCAAGGCCGGGATTCCTGATGCAAAAGTGAACGACACCATCTGCGGACAGGTTGCCTCCAGGCATTCAAGGCTCACTGAATTTGCCGGCAGCCACGATGTGGTGCTGTTCGTCTCGGGCAAGGAAAGTTCCAACGGGAAAGTGCTTTACCAGTTGTGCCTGCAAGCGAATCCGAAAAGCCATTTCATCGGGAACGCCGGCGATGTCAGGCCGGAATGGTTTTCCGACGGGGACAGCATCGGAATCTGCGGAGCCACATCGACTCCGAAATGGCTGCTGGAAGAAGTAGCGGCGATTTTCCAAAATTATTTGTAAATTTGCACGTTTGACTGATTTTTCAACGAAATTTAGAATCTAAAATATTTACTTATGGCAACCACAGCTGATTTTAAAAACGGACTTTATCTTAACTTTAACGGGAAACCATGCTCTATCGTATGGTTCCAGCATGTAAAACCGGGCAAAGGCCCTGCATTCGTAAAAACCAAACTCCGCAATCTCGAAAACGGACGTATCCTCGAGAACACTTTCACAGCCGGAGCGAAAATAGATGTCATCAACGTCGAAAGAAGGCCTTACCAATATCTTTATAAAGACGAAAGCGGATACAACTTCATGCACTGCGAGACTTTCGAGCAGATCTGCCTCGAACCGGATCTCGTTGACAACGCCGACCTCATGAAAGAAGGACAGCGCGTGGAAATGATGTTCGTTGCAGATGAAGAACGTTGCCTCACATGCGAACTTCCTACCTATGTAGAACTGGAAGTCACATACACCGAACCGGCTGTCAAGGGCGACACCGCTTCAACCAATGCAATGAAGGCAGCCACCCTTGAAACAGGGGCTGAAATCATGGTTCCCCTGTTTGTAAACATAGGCGACAAACTCCGCATCAACACTGTTGACAGGTCATACGGCGAAAGGGTGAAATAAAGCCCCCGGATTTTCAACATAGCCCCGGAGCACGGAAATGCTTCGGGGCTTTTGTATGCCCGGCAGCACCACCGCGCATGCAGGATTTGCCGGAACGGCATATTTTTAATAACTTGCATTCCGAACTTTAAATTTTCATGATTTATGAAACGCTTGACTACCATCATCGCGCTCCTGCTGCCTGCCATGCTTTTCGCACAGAGCCAGGCCGACAGGGCGCCGGTCGCACAGGAACAGGGAACCGTGCTTGAATACATTACTAAAGACAAAGACGGAAGCACCAAGGTCACAAAGCAGGAAGTCACCTCGGTAAAGGAAGAGGACGGAAAACGCATCGTACTAATTAAAGACCGCAGCATTGAAGAGGCCACGGCCGGGATTCCGCCGGAGATGTACGACAGCATATCAACTATTAAATACGTAATAACCGACAACGGGTGGTATGTCGATTATATCGGTTACATAAGCGCGACCCTGAAGGCTTCAATGATGGCTGTCGAAAATGCCTCCGGAGAAGAAGGGATGCCGGAAGGTCTTGACATAACCGTCGATATCGGAGAGTCTGAAAACCCGGTCTTCCCCATATCCATGAAGCCGGGCGACAATCTTTCATTCAACCCGATAAGCATCAAAGTCAAAATTTCATTCATATCAATGTCGAGTGAAATCACCTTCGAAAGATACGAATGCACTGGAACCGAAACCGTAACAGTGCCGGCAGGGACATTCGAAACTTATGTAATTGAAGAGGAAATCACCAACAAGGCCAAGGCCTTCGGCTTGTCCAACAAAGAAAGACAATACTCCAGGACATGGTACGCCCCGGGGACAGGGGACGTGAAGAGCCAGGAACTTGACAAAAAAGGCAAAGTCATCTCCGAGACGGTGCTTAATTCAATTGTAAAGAAAGCCGAATGAACACAGTGGAAAACGCAGCGGCCGGTGTCAGGGAATTCTTTGGCACCGGCGCCACACGCAACCTTGATTTTCGCAAAAACGCCTTGAAAAGGCTTCTTCGCAATATCTCCCTGATGGAAAACGAGATTTGCGACGCCCTGCATGAAGATCTCGGAAAATCCCGGACGGAGGCATACATGACCGAAATAGGGATGACAAAAGAAAGCATCCGCTACATGTTGCGGAACATGCGGCGCCTGGCAAAACCTGTACGCGCCGGCCTTTCTCCAGCCCAGATGCCGGGAAAGGCAAGGATATTCCCGGAACCACATGGCTGCGTACTCATCATCAGCCCCTGGAATTACCCATTCCTGCTCGCCCTCGACCCTCTGGCCGCCGCCGTCGCTGCCGGGAACTGCTGCATCCTGAAACCGAGCGAATACGCACCAGCCACATGCCGCATACTTGGAAAACTTCTGGAAGCCTCTTTCCTGGAAGAGCATGTCCGCATGATTGAAGGAGACGCCTCGACCGGTTCGGCGTTGCTTGACTGCAGGTTCGACTATATATTTTATACAGGAGGCACGGCAGTGGGGCGGACAGTAATGGAAAAAGCATCGCTGCACCTCACTCCGGTCACCCTGGAACTTGGAGGCAAAAGCCCCGCCATCGTCCTCGGAGATGCGGACATCAGGATAGCCGCCCGGCGCATAGCGTTCGGAAAATTCATCAACTGCGGACAGACATGCGTGGCTCCCGATTATGTTCTGATTGAAAAAGACTGCAAGGACAGCTTCATGGAAGCCTTTGCGGAAGAGACCGCCAGGATGTACGGCGACGCGCCATTGGACAATCCGGAATACGGAAAAATCATAAACCGCCGTCATTTCGAGAGACTGTGCCGCTTCATCTCACTGGCCCGAAACGGGGAACCGGGCGAAGGCCGTATCGCATTCGGCGGGACGAGCGACCCAGAACGCCTGAAAATAGCCCCCACGCTCATAGACGGGATAGAAGGGAACGCCTCCATCATGCAGGAAGAGATTTTCGGCCCCATACTCCCCGTCATGGAAATTTCCGGCGCGGAAGATGCCATAAAACATGTCAATTCCGGAGAAAGGCCGCTGGCAGCCTATGTTTTCACATCGGACAGACGGCGCGCAAGAGAAATAACGGAACGGATACCTTTCGGGGGAGGATGCGTAAACGACACCATCATGCACCTTGCCTCCACTTCGCTTCCGTTCGGAGGCACCGGGGCAAGCGGCATGGGTTCATATCACGGGGAATGGGGATTCAGAACATTCTCGCACTACAAAAGCATCCTTTCAAAAGGCACGGCGATAGACCCTCCCGTAAGATACGCACCCTACAGCAAGCGGATGTCACGCCTGATACACAGGCTCATAGGTTAGAAATCCCTCCAGCTTAGGCCAAGGCCAACAGCACCAGCAACTGCGCCACAAGCACCCTCATGAACATGGATATAGGGTAAACCGTCGCATACGCGGTGGAAGGATAGGCGGAGCCATAAGCCTCGTTGGTGAACGCCAGTCCCGGAGGATTGGTATAACTTCCGGCCATAAGACCCATTATCTGGTAGAAATTCAATTTCAGCACCCCTCTGCCGATGAAGCCGACGATAAGCAGCGGGACTACGGTAATGATGAAACCGTAAAGCACCCACATGTAACCGCCGTTCACTATCGTATCCACGAAACTCTCCCCGGCGGACAGACCGACCGATGCCAGGAACAGCGCGATTCCTATCTCGCGTACCATTTTGTTCGCACTGACAGTAGTATATGTCGGAACCTTGAAATGAGGGCCGAAACGGCTGAAGAGTATTGCGACAATCAGCGGGCCGCCGGCAAGGCCGAGTTTGACCGGCTGCGGTATTCCAGGGAACACAAACGGAATCGAACCCACAAGAACTCCGACCGCTATTCCGAAGAATATAGGCATCAGATTCGGCTCGCGGAGTTCATCCATGGAGTTTCCGAAAAGTTCGGAAGCCTTGTTGATGGCCTCTTCCGTACCTACTACGGTAAGGCGGTCCCCAAGTTGGAGTTCCAATGTCGGAGAAGGGACGATGTCCACATCCGCACGGTTTACGCGCGTTATGCTTATACCGTAAGAAGAACGCACCTTGAGAGAGCCGAGTGTCTTGCCTGTGAGTTCGCGGCGCGTAATGATAAGGTGCTTATATACATGGGACGAGTCTATCTTCTCCCACTCGGTGAAAGGCATGTCTATACGGGACCCGAAAAATGCCGCCACGGCATCGGAAGAAGATTTCGCCGTGATTACAAGGGCTTTGTCTCCCTCGTCCACAACGGAATCCGATGCGGGCATTACAGCCTCTCCCGTAGCCGCCTTGTAAAGACGGGACACCACGTATTTTTTGCCTATATAGCCGTCTATCTCGGAAAGGGTTTTGCCGAAAATGGCCGGATTCTTTATCTCTACCGCAAGCCTGTGCGCCGTATCGAGGTTCACGCTCGCCGCATCCATTTTTTCCTTCTCGTCTTTCACCTTGATGTGGAAGACTCCTTTTATCAGCAATATCGAGCCTATTACGCCGATCACGCCGAGAGGATAGGCCACAGCGTAACCTGTCGCAATGTTGTCAGCCATCGCCGCCGCCGTTGCGGAATCGACACCGAGGGCAGCCTGGGTATCTATATATGTCTGCTGCGCGGCACCGAGTCCCGGAGTGTTGGTGACCGCACCGGACATTATGCCCACCATAGTCACCAGATCGGTACCTGTTACCAGATGGATGACGAACGCCGTCAGTGCAGCCAGCAGGACAATTATGATTGCCAGCACATTAAGCCTTATACCGCCTTTTTTCAGGGATGCGAAAAAGCCGGGGCCCACCTGGAGACCTATCGAATAAATGAAGAGTATCAGACCGAACTCTTTCACGAAATGCGACGTCGTCGAATCAACGCGCATTCCGAAATGACTGGCGAGAATACCGACAAACAGCACCCATGTAATGCCCAGGGAAACGCCTTTTACCTTGAAGCGGCCGAGCACTATTCCTATTGCAATAACCAGTGATATGAGAAAAAGCGAATGGGCTACGCTAGTTCCTATGAAAAGTTCTTCTAACCAATTCATATAATTACTACTATTTAAATCTTATCAGTGTTGTAAAGACCGTGCGGTCTTCGATTCTCCCTTCAATATAAAAATCATTGTCCTTGCGGACACGGTAAATGGACACGCACTCCCCCGCTTTTGACTCGTGGTTGAAGTTGATTGTAAAATCCGACACGCACCGGTTCAAAGAGACTTCCCTATCGACGGCATCCATCGCCCACCTCATGTACGAAGCGTTGTTGGTATGGCCGTTCATGTCTATATCCGAATAAGACACTATGTGCTCGGCGGCAAGTTCGGGCTCTTCATCGCGCGGCATGGAGACTTTTTCGGCAGAACGCTCTACCGCGTTTTCCTTGCATACGGACTCGTCCTTGTCGATGGCAAAATGTTCTCTTGTGAACTGACGGGTCCTGGTATTGACTATCACCCAGGAACTTGTTGCGGCTACAGCCACATTTCCGTCCTTGTCAAGAATACGGAAATCTCTTATGGACATGATCCTCTCAAGGCCTTTATGCCATGTCTGCAAGGTTACGGCGTCTTTCCATTTCGGAGGATTGATGAAACGGGCGTAAAACCTTGTCACCACCCAGGCAAGATCCCGGGAGATGAAGTCGTCATATCCGAAATGAAGTTTTTCCGCATGAAGTTGCGCCAGTTCCTGCGCCCAGTCCATAAACGCTTCGGGACGGATGATTTTGTTGAAATCCGTCTCGAAACATGCTACGGTATGCGCTCTTTCCAGTATTTTTCCTTCCATATCCATATCCGGCAAAAATATGCGGCGGCAAAGGTACGAAAAGAAATTATGACTACTTTTGTTTTTCATAAACAGTTTTGACTAATTTTTCAAAAAATGCATAAAATCGCCGTCGTAATCCTGAATTGGAACGGAATCGGATTCATGAAAAGATTCGTCCCGGGCGTGGCCGCTTCCTGTAAAATACTGGGGGAAACCCTTCCGGGCTGGTCTGCCCGTACCATTATCGCCGACAACGGCTCTACGGACGGATCGGCAGAATGGATGGAAAGCCTCGGAGACGAGATCGGCAAACTCTTTTTCGACAAGAACCATGGTTTCACCGGAGGTTACAACAAGGCTTTCGGGATGCTTGAGACGGAGGGGTACGACTACTTCCTGCTGCTTAATTCGGACATCGAGGTCACTCCAGGCTGGCTCGTTCCCCTGGCCCGTTGGATGGACTCGCATCCCTCATGCGGCATTGCCGCGCCGAAACTGAGGAGTTACGGTTTGAGGGAAAAATTCGAATATGCGGGAGCGGCCGGAGGATTCATCGACAGATGGGGATTCCCGTTCTGCAGAGGCAGGGTGCTTTCCTCCATCGAGACAGACACCGGCCAGTACGACCGGCCGTGCATGACTTTCTGGGCAAGCGGCGCGGCAATGCTCGTGCGACGGGAAATCTATTCCGGCTGCGGAGGGCTTGACGAGACGTTTTTCGCACACATGGAAGAGATAGACCTCTGCTGGAGGGCGCAGTTGCTCGGATGGCAGGTATGGAACGTACCGGAATCGGTGGTTTACCATGTCGGCGGCGGCGCCCTGCCAAATGAATCGCCAAGAAAACTGTACCTCAACTTCAGGAACAATCTTCTGATGCTCCACAAGAACCTCCCTCCCAGCCGGCGCGGCCCTTTCATCTGCTTCCGCATGCTTCTCGACGGCGCGGCAGGCATCATATATCTGCTTAAAGGAAAAACCGACTACTGCAAGTCGGTCATCGAAGCCCACAGGGATTTCAGGAAGATGAAGCGGGGGGTGAATCCGTCGCCAAGGCTTGACAGCGTAAAATGGAGGCTGAAAACCATGTGGAAGGGCAGCATTCTGCTACCTTTCGGAGACAGAATGAAATTTTTCAAAGGGCTTGAAGAGGATGCCGAATCGCTTTGAGATGTGACACATACAAATCCTTTACAAGCGTACAGGCGACATCCAGACTCACCAGGGAGGTATTGATTATCAAATCAAAATGATGAGGGTCGCCCCATTTTCCCCCTGTATAGTACTCATAATGGGCCACCCTTGCGCGGTTGACGCGCCTGATTTCGAAAAGGGCCTTGTCCTCGGGAAGGCCGTATTTGAACTGCACCCCAACAGTACCTTTGTTATGAACGCTATTCCGAATGCATTGATAAACAAGGCGATTACGAACAGCATGTAACGCCTGACCAGAAATCTGCGCATCTACTTTGAAATTTGGATGCGCGAATTTCGTTCATCTTCCCCGGATTTCAAAATCTTCTCCCGGAGTTATTCTTCCTCTCCGCCGTCACTAACTTGAATTGCACAGGGAACTGGAAAAATATTTTCACAGGCTTGTTCCCTTTCATTGCCGGAATCCACTTCGGCGAAAGAGCCATTACCCTTACGGCCTCTGCATCCAGATCCGGAGAAATCCCCTTTATGACAGTAATGTTTGTAAGTTCACCGGTTACATCCACCGCGAACCCCAACATCACCTGCCCTTCAATCCCGCTATTCAATGCAGACTGCGGATATCTCAACTGCGTTGCGACCCAATTGGAAAAAGCATCAGGTGATTCACCTACGAATTTCGGATATGTGTCCACATAATCAAGCCGGTACGCCTCTACCGGGCCGTCTTTAAAAGACAGCCTCATGCTCCTGTCCGCAAAACCTTCCTTGCGGATATCCAGCCACAGAAGAGCATCGGCGCGTTTGCCGGGTTTCAGGAGCAGAACATATTTCTCGCCGTCATAAGGCAATTGTTCTGCAAGAAATTTTTTCTTGATCTTGAAATCAACCCCTTCCATGTCGGAATACAGGACGAGCGCATACAGGCCGTCCAGTTCCAGGCCTTCCGCCGGGTTCATTTCGGACATTTCATCATCATTAAGAGAACGGAATACGAAATGTTTCTCGTCATCGGGACCGCCCCCGGCATAAGAAACTGCCGGAAAAAATATCATGGAGGCAACAACGGTCGCCACAACCGCTGCCAGACGGAAAAAAAACGATGGTTTCATAATCTTGTGGTTTTAATCGGCATAAAGTTAGGAAAAAATCCGATGCGGCGGCCGGCTGCGACTGCAAAAGTGTGCCTACCTCATGAGGAAAGCACACCGACATGCCCCATTCATTCTGGGAGGGATAAGCGTGCCTACCTCATGGGGAAAGCACGGTTTTGCCATTAACGGAGATAGTACATTCATAACCCACACCTATATCAATACATACATCGACCGACACATGACCGGAGACACTGGCGCCGCAAAGGCCGTCAAGAAGCATTGCGCCTATAATCTGATTGTCCCTCATGTTTGGAGAATTGCCCTGGCGGATGAAAAGCGGCACCTCTCCGGCATCGCCTGCCGCCAACAGGCGTATGCCATAGCGGCGCCGACCGTATATGCCTATATGCCTTGCCTGAGCCACAGCCCGACTTAAATCAGACATATTACTATGCTCTGATATATAACAAATTATGGCCGCAACAATATTTTACAGGTGTGGATTCTGAAGAGTTTTGAATCTCCTCTAAGC
>JADIMA010000052.1 GCA_017694945.1 Candidatus Merdivivens pullicola | reverse complement strand
GCAGGGGAGCCGATGACCTTATCCAAAGCGATACAATATGCGCGCGAACGGTCGGTTACGGCTCTTTCCGCCAAGTCTGAGTTTATCTCAAGTTATTGGGCTTATCGTGCATATAAGGCAAGCCGTCTTCCTTCAATCAATCTGTATGGCAACCTGCTTTCTTTTGACCGTTCTCTTACACAGTTGCAGAATTACGAGACCGGCGAGATAGTCTATGCCAATACTTTCAATATGCAGAACAGGCTTGGGATTTCCATAGACCAGAACATTACTTTTACAGGCGGTACGCTTTCCCTGTATTCGGATATTTCACGTATAGACCAGTTCGGCGAGGACAAGGGCCACATGTATTATGCGCAGCCGGTATCACTGTCTTATACCCAGCCTCTGTTCGCATACAATACTTTCAAATGGGAGAAAAAGATTGCACCAAAAGAGTATGAAATGGCGCAGCGGGTTTATATAGAGACGATGGAACAAGTCAACTTGTATGCAGTTGAGTATTTTTTCAATCTGTTGCTTGCTGAAAAAAATTATGAAATAGCGGTTATGAATCATTCGGATACCGAGAAGATGCTGGCCATAGCGCGCAGCAGGATGGAACTTGGCTCGGTGACGAGGGACGAATATCTCCAGCTTGAACTGAGGTTGTTGAATGACAGCATTTCGGTTAACGAGATGTCGATGGCTTTGAAAGAGGCGCAGATGCAACTCAATTCGCTTTTGGGCTTTGATGAGGCATACGAAATAGATCCGGTTCTGGATGATTATATTCCGAGCATCGTTATGGATTACGGTATGGTGCTTGACCGCGCCCTTAACAATTCGTCTTTCAGGCTGCGACATGAAATAGACATGCTTCAGGCCGATCAGAATATAGCAAAGGCAAAGGCAGATAGAAGCGGGACAGTTTCACTGAATGCCAATTTTGGATTGTCGAACACGGACAGGACTTTCAAAAACGTATATCTCGGACTGTTGGATCAGGAGATAGTCGGCTTGAGTTTTTCTTTCCCTATCTTCGACTGGGGAATGGGCAAGGGGCGTGTCAAGGAGGCGGAAGCTGCTGCAGAAGTAGTAAGGGCGCAGGCCGCACAAGAGGAAAATGACTATCGCAGAAGTGTTTTTACGGCTGTCACACAATTCAACAACCAGCGCGGGCAGTGCGGTGTTTCGCAAAGGGCGAGCAAGGTTGCGGCTGAGAGATATGGTCTTGTTATGGATAGATTCCGTGGCGGCAGTGTTTCGGTGACGGATCTGAATACGGCGCGTTCGGAAAATGACGAGGCTTACAGGAAGTATATTGAAGATATCAGTAATTACTGGGAGTTTTATTACAAGTTGCGCCAGCTCACACTCTATGATTTTGTTTTAATGAAAGAAATAGAGGTGGACTTTTTTGAAATGTTAGAGTAATTTGAGGAGGTTGTCATGAGGAACAGGCTGTCTTTTTTTATAATCATGCAGTTGTTTGCTGTTGCAATATTGCAGGGATGTGGAGGAACAGGAAAGGAAAATCAAGCCGACGATGCCAAAAAAGCATATGAGGAGCCATGGAATGAAGTGGACATAGTTGTGTTGGAAAAGCAGGATTTCAAGTATCAGTTGATATCAAACGGGAAACTTTCATCTGCATCTAAAAGCGCCCTGTCTTTTGAAACGCTTGGATCGATAGCGGACATCAGGGTTTCGAACGGTGACTGGGTTGACAAAGGTGATACAATAGCCGTGCTTGACCGCAGCCTCAGAAGTATTGAGTTGAGAAGTGCTGAAATCGAACTTGAAAGGTGCAGGATAGAGATGCAGGATATAATAGCCGGTTATGGATATACGACCGGTGGCAATGAAGTACCAGAAAATATAAAAAAGATGGCGGGGATAAAATCCGGTTATCTTAATGCCGAGAACAGTTTTGCCCGTGCAAGTCATGAATATGCGGCTTGCGTGATGACGGCCCCGTTCTCTGGCAGAGTAGCCGATATAAAGTCCCGTGTCTATGACAATGCTCCGTCGGATGTATTCTGCAACCTGATAGATGACAATCGCTTCAATGTGGATTTCAGCATACTTGAGTCGGAATATCCGTTTATTGAAAAAGGTCTGGAAGTAAAAGTGATTCCTTTCGGAGGGGGTATGCAGGATGTTTTCAACGGCCGTATAGCAAGTATTAATCCGAAAGTGGATAAAAACGGACAGATAGCCATTACCGCCGTGATGGAAAACAACGGAGGAAGGCTTATAGACGGGATGAATGTGAAGGTTATAGTCGAAAAGGATATTCCGGGGCAGATAGTGGTGCCTAAAAGTGCAGTGGTTATCAGGGACAATCTCGAAGTATTGTTCACATATTCTTGCGGAGAAGCCCATTGGACATATGTCAACACCTTAATGTCAAATAGTGACACTTACTCGGTGGAAGCCAACGAAAACAGGTATGCCTCCCTCGCTCCTGGCGATACCGTGATTGTATCCGGAAATCTAAACCTTGCAGACGGCTCCAAGGTAGTAATCAAAGATTGACACCATGTTTCTGAATAAACTTTTGGACAGGCCCATTACTGTGACAATGGCGATGCTGGTCGTCATTACGCTGGGCATAACCGCAATAAGGTCGCTTCCGATTTCCCTGATACCTGATGTCGATATTCCTTATATTACAGTACAGGTTGTTGACAGGAACAAGTCAGCGCAGGAATTGGACGAAAGCGTGCTCAAGCCTTTGAGGCAGCAACTTATACAGATAAGTTCCATAGAGGACATACGCAGCGAGGCCAAGGACGGCAGCGGTACCATACGACTTGTATTCGAGCAGGGGGCGGACATGGACTATCTTTTCATCGAGGTCAATGAAAAGATAGACAGGAGCATGCCCAATCTTGGAAATATAGAACGTCCGAAAGTGTTGAAATCAGGTGCCACGGACATTCCGGCATTTTATATAAACATGACCTTGCGTGACAGTACAGTATCCTCAAGCCGTTTTCTGGAACTGTCTTCGTTTGCTTCGGAGGTTGTGGCACGCAGGATAGAACAATTGCCTGAGGTGGCCATGGTGGATATAAGCGGCCTCATGGAGCCGGAAATAATGATTGCCCCCGACATGGATGAACTCAGTCGTCTTAATGTGACCTTGGAGCAGTTTGAAAATGCTGTGTCGTCATCTAATATAAGGCTCGGCAACCTGTCGATAAGGGATGGGGAATATCAGTATAATGTGCGTTTCCGCTCTTTTATTTCAGGAAAGGAAGATATAGAAAATATATATCTGAATATATCGGGAAGACTTTTGCAGCTGAAAGACCTTGCTTCGGTTACAGAGCAGCCGGCAAAACGTACAGGACTTGTCCGTTCCGACGGTATGCCTGCAGTTACCATGGCGGTGATAAAGCAGAGCGAGGCCAGGATGGCTTCCCTTAAGAAGGATATCAACAGACTGATGTCTTATTTTTCCGAAGATTATCCCGAAATCGATTTCCGTGTTACGAGGGATCAGACGGAACTGCTTGATTATTCGATAAACAATCTCATAAACAATATCATCGTCGGAATTTTGCTTGCCTGTCTGATTGTGGTGTTTTTCATGCGGGATTTCAAGTCGCCTGTGCTGGTAATCCTTACGATACCTACGGCTCTGATTTTCTCAATGCTGGTATTCCATATCATAGGGCTGACTATAAATATAATATCATTGTCGGGACTGGTGCTTGGCGTGGGTATGATGATGGACAATACCATCATATTGATAGACAACATAACTGCAAGGTGGCAAAGAGGCGATGTGTTGAGGAAGGCCGTTGTCAAAGGAACTTCGGAAGTGATTGTGCCAATGTTGAGTTCGGTGCTTACCACATGCGCCGTTTTCATACCTTTGATATTTGTGAGTGGAATAGCGGGGGCCATATTCTATGATCAGGCCATGGCTGTCACGATAGTCTTGCTCACATCATATTTTGTTACAATTACCATTATCCCGGTGTATTATTGGGTATGGTACAGGAAATCGGAGAGTTTCAAGCCGAACCGTTGGCTTGAAAGGTTTTCGTTCAATGGCGTAATAAGGATATATGAATCTTCTTTAAGGTGGCTGTTCAGGCACCGTTGGGTCGGATGGGCTTTTTTCGGTCTCTCTTTTTTCGGCATTGTCGTCTGTTTCCTTTTCATGGAAAAGGAGAAACTTCCGGAAATCACATATACGGATACTTTGTTGAAAATAGATTGGAATGCTTCTTTGTCGTTGGAGCAGAATGAGGAGCGGATTGCAGCGTTGGAAGATGCAATTTCCGGTACGGTTTCGCATGTTACTTCCATGGTAGGCGCCCAGCAGTTTGTTTTGGGGCATAGCGGAGACCAGTCTGTCTCGGAGGCTTTGCTTTATGT
Source organism: Candidatus Merdivivens pullicola (assembly GCA_017694945.1). GTDB lineage: Bacteria > Bacteroidota > Bacteroidia > Bacteroidales > UBA932 > Merdivivens > Merdivivens pullicola. The sequence goes on along the minus strand of JADIMA010000052.1, from coordinate 16,932 downwards.
TAAATGCGATGCTCCGGATGATCTTTTAGAGGTTGAGCATCTCGTGGCTTTGATGATGTCGGAGGATTTTCCTGATGCTTCTTACGGATTTGAGCCTTCGGGAAATATTTTCGATATGGTGTTTTCCGACAAGGAGGCACGGTTGACTGCAAGGCTTCGTCCTGTGTCATCTCCCGAAATCGAGCCGGAATTGATAGAAGGAGTGGTCGCGGAAATAGCGGCTGCATTTGACGGCCTGTATATACCGGCTCCTCCGATGAAGGAGGATTTGCTATACATCGCGGATCCTGAAAAAATGGCCTTGTATGACATTGGTTATTCGGAACTTGTTTCTGTATTGAAGAACTCATTGAATGAGAACCGCCTGTTTGAGATAGTTCAAGGGGAACGCAGTGTCCCGGTAGTCATGGGTACCGGCCGGGAGGATGATATAACTGAAACGATTGCGCGTGCGAATATAAAGAAAAACGGTACTGATATTCCTGTGCGTTCCTTATTGTCGCAGACCTACGAGATGGAATTGAAAAGCCTGGTTTCCGGGGCGGAGGGAAATTACTACCCTGTGGACATGAATCCCAAAGACAGCGATGTAAAAGAAACCATGGATGAAGTTTCAAGGATAGTTTCGCAGGACGGCAATTTCGAAGTCGGTTTCAGCGGCTCGTATTTTTCCAACAGAAAAATGATCGGGGAGCTGGTTCTGGTACTTGTAATAGCCCTCGTATTGCTTTATCTGATATTGGCTTCGCAGTTCGAGTCGCTGTTGCAGCCGCTTATCATAATGTCTGAAATCGTCATAGACATATTCGGGGCATTGGCTGTATTGTGGCTTCTGGATGTAAGCATCAATCTGATGTCCATGATAGGACTGGTGGTGATATGCGGTATCGTAATCAATGACTCAATCCTGAAGATAGACACAATAAACAAGTTGCGTAAAGAGGGCTTTGCCTTGAAACATGCTGTGATGGAAGCAGGCCAGAGGAGGTTGAAAGCCATAATAATGACTTCTTTGACAACCATTCTCGCCGTCTGCCCTTTCCTTACGAGGGGGAATATGGGAGATGACTTGCAGTATCCTATGTCTTTGGTTATAATTGCCGGAATGATTGTGGGAACAACGGTAAGTCTGCTTTTCGTGCCGATGGTGTATTACGAGATTTATAAAAAGCAGGAGTAAGGTTCGGTATGAAGGCGCGGATTTCTTCTTTTACGGTATTGTTGCTTATGGCGGTTTTTTCCGTCGTAGGGATTTCCGTGCTTCCTTTGCTCAATGTCCAGTACGCTCCGTCTCCCAAAGTCAGAACCATTACTGTAAGTTATTCATGGCCTGATGCCTCGGCTTCCATAATTGAGAGCGAAGTCACTTCGAAACTGGAAGGGGTTTTCGCTTCAATCAAGTCCAATGTCGGGCTGAGTTCCGTCTCGGATAACGGTTACGGCAGCATTGAAATAAATTTCAGAAAGGGAACCGATATGGAAGCCGCCCGTTTCGAAGTGTCTTCGCAGATTCGGAATCTCTATAATTCCCTGCCTTCCGGAGTGAGTTATCCGGAAATATCCTCAGGCCCGTCTGGAATGCAGGAGCAGACAGCTCTTTCATATGTCATAAAAGGTGATATTCCTACGGCGGAAATAGAAAAATATATAACAGGGCATGTAATGGATAAAATATCCGCTGTTGAAGGTACGGGGAAAATCTCGTTATGGGGAGCCGTACCTTTTGAGTGGGTTGTGGATTTTGATAATGAAAAAGCCGCCCTGTATGGTATAGATGCCGATGAACTCGCCTCTGCATTCATATCTTATTTTTCAACGGAAGTCATAGGTCTGGCGTCCGGAAAAGACGGCATGATGAATGTCAGATTGAAGAACCGCATTTCCGACGATGGGTTCGGGGCGATTCCCATAAAGAAATCGGCAGGACGGATAATATATCTGCGGGATGTGGCGGACTATACGTACCAGGAGGCCCGTCCGGATTCGTATTTTCGCATAAACGGGCTGAATACCATAGTGCTTTCAATCAATGCGGAACCCAACACGAACCTTATCAAGGTGGCAGGAAATGTGAAGTCGCTGATGAACGAACTGCAGCAGGAGTTTCCTGACACGATTACCGCAACATTGGATTATGATTCGTCAGAATATATTTCATCCGAGTTAAACAAAATCTATTTCAGGACGGTATTGTGCCTGCTGATATTGATGGTTTTCGTCTTTCTTGTGAGCAGGTCATGGCGGTATGTCGCGATTATTTCCGCGACTTTGGCCGTCAATATTTTCATAGCGGTGGCTATGTATTATTTTCTCGGACTCGGCATACATATTTATACCCTTGCCGGTATCACCGTGTCGCTCGGGATAATAATAGATTCCTCCATTGTGATGACCGACCATTATGGTTATTACAGGAACAGAAAAGTGTTTCCTGCGCTTCTTGGAGCAGTTGCCACTACGGTGGCGGCATTGAGTGTGATTTTCCTGCTTCCTGAAAAAGACAAGATAAATCTCGGGGATTTTGCATTGGTAATCTCGATAAATCTCTGCGTCTCTCTTTTTACCGCATACCTCTTTGTCCCGTCGTTGATGGACAGGTATCCGTTGCCACGGCGCGAAAAGACGCGGAAAAGCATTCGCCGCCTTCGCAGGGTCGTGCGTTTCAACAGACTGTATTCAAGGTATATAGATTTCGGAATCGGACATAAGTGGCTGTTGATACTGTTGTTGATTGTCGCTTTCGGTATTCCTCTTTTCATGCTTCCGTCCAAGATTGTAAAGCCGTATGGTGAAGAACTTTCAAAAGGCGAGCAACTCTACAACAAGATTATTTCCTGGTCTCCTTACGCATCCAACCGCAATGTGATTGACAAGATTCTCGGGTCGTCTTTCGGACTTTTCAGCGAGTCGGTTAAAAACAACAATTTTTTCCGCGAACCGGGGAGGAAGGTGCTGTACATACGCGCCGGTATGCCGGAGGGCTGTACGGTGGGGCAGTTGAACGAGGTTATGAAGAGCATGGAAAACTATTTGAGCGGTTTTGACGAGATAGAGTCTTATATCACTCAGATAAGCAGTCCCGAATACGGGATTATAGAAGTCCGTATCAAGCCCGAGTACGAAAAGAAAGGTTTCGGGGGGTGGCTGCAGTCACAGGCTACTGCCATGGCGATTCATTTCGGCGGTGCCAACTGGAGAGTATGGGGGGTTACGGAGAATTTCTTTAACAATGAGGTGGTTACGGATTATCGTAGCAGCAGGATATCAGTAAGCGGGTACAATTATGAACAAGTCATGGCATATGCCGACAGCATAATGGGATATATGCGGCAGAACAGGCGTGTCGATGATCTTGCCCTCATGAGTACCTATGACTATTCTTTCAGGCACGAATACAACATGGTTTATGATAACGCCCGAATGGCTTTGGCCGGTGTCGAGCCGTATAGTTATTATTCTGCCCTGTCCTCCATGCTGTATGACACGGATGTTGCCAGTCTTATGCACAAAGGGGAAATGACAAATGTCGTATTGCGTTCTTCGGATTCGAAGTCGTTTGATTTGTGGCACGTGAATAATGTTCCCGTGCATGTGGATTCTTCAAGTGTGAAGCTTTCGGATGTGGGTGCCATCAATAAAGAAAAGACGGGACTTTCGATTTATAAAAAAGACCAGTCATACGAATTTTATATAGGGTATAATTTTTCAGGCAATTACAAACTCTCTACGGATTACATGAAAGAGGTACTTGAATATGCCAATTCCTCAATCCTTCCCATAGGTTTCAAGGCTTCTCATCCTGAATATTATTGGTCGGATCAGTCCCAAAAGCATTATATCGCCCTGATCGGCCTTATTATTTTGATAATCTATGTCATGTGCAGCATGATTTTCGAGTCCCTCCGTCAGCCTTTTGCCATAATTTTCATGATACCGGTTTCATTCATAGGCGTTTTTCTGACATTCGGCCTCGGGAACTTTCCTTTCGATCAGGGAGGTTTTGCCGCATTTGTGATGTTGAGCGGGGTAGTGGTAAATGCTGGAATATATATGGTTAATGCCATGAGGCAGGACAAACGCCGGTATTCTTATACAAAAAGGTATATCAGGGCGTTCAGCCACAAAATCAATCCTATAATGCTGACCATAGTGTCAACGGTGCTGGGACTTGTGCCTTTTCTTTTCGACGGGCCGTCGGAGGTGTTCTGGTTCGCATTTGCTGTAGGCACGATTGGCGGAATGTTTTTTTCAATAATAGCCCTGATATTTTATCTTCCGGTATTCTGTAGTCCCCGTAAGCGTAAAATAATTGTGTAATTCGCCATATTTTCATTACCTTGCAGAGGTTTATTGAAAACATGCGATTGCCCTATGAAAGGAATAGTTTTGGCCGGGGGATCGGGGACGAGGCTTTACCCGATTACCAAAGGTGTCAGCAAACAGTTGCTGCCTATTTATGACAAGCCGATGGTGTATTATCCCGTATCGACTCTGATGCAGGCCGGGATAAGGGACATACTTGTTATTTCCACTCCGGAAGATCTGCCGGCTTTCCGCCGCCTTCTCGGTGACGGAAGCGATTTCGGGGTGAGGTTTTCGTATGCCGAACAGCCTTCTCCGGACGGGCTGGCGCAGGCTTTCATCATAGGTGAGGAGTTCATCGGGGATGATGCCGCCTGCCTTGTGCTCGGGGACAATATATTTTACGGTTCCGGATTCCCGGCGATGCTGAAGGAGGCGGTCAGGACTGCCGAGCAGGAAAGCAAGGCGACAATCTTCGGCTACAGGGTGAGCGATCCGCAAAGATACGGAGTCGCGGAGTTCGACAAGGACTGGAACGTATTGTCGATAGAGGAAAAACCGGCCGAGCCTAAGTCGGACTATGCTGTGGTGGGACTTTATTTTTATCCCAACAAAGTTGTGGATGTGGCTAAAAATGTCAAGCCGTCCGCCCGTGGAGAACTTGAGATAACTACTGTCAACCAGAAATTCCTTGAATACAGGCAGTTGAAGATGCAGATCCTTGACCGTGGCTTCGCCTGGCTGGACACGGGAACGCACGACTCTCTTGCAGAGGCTTCCATTTTCGTGGAAGTCATCGAAAAACGCCAGGGCGTGAAGATAGCCTGTCTTGAAGAGATAGCCTACATGAACGGGTGGATTTCCGAAGATCGTCTCCGCGAGATAGCGCAGCCTATGGCAAAAAACCAGTATGGGAAATACCTTCTTGAACTTTTAGACAGGAATCATAAGAGATGAAAATCACTCGGTGCGACATAGAGGGGCCTTTCATCATTGAGCCGGAGGTTTTCGGCGACAACAGGGGATATTTTTTTGAAAGTTATTCCAAACATAAACTCGAGTCTGCTTACAGCGCGGTCTTCGGGAGGGATTTCGGCGTTGATTTCGTCCAGGACAACGAATCGTTTTCCCGTTACGGCGTAGTACGCGGCCTGCATTTTCAGAAAGGGGAACATGCCCAGGCGAAACTTGTACGTGTTGTAAGCGGCAGTGTCTTTGATGTCGCCGTTGACATCCGTCCCGGTTCCGGCACCTTCGGAAAATATGTGTCAGTACTGCTCTCGGGTGATGACAAGAGGCAGTTTTTTATTCCGCGCGGCTTTGCCCACGGTTTTGCGGTATTGTCGGAAACGGCTGTGTTCCAGTACAAGTGTGACAATTATTATTGCCCTTCTTCGGAAGGAGGAATCATTTGGAACGATCCTGCAATCGGGGTAAAGTGGCCGCTTCCGGAAAAAGACATGATATTTTCGGAAAAAGACCTCAAGTATCCGGGCTTTGTTGAACTGTGGTAAAAATAATATTATGAATATACTTGTAGCAGGAGCCTGCGGACAGTTGGGCCGTGAATTGAGGGAGATCGCCCCTCTTTCGGAAAACAGATATTTTTTCGCCGACCTCAAGCAGGAAGAAGGGGTGGAGAGGCTCGATATCTGCGATGCCGCGACCGTAAGGGAAATGCTCGGCAGGAATGAGGTGCGGGTTTTGTTGAACTGTGTCGCCTATACGGATGTAGAAAAGGCGGAATCGGACGCGGATGAGGCATTCAGGGTGAATGCCGAGGCTCCCGGAGTATTGGCGGCAATATGTCGGGAAATGGGGGTTTTTCTGATACATGTTTCGACCGACTTTGTTTTTGACGGGCGCAGCAGCCTCCCTTATCTTGAAACCGACGAGCCTGCTCCTTTGTCTGTCTATGGCAGTACGAAACTTGAAGGGGACAGGCGTATCCTGGCAAGCGGGTGCGATTGTCTTATATTCAGGACTTCATGGCTTTACAGCCGTTTCGGAAACAATTTTGTTAAAAAGATTCGGAACCTCTGCATGAAGCATGACAGCATCAAGGTGGTGATAGACGAAATCGGCAATCCTACCAATGCCTCAGACCTGGCAGGCTTAATTTTCGACATATTGGAAGACGGAAGTTTCAAGAATCACAAGGGACTTTACAATTATTCGGACGAGGGCGTGTGCTCGCGCTACGATCTGGCATGTGCGGTAAGAGACCTTTATGGATTGGATTGCACAGTACAGCCGTGTCGTAGCAGTGATTTCCCGACAAAGGCGGTGCGCCCTGCCAATTCGGCTTTGGACAAGTCGGCTGTAAGGCGTGATTTTTCAATCGACATCCCCAATTGGAGGGATTCTCTGGAGATGATGGTATTTGACGAGATGTTGTAGCGAGAAACTATTTGAATTATACATGGAAAATTAAAAACTGTTTTTAATTTTGCGGTTTAAACTGATAGATTGGCGGTATGAAAATAGTCGTTGTAGGAACAGGATATGTAGGTCTGGTTTCGGGAAGTTGTTTCGCCGAAATGGGCGTTACCGTTGCTTGTGTGGATGTGGATGCGGCAAAGATTTCCCGCATTTCACGCGGCGACATTCCCATTTATGAACCCGGGCTTGATGAACTTGTTGAGAGAAATGTGCGTGAAGGCCGTCTTTCGTTTACGACGGAACTGTCCGAGGCGATGAAGGATGCCGGAATAGTTTTCATAGCGGTTGGGACTCCTCAGGATGAAGACGGTTCCGCCGATTTGAGTTATGTAATTGAGGTTGCCCGCGAGATAGGAGAATGCATGGATCATTATGTGCTTGTGGTAACGAAAAGCACTGTTCCGGTGGGTTCTTCGGAGAAAGTCCGTGCGCGGATTGAAGAAGTCCTTGCGGAGAGGAATGCGGATATCCATTTTGACGTGGCTTCCAATCCGGAGTTCCTGAAGGAAGGAAGCGCAATCAAGGATTTCATGAGTCCGGACAGGGTGGTTGTCGGGGTTGACTCCGAAAGGGCAAGGCAACTGATGACAACTCTTTACAGGCCGTTCCTGCTTAACAATTTCAGAGTGATTTTTACAGACATACCGTCTGCCGAAATGATAAAGTATGCCGCCAATTCGATGCTTGCTACACGCATAAGTTTCATGAACGACATTGCGAATCTGTGCGAACTCGTCGGGGCTGATGTCAACATGGTGCGCAAGGGTATCGGCGCCGATACGAGGATAGGAAGCAAGTTCCTGTACCCCGGCTGCGGCTATGGCGGTTCATGTTTCCCAAAAGACATCAAGGCTCTGATACATACAGCCGAGCAGAAGGGCTATGAAATGTCCGTGCTTAAAGCCGTGGATTATGTCAACGACAGACAGAAGGAAGTCCTTGTCAGGAAACTCATGCGTTATTACGGTGCGGATCTTGCCGGCAAGAGAGTGGCGATATGGGGGCTTTCGTTCAAGCCCGAAACCGATGATATGAGAGAAGCGACATCGCTGGTGACGATTGACCTGCTTTTAAAGGCAGGCTGCGATGTTGTCGTATATGATCCGGTCGCCATGGATGAATGCCGCCGCCGCATAGGCGATGCGGTGGAATACAGCAATGACAAGTATGAGGCTGTGACGGATGCTGACGCGCTGCTGATCATTACCGAATGGCGGCAGTTCAGGCTTCCGAACTGGAAATTGATATTCAATGCGATGAGAGTGCCGTTGGTCATAGACGGAAGAAACATATATGATGCCGACGAGTTGGAGTCGGTGGGTATTAAATATTATTGTATAGGACGATAAGAGATGAGAAAATGGACTATTGAAGATTCGGCGGAACTTTACAATGTTAAAGGATGGGGCCTGAACTATTTTTCAATCAATGAAAAAGGTCACATGACCGTTAAACCGAAAGAGGACGGGCCGGCCATTGATTTGAAGGAATTGATGGAAGAACTTCAGGTGCGTGATGTGTCGGCGCCTGTATTGCTGCGTTTTCCGGACATACTTGACAACAGGATAGAAAAGATATCCAACTGTTTCAGGGTGGCTGCCGAAGAATACGGATATACCGCCAAGAATTTCATTATATACCCGATCAAGGTAAACCAGATGCGTCCTGTCGTGGAAGAGATAGTGGGCCACGGCGCAAAATACAATATCGGGCTTGAGGCCGGCTCGAAACCTGAGTTGCATGCCGTTCTGTCAATCGACATCGACAATGACGCGATGATTATATGCAACGGTTACAAGGATGAAAGTTATATCGAACTTGCCCTTCTTGCCCAGAAAATGGGACGCAACATCTTTATTGTAGTCGAGAAACTCAATGAACTCAGGACAGTTGCAGCCATCTCGAAAAAATTGAAGATCCGTCCTAATATCGGTATCCGCATCAAACTTGCAAGCTCCGGTAGCGGAAAGTGGGAAGAGTCGGGAGGCGATGTCAGCAAGTTCGGCGTCAATTCCAGCGAACTTCTTGAGGCTTTGGACATACTTGATAAGAACAAACTGTCTGATTGTCTGAAGTTCATACATTTTCACATAGGAAGCCAGGTGACCAACATACGAAAGATCAAGACGGCATTGAAGGAAGCCTCCCAGTTCTATGTGCAATTGAGGAAAATGGGCTATGAAATCAATTTTGTGGACATAGGAGGCGGCCTGGGAGTGGATTATGACGGTTCGCGTTCGGCAACATCCGGAAACAGCATGAACTATTCGATTCAGGAATATGTGAATGATGCGGTTTCTTCTATAGTAGATGTGTGTGAAAAAATGGGACTTCCCCAGCCGAATATCATTACCGAATCGGGGCGTGCGCTTACAGCCCATCATTCAGTGCTGATTTTCGAGGCGCTTGCAAGCGTAAGCCTGCCTTCATTCGATGAAAACGAGACAATAGAGGAAGATTCGCACGAACTGGTGAAAGAACTTTACGAGTTGTGGGAGAACCTTAACCAGCCGCGGCTGATTGAAACCTGGCACGATGCCCTGCAGATAAGGGAGGATGCCCTTGGTCTTTTCAATCTCGGTCTGATAGACCTTGCTACCCGTGCGAAGATAGAAAGGCTTTACTGGTCGATTGCCAGGGATGTCTATGACATGGCCATAAGCATGAAGCATGCTCCGGATGAATTGAAGAAGATATCCAAACTGCTGCCGGACAAATATTTCTGCAACTTCTCGCTTTTCCAGTCGCTTCCTGATTCGTGGGCGATTGATCAGATTTTCCCGGTAGTGCCTATTTCTCGCCTGGACGAACAGCCTACCAAGTCGGCAACCATACAGGACATCACCTGCGATTCGGACGGCAAACTGGACAATTTCATATCCACGAGGAATTTCTCATACCACCTTCCTGTGCATGAGCTGAGCGGCAAGGAGCCGTATTATTTCGGGGTATTCATAGTAGGTGCTTATCAGGAGATACTCGGAGACCTCCACAACCTGTTCGGGGATACCAATGCCGTGCATGTAAAGGTCAAAGGGGACGAGTATGTCATAGACAAGATCATTGAAGGCGAGACCGTGGCCGATGTGCTCGAATATGTCCAGTTCAACCCTAAGCGGATGGCCCGTTCGGTTGAAGTCTGGGTCATGAGTTCCGTGAAGAAAGGCATCATTTCCCCGGAAGAGGGGCGTGAGTTCCTGTCGAACTATCGTTCCGGACTTTACGGCTACACTTATCTGGAGTAACGGTATATATTCAAAAAAACAAGTGTGGATTTTGGGGAGTTTGGAAGTCCTTGAAATCCACACTTGTAAAATATATTACAATTTGTCGATAAGTTCGAAACTGCCGTTCCACTGGCCGCTCCAGACATATCCTAAATCGTCTTTAATGGCGAATGATATTGAATAAGTCCCGTCACCGTTGTTTTCAAGGATGAAATCACCATCGATTGCAGGGGCATATTCCTGAGGATTGCCGTCGGAATCGAAATCGGAGAAGAAGAATGAACCTTCCAGTTCTCCATCGGCACCTATGTGTCCTGCTATGTACTCGCCCTCCCATGGATCATCGTAATAGTCTGTCGAATAATATTCATAGGAAGGGACTCCGTCTGAAAAATCTCCTCCTACGCTGGCAAGATTGAATCTTATGGCGTCACCGCCGTTTTGCGATTTAATGTTGATTTCCCATAGATAGCCGCCCCATGTCTCGCCGTAACGTGTGGCTGTGGCGCTCGCATTGTCGAATACTACTTGGCGGTTTGCAGTGAGGGTTGAAATGCCTTCAAGTTTGATTTTTATTTCGCCCTGCCATTCGCCTTTCCATATATTGCCCATGTCGTCTTCCATAGAGAACGAAATGCTATATGTCCCGTCATCATGGTTTTCAATTTCAAATTCTCCGTCAATTGCCGGTGCGTATTCGCCAGGATTACCATCTTCATCAAGATCAGAGTAATATAGCGAGCCTCCCAATCCTCCTTCTTCTGTGATATGTCCCGGAATGTATTCGTATTCCCATGGGTCGTCGATGTCCGTAGCAGCATAGTATGTTCCCGAAGGTATCCCGCCGGCAATGGCTTCTGCAGGAGCGACCAATTCGAACCTGATGCAGTCTCCACCATCCGGAGATTCTACAAGGAGTTCCCATACATTTTCGTTTTTGCCCTCTTTTAGGCATTCGGCTTTTGCAACGGCGTCGTCGAGGTTGATTTCCTTGTCACCGGTGAGTGTCGTGAATGCGAAACCTTCAACTTCGATTGGCCCTGACCATGTTCCAGTTATAGAATGCCCTTCTGCGGTAGTGAGATCCAAAACAATGTCGAATTCATCGCCGTTTTCCGCGACAGTCATAGTTCCCGATGCTATCGCACCCCATGCGATTCTGTTGAGGCCCGAGCCTTCCATGTCGTAGTAAATGTATTCGAGATATGTCCCATAAGGCATCTCTATTCCATATACGATAGCGATTTCACCGGTCTCTATCGTGTATTCGGAATAATCGGAAGATATATTGTATGTACCCGGAAGTATTTTTCCTTCCTCATTGTATGGCATGTATGCCTCCACATGCATGATATTCTGATACCTCGTTTCCCCATAGTCGTCGAAAAGCAATGATACGTGCATGACGTTGTTTTCAGTGCCTTTGTATGTAGCCGCTACCGATTTCGCCATGAAGTCCACGTCTTTGGTAAGGATGACTGAATGCGGGTCCTGGGAATATTCTCCATAAATTATGCTTACCGATGATGAATATGTGATGTGGTGGACTTTGCCCTCGCTGTCTGTCAGTGTGGCGTCGAAAAAATATTCTTTGCCGTCCTGTCCGAATTCAATGGTCCCGTTGTTGAGTGTCAAATCGCGTTCTACGGCTCCGTTTCCATTGATGTAAGTATATTTTGCAGAAACGAAGGTCATGGCTTCACTACCGTTGCCGCATGTATATGTCCCCAGATCAGGCAGTGGATTCCTTCCATCCGCCGGTGCTTCGCAATACAGTTCGAATTGGTACGAAATCGCTCCCGGAGCCGTTATGTCTTCGGCCGATGACAGGATATTGGTGTAGGTGTGAAGTTCGTTGTTGCTTCTTCTTGTCCCGTAATAATCTCCGGTGAATACGAATGCTTCGAATTCATAATCAGGTCCTTCCGGTATATCTGGGCCCGGTTCGTCCTTTTCGGTCCCTTTTTGCACGAGGGTGATTCCGTCTTCAATCGTTTTGTCCGTGTATGTATATGTGAGGATTATTTTCACGGAGCGAGACTCTTTGTCCGTATTCGGTGCGACTTCAATCATGACTACGCCCGGAGTGCTTTCGTAATCCATGGAAGAAATCCAGTCGCATTCCTCTTCCGTGGCTGATGTAATTTTACCGTTTTCTGCCGGATTGGTAATCTTATAGGTGAGCAGTGCCGTACCTCCTTCGGCTGCGATGCCGATATCGCCGTCGTTCGTGATCTCCAGTTCCGGAACCAGTACAGGTTCGTCCGGTTTACATCCTGCCAACGACAATATTGCCGTGGCAGTGCAGAGCAACAGATGAAAGATAAAATAGTTTTTCATGACACTTGTGATTTATTTGTGAGTAAATGAAAAAAGTTTTTTACAAATAAATCGGGTCTGTGTTTTTTTTTCAAATAGTCTGTATTATTTTCTTATCATCATTATATCAGAAATCATATTATCATTTATCGGTCAATAATATGTAAAATATTAATTTTTAATCAGTTAATTAAAATTATTCAGAAAATCCTGGAGAGTCGTGCCCTTTCCTGTCAATCCGAGTTTCTTCCTGAGCCTGTAGCGGGCGAGATTGATGCTTTCGGGAGACTGGCGGGTTATTTCCGAGATTTCCTTCGTGGAAAGGTTCTTGTTGAGGAGAACGCAGATTCTGCTTTCGTTGACCGTCAGCGAAGGATATTGTTTTTTCAATTTCCTGTAAAAATCATTGTCGAATTCGTACATAAAGTTGCCCATATCCTCCATGTTGTCCTTGTTGTTGGATTCGGACAGTTCCGTACAGACCCCCATTATCTCTTCACGTGTTTTCCCGTTCTTAATCCCTTGGCATATTTTCAAGAGGTCGTGTATTGCTTTGTTTATGATGTTGTCCATCCTCAGATAGTACATTTTCCTTTCCTCCGTAATCCTTTGCTGGCTTTTGACGGCAACTTCCCTGTTTTTGATTTCGTATGTCTTCTTCTTCATTACCAGTATGATGGAAAGTATGAGGATGATTGTGCATGAAACGGATGTCAGGATTGTGGCTTTCGTTCTGTCTTTTTCTTTTTTCAAGAGCATCTCTTTTGAATTCATGGCAATCTCTTCGCGGGCGCGGAAAAGTTCGATCATGATTTCATTGTTGGATTCTGGTGTCCAGTAGTCGTACATCTTTTGCAGGCATGCGTAGGCGTTTATCGTATCTCCGGAAGACTGGTAAAGGTAGTTGAGTATTTCATAAAGTTGGGAAATCCTCCGGTCGAATTCGCCTTTCCCGTACTCTTCTATCGCCTTGTTGAAGTATGAGATAGCCTTGGCTTTTTCGTCCTTGTTATAGTATAATTGCCCGTATACGGCGTACCAGCATCCTTTTTCATATATGCCGTTGGAAAGCGGACGGGCACGTTCGAGGCATGATTCGGCCTTTTCGTAAAGCCCCATGTGTATGTAGGTGAGGGCCGTATTCAGATATATCGTGCAGAGTTCCTCGGTGTCGGCGACATTTTCGGAATAGTCGATTGCCTGGAGCAGCAGCCTTATCGCCCTTGCCGTATCGCCGGTGTTGAAAGACAGGGCCGCCATGTTGTTGATGTTTTTCGCCATCCCGAGGCTGTCGTTGAGTTTTTCGGCCAGCAGTGCGTATTCCTGATAGCATTTGTCCGATTTTTCTATGTCGTTGCATATCTTGTAAATGGCGCCGAGCATCATGTTGCAGTCCATTATGTCTTTTTGGGATCCTGTCTTTGTAAACAGCTCCATGGCGCTGTAGGTGTATTCGAGGGCTTTATGGTACAGACCTTTTTTGTAATAAAGCCTTCCGAGTATGCTTTCGCTCATTGCCTGTGAGTGCGTGTCGCCGATGGCCGTATATTGGCGCAGCGAGCCTTCCCTGTAGGATATGGCCTTGCTGAACAGGCATTCTTCAAACTCATACCATTGTGAAACGTAGTCATACATGTGTGCGAGATAGATATTGTGCGCCGAGGTGTCTATTCTCGACAGGAACAGTTCCGCACAGTCGATGGCTTTTTCTTTTTCGAAGTCCTTGTTCTTTGTCCAGATTGCGTACAATGTCATGTCCGCTCCCTGAATTCCGGACATGACAGCCGTCGAATCTACTTGCCGGCAGTGCAGGATGGCTGCCGGTTGCATGAGCAGGAAAAATATTATGGCATATACGGTTTTCATCTGAACCTCAGGCTGAGGAACTGGTATATCAGTTTTGCGGCAAGGAAGTCAGGAGCCTTGTTTATGCTGTTTGGGCAAAGTTCGACCACGTCGAGGCCTATTACGTTGTGGTTCTCGCTGATGAGCGTAAGCAGGTCGAGCACTTCCCGGTAATACAGGCCGTCCGGTTCAGGAGTTCCTGTGGATGGCATGATTGACGGATCGAAGACATCCAGGTCGATTGTTATATAAACATCCTTTTCCAGTAACGAGGACACGCGTTCCATCCATTCTTCATCGTAGCGGAGTTCATGTGCGTGGAAAATCCTGTCCGGAATGATGTTGTCGTATTCCTCTGAAGCGGAACTGCGTATTCCTACCTGAACTATCGAGGTGGCTTCCTCTTTCGCCCGTGCCATTACGCATGCATGATTGTGCGATGAGCCTTCGTATTCGCTGCGCATGTCCGAGTGCGCGTCGAGTTGGAGGACTGAAAACTTCCTGTATCTCTTTGCGAATGCCCTGAATGCACCGATGCTTACCGAATGCTCTCCGCCTATGAGTACGGGGAATTTTCCGTCGTCGAGGAGTTTGCCGACACGTTTTTCCACCTCTGCGGACATGGCTTCAGGAGAAGACGCTTCTGTCACGGGCTCTACTGTGGCAATGCCTTTTGTATAGACTTCGGAGTCGGTTTCAATGTCGTACAGTTCCATGTTGGCCGATGCTTCCAGAAGGGCTTCAGGGCCTTTGTCAGCCCCTTTTATCCATGTGCTGGTTCCATCGTATGGTACAGGGAGAACGGCTATGGCCGCTTTCTCGTAGTTGGAAAATTCATTATCAAGTCCGCCGTAAATTGTTTCCATGGTTCAATATAATTTTTCGTTATTTGCGCGAAGTTACTTATTTTTACATAAAAATAGCGTTGCCATGAGAGCATTTAAGTTGAAAGTCCCCAATACATACGTAATAATATTTTCCATCATTCTCCTTTGTGCCGTTGCTACATGGTTCGTTCCGGGGGGAGAATATGTCTCAACCGTTGACGGACAGGGACGGGAAGTGCTTGAATATCGCGAAGCAGAGTCCGTTCCACAGACATGGCAGGTGTTTTCGGCCCTGTTCACGGGTTTTGCCGGGCAGGCCGGAATAATCGTATTCGTGCTGATTATAGGAGGCGCTTTCTGGGTGGTGAACAGCACTAAGGCGGTTGACAGCGGAATAATGCGGTTCATAGGTTTTGCGGGCGGCTTGGAAAAATATCCGTTTTTCAGGAAAATAGGAGTGGGGAATATTGTGATAACGCTTATAATGCTGCTTTTCGGCGTATTCGGGGCTGTCTTCGGGATGAGCGAGGAAACTATTGCATTTGTGGTGATAGTGGTGCCTCTTGCGATATCGCTCGGCTATGATTCGATTGTCGGGGTCTGCATGGTTTATCTTGCCGCCCATGTCGGTTTCGCCGGTGCCATGCTTAATCCGTTTACGATCGGCATAGCCCAGGACATGGCGGGGCTGCCCTTGTTTTCGGGTATCGAGTACCGTACATTTTGCTGGCTGGTCTTGATGGCTTTCGCCATCGCCTTTGTCCTGTGGTATGCAGCTCGTGTCAAGAAGAAGCCTTCCTCATCTGTAATGTACGAGGCTGATGCATATTGGAGAGAAAGGGCCGGGAATGACGGAGATTCTTCCGGTGATGCAGGCATTTCCGGGGCAGGCAGGGCGGGCGCTCGTGCGTGGGCTGTGTTCGGGCTGGCCTGTATTGCTGCCGTGCTGTTTTCTGTATATTACGGACATTCCTGCACGGTAAAGGTCGGCGAGGCCGAGTATCATGCTCCGTGGCTGATGTGGGCGGCTACAGGTCTGTTCGCGGTGTCTTCTGTGTTTTCGCTCAGGGCTTCTTCCAAGGCTTTTATACTCAATCTTCTGGGATTCACTGTTGTCTTCCTCGTGATTGGAGTCATGGGCTATGGTTGGTATATAACTGAAATTTCTGCTCTTTTTCTGGCTTTGGCTGTCGCTGCCGGATTCTCGGCGGATTATTCTCCGGACGAAATAGTCAGGCAATTTCTTGCAGGTGCCAAAGACATTTTTTCCGCCGCCCTTGTCATAGGTCTTGCTGCCGGCATCATAACTGTTCTGGAGGACGGAAAGATTATAGACACTGTTCTGCATTCTCTCGAGGAAGGTCTTGACGGTTCCGGAAAGGCAGGCGCTCTGGCCTCAATGTACGGAATCCAGGCATTGATCAATCTTGCCATACCGTCGGCGTCGGCCAAAGCGGCGCTTACCATGCCGATAATGGCTCCGTTTTCGGATCTTATAGGATTGTCAAGGCAGGCCACCGTGCTGGCATTCCAGTTCGGAGACGGCTTTACCAATATGATAACTCCGTGTTCCGGGGTGCTGCTTGCCGCTTTGTCGGTAGCCCGCATTCCATACGCCAAATGGTTCAGATGGGTATGGCGCTTCATCCTCGCCCTGCTTGTGCTGGGCTTTCTTCTTCTGCTTCCTCCGTTGTTTGTCCGGTTGCCGGGATTCTGAAACTGATGTGGGTGCGACCCCTTATTTCCAGATTTCGGCCCTGAGTTTGTGCCTGCGGTAGGTGGCGCCGTCTATTTCGGAAGCGATGTAACCTGCTATGTTGCTTTTTACGGCTGCGAACAGGCATTCATTGGTTATTTCGATTCTCCCGACATCTTTCTTGTTGGCTCCGCATTCCTTCATTATGTCGATAATGAGCCTTGGGGTTACATTGTGTTTATACCCCAGGTTGACACGTACCCAGTTGAAACCG
>JADIMA010000051.1 GCA_017694945.1 Candidatus Merdivivens pullicola | reverse complement strand
TTATAATGGCTTACAAAATTTCTGAAAATTGTGCTGCTTGCGGCACATGTATCGATGAGTGCCCAGTAGGGGCAATCTCAGCAGGCGACATCTACAAAATAGATCCGGACAAATGCATCGAATGCGGTGCTTGTTCAGACGTCTGCCCGACCGGTGCCATTTCATTGGCTGAATAATTCCGGAGGAAAGAGATATAGCAGGGTGGCTGTTGCCGGTTTGCGGCAGCAGCCGCCTTTTTTATGATAATCAAACCTTTTTTGTGCGTAACCTGCCGGAATTCACTTGGTGTGAATCAGGAAATTATTATATTTGCAGGATTGTTTTAAACTTTTGGATTTGAGTATGTCAGTTGCTAATATTTTGAAAAAGATGTTCGGTACCAAAGCCGAGCGCGATTTGAAGGCAATAAAGCCGATTCTTGAAAAAGTTCTTGCGGCTTATGATAGGATAGACCGATTGTCCGTTGACGAACTGCGTGCGGAGTCGGCCGGGCTTCGCAAACGTATTGCGTCTGCTATTGAGGCCGATGAGGCGAGGATAGCCGATATAAAACTGGAATTGGAACAGGAACTGCCAGTGGCTGAAAAGGAAAAACTCGCGAGCGAGGCGGATGCGTTGGAGAAGAACATAGACAATACGATAGAGGATGTGCTGAATGAAATACTTCCTGACGCTTTTGCGATAATGAAGTCAACGGCGCGCAGGTTCACCCAGAACAGCGAGGTGCGCGTAAAAGCCACTGATTTCGACAGGAAACTCAGTACGACAAAGGATTTTGTCAGGATAGAAGGAGACGAGGCTGTCTGGAAAAATTCCTGGATGGCCGGCGGCAACACCATTGTATGGGACATGGTGCATTACGATGTCCAGTTAATCGGCGGTATCGCTCTTCATCAGGGAAAGATTGCCGAAATGGCTACCGGCGAAGGTAAGACCCTCGTGGCGACACTTCCTGTGTTCCTGAACGCCCTGGCCGGAAAAGGAGTACATGTCGTAACAGTCAATGACTACCTGTCGAAACGAGACTCCGAATGGATGGGGCCTCTTTATATGTTCCACGGTCTTTCGGTTGACTGTATAGACAAACATCAGCCGAACTCCGAAGCCCGCAAGGCCGCATACAATGCCGACATCACATTCGGAACCAACAATGAGTTCGGATTCGACTACCTGAGGGACAACATGGCTATTTCCCTGAAAGACCTTGTCCAGCGCAAGCATCATTATGCGATAGTCGATGAGGTCGATTCAGTGCTCATAGATGATGCGAGGACTCCGTTGATTATTTCCGGCCCGGTTCCAAAAGGTGACGACCAGCAGTTCGTCGAATACAAACCGTATGTGGAAAGGCTTTACAATGCCCAGAGGCAGATAGCCATAGGGTATCTGAACGAGGCAAAGAAACTCATCGCGGCAGGAAACAATGACGAAGGCGGCGTGGCTCTTCTCCGCGCCCATAAGGCGCTTCCTAAGATGAATGCCCTCATCAAGTTCCTGAGCGAACCCGGAATGAAGCAGCTGCTTCTCAGCGTGGAAGGACGGTACATGCAGGACAACAACAGGAACATGCACATCATAACGGATCCGCTTTATTTTGTCATAGATGAAAAACTCAAAACCGTGGATCTGACGGACAAGGGACATGACCTGCTGAGTGAAAAATTTGAAGACAACAGGTTCTTCGTCCTTCCCGATGTCGGCGAGGAGATTGCCGACCTGGAGAAGAACCAGTCACTCTCCGAAGCTGAAAAACAGCAGAAAAAGGATGAAATACTTGCGGATTACGCGCTTAAGTCCGAAAGGGTTCATACGGTCAGCCAGTTGCTGAAGGCGTATGCGATGTTTGAAAAGGATGTCGAATATGTCGTGATGGACAACAAGGTTAAAATCGTGGATGAACAGACGGGCCGTATCCTCGAGGGCCGCCGTTATTCCGATGGACTGCACCAGGCAATAGAGGCCAAGGAGAATGTCAAGGTCGAGGCGGCGACACAGACCTTTGCGACAATCACCCTCCAGAACTATTTCAGGATGTACCATAAACTTGCCGGCATGACTGGTACGGCAGAGACTGAAGCAGGCGAATTCTGGTCGATATACAAAATGGATGTGATGGTCATTCCGACAAACAAGCCGGTTATAAGGATAGACCAGGACGACATCATCTATAAGACCAAGGTGGAAAAATACAAGGCCGTCATAGATGAGATTGTCGGCCTTGTCCAGAAAGGCCGCCCTGTGCTTGTCGGTACTGTTTCCGTCGAGGTTTCGGAACTTCTCAGCAGAATGCTCCGCATGAGAGGAATAAACCATCAAGTGCTGAATGCCAAGCAGCACGCGCGTGAAGCCGAGATTGTCGCTCATGCAGGCGAAGCGGGTACGGTGACTATCGCAACGAACATGGCGGGCCGTGGTACGGATATCAAACTGACCGACGAAGTCAAAAAGGCCGGCGGTCTTGCCATAATAGGTACGGAAAGACATGACAGCCGCCGTGTTGACAGGCAGTTGCGCGGTCGTGCGGGCCGTCAGGGAGACCCCGGCTCTTCAGTGTTCTATGTGTCCCTTGAAGACAACCTGATGCGTCTGTTCGGAGCGGAACGTATTACGAAAGTAGTTGACAGACTTGGACTTCAGGAAGGAGAGGCGTTGCATGCCGGCGCCTTGTCCAGCGCGATAGAACGTGCGCAGAAGAGGGTCGAGGAAAACAACTTCGGTATCCGTAAGAGGCTGCTTGAGTACGACGACGTGATGAACGCCCAAAGGAAGGCCATTTACGGCAGGAGGCGCAACGCTCTTAACGGAGAAAGGATAGAAATAGATCTCGCCAACATGATACAGGACATGTCGGATTTCCTGTTGGAAAAATATGGCGACTATGATTTCGGGGCGTTTTCATACGAACTGATGAAACTTCTTTCGATCGAGGTCCCGTTTACCGAAAAAGAGTTTGAGTCCGGAAGGCGTGAAGAACTTTCCGAAAAACTTGCGGCTGCCATTACCGAGACTTACGACAGGCGTATGAATACCATGATTTCCCAGGCTTTGCCTGTCATAAAAAAAGTCTATGAGACCCAGAGCGCAATCTATGAAAACATTGCCATTCCTGTAAGCGACGGGATGAAAGCCCTCAACATCGCTGTAAATCTGAAAAAAGCCTGCGATAACGAAGGCAGGGAGATTGCACGTTCGCTTGCAAAGACAATCATGCTGTATCAGATTGACGAACACTGGAAACAGCATCTGAGGAACATGGATGATCTGAAAC
>JADIMA010000050.1 GCA_017694945.1 Candidatus Merdivivens pullicola | reverse complement strand
GATATATATGCTATTCAATTCCATTGATTTCGCCATCTTCCTTCCGGTCGTGGCCATATTGTATTGGACAGTGTTCAATAGGTCGGGAGTGAAACTGCGCAATGTATTTCTGTTGGTGTGCAGTTATTTTTTCTACGGAATGTGGGACTGGCGTTTTCTCGGTCTGCTTGTATTCAGTTCCGTCGTGGATTACACGTTGGGGCGTCTCATCGGGAACACTCCGGACGGGCAGAAATCCAGACGCAGGTCTTTGCTGGCGGTCAGCCTTGTGGTCAATCTGGGAATACTCGGCTTCTTCAAATATGCCAATTTTTTCATAGACAGCATAGACGGCCTGTTTGTCTTTTTCGGAAAAGAACTGTCGCTGTCAACTCTGAATATCATCCTTCCGGTCGGTATAAGTTTTTATACATTCCAGTCGTTAAGTTACATCATAGATGTCTATCATAAAAAGATAGAGCCTTCGAGGGATATAATAGCCTTTCTGACTTTTATCAGTTTTTTCCCCCAACTGGTGGCGGGGCCTATCGAAAGGGCTTCGCACCTGCTTCCCCAGTTCAATGATTTGAAAAGATTCGATTACGGCAGAGTACGGGAAGGGATTGTCGAGGTTTTCATAGGGCTTTTCAAGAAAATGGTGATAGCCGACAGGCTCGCGGTTTATATTGATTCTGTATTTCTGGACGCCAAGGAAGGCGGTGCGGAAATCATGGGATTCCCTTCCACTCTTGCACTTGTGTTTTTCGCATTCCAATTGTACATAGACTTTTCCGCATATTCGCAGATAGCCATAGGTACGGCGAAAATACTCGGCTTCAACCTGAGCACCAATTTCCGCAGGCCTTATCTGAGCAGTTCCTTCAACAATTTCTGGGAACGTTGGCACATATCGTTGTCGCAGTGGATGAGGGACTATATTTTTATCCCTCTCGGCGGCAGCAGGGAGGGCCGTGTCAGGACTGTGCGGAATCTGCTCATAGTGTTTGCTGTCAGCGGACTGTGGCACGGAGCATCGTGGAATTTCGTTATATGGGGAGTGATTAACGGGCTCTTCGTGATACTGTTGGATCCTTTGTTGTCCAAAATGAAAGTCAAAGGGGTTTTAGCCTCCATCATAGTGTTCTGCATGTGGGCCTTTTCCCTTGCGTTTTTCAGGGCGGACGGAATTGATGCAGCGGCGGCAATGATAAACAGTCTCGGATTCGGGAATGCCGGCAGGATAGCGGAATTCGGTCTTGCATGGAACGAGATGACATTCACGATAGTGCTGCTTGCCGTCCTGATGGGCTTCGAGTATATCGCCGAAAGTTTGGAACGCAAAGGGAAGAATGTCCTTGACATCCTTGTTTTCAATCGTCCGGGCATGTTCAGATGGGCCGTATATGCAGTGTTGGTTTTTTCAATAATCCTCTTCGGCGTATATGCTACCAATAATGACAACAGTTTTATCTATTTCCAGTTTTAAACCTCATGAGTGCAAAGCGTAAATACATGAAAGACAAAACGGTGAGTCGGAAGCCTTTGACATTGAAATCCCTGTTTGCGAAGGGAGCGTTGTTTGCCGTTTTCGTAGTCTGTGTGATAACAATACTTGAGCAGAGGCGGATTTTCGTAGAGGACGACATGAACAACCATGTCGAATGGAAATGGGACTGGTATTACAGGATGAAGGGATACGGTATTCCGATAGATGTTCTCTTCGTTGGCAACTCGCACCTTATTACTGGAATGAATCCGTATGAGTTTACCAGGCAGTCCGGCCTTAATTCGTTCATTCTCGGTGCATCAGGAGTTTGTGTAGCGGATTTGTACTATGTCATAGAAGAGGCGGTGAAAGTAAATAAGCCAAAGGTAATAGTGCTTGAGACTTATGCCATTAATGACGATGAGCCGAGAAAATTGGAAAAAGGCAAACTGAATGACGAAATCAACAGTTTCAGGGCAAGGCGCAATACATGGCTGAAGATTGCTTCTACTCCGTCGCTTTTTGACTATCACAATTACGGGATTGCATGGTGTGAGACTTTCAGGAACCACAATTATATCTTCACTAAGCCGGATCAGATATTGAGGAATCTGAAAGGAGAGGGGCCTGTACGCCGTGTGAGGGACAATGTTTATTTAGGCCAGTTCGCACGTTTTTCTAAAGGCATTTCCAGGAAAACCCTTGAACGTTACGAGACGGAAGGGGCTCCCGTTGACGGCATGAGTTATGAAATAAGTGAAAGTTCGGTCAAGTTTACGAAAAAGATAGCGCAGTTGTGCGAGGAAAACGGTATAAGGCTTGTATTCCTTACGGTGCCGATGTATCAGGAACATGTTAAAAACTATGATGTCTGGCGTGCCAGGATAGGGGAGTGCCTTAATGAGTTAAGCCCTTATTGGCTGGATCTCCAGTACGCACAGATAAAGGATGCCGGAATGCAGTCGCTTTATACGACAGAAGCGTTTCAGGATACGTATGAGGCAAACCAGCACCTTACTAATTACGGCATGGCTGTCACAGCAGGCGTCTTTGCAGAATATCTGAAACATATTATGCCGGATTTGCCGGATAGGAAGAATGAACCGCAATGGCAGAAGTTGGTGTCCAGGTTTCCCTGATGCTGTATGTTTTTTTTACAAAAGAGGTCTGGCTTGTAAAAAAATCATACACCCTTTAGTTGCTTTCTTTTTGTAACTTGCTTATTAATAATTTGTTCTGCTTCTGGTATGATATTGTCATCACGATGTCGCTTTATATTGCGATTACGGACTTTAAATGGTGACAATATGATTTCATTTTTCAGGTTCCTTGGCAGGAACAAACTTTATACGGCCATAGAAGTCATCGGGCTTTCTGTCGCGATGACATTTATAGTTTTCATTTCCTATTATGTTTTCACGGAGTTGTCATACGATTCGCAACTTGAAAATACCGAGGATATTTACCTGTTGAGCGACGGGGTTTTCCCGGCAGGCAGTGCGACGGTTCTGGAACAGGTGGAAGGCAGGATGCCGGAAGTCATCGACGGGACGAGGATGGTTTCGACCGATTTTCTCGGAGGATTGGCATTGACGGCGACGGTAGGAGAAAATACATTCAAGCAGCAGGCTCTTGG
>JADIMA010000049.1 GCA_017694945.1 Candidatus Merdivivens pullicola | reverse complement strand
CGGCATTTCTGACAACCGAATATCTGATAAAAGAAAAATCGCGCGAAATAGAGATTGTGAGAAACGATGCGTCGGGAGTCACCCGTTCTGTCAATCTGTCAGCCGATGATTATCCGGATTTCACTTACGCGGCGGAAAGCGCCGTAGAGGCTGTAGTCTCCGTCAAGGTCATGAAGCGTTCCGAAGAATATGTGCCATCGGGGATACTCGGACTGTTTTTCGGATACGGACATACCGTCCCGCGCGAACAGATCGGTTCAGGGTCGGGGGTGATAATAACCCCTGACGGTTATATCATCACCAACAACCATGTGGTGGAAGGCGCGACTGAGATAGAAGTTACAATGAATGACAATACTGTTTACCCGGCAACACTCATGGGAAACGATCCTGCGACTGATGTGGCGGTCATAAAGATCGAAGGCGACGGACTGCCTACGATTCCAGTAGCGGACAGTGACGGACTGCGCATAGGCGAGTGGGTGCTTGCCATCGGCAGCCCTTACCAGTTGCAATCAACGATAACGGCTGGAATAGTGAGTGCGAAAGGAAGGACAATGCCTAATTATTCCGGAGAGTTCAGGATTGAGTCGTTTATCCAGACCGATGCCGCCGTGAATCCAGGCAACAGCGGCGGCGCGCTCGTTGACAAGACAGGTGCCCTTGTCGGAATCAATACCGCAATAATATCCGAGACCGGGGCTTATTCGGGATATTCGTTTGCGATACCTTCGAACATGGCCATGAAAGTCGCCGGCGACATCATCAGTTACGGAGGCGTGCGCCGTGCCTCCCTTGGCGTGGTGATGCAAAATATTGATGAAAAATTTTCATCGCAATTGAAACTTTCTTCCGAAAACGGCGTATATATTACCGGAGTTGTTCCGGAAGGGGCGGCTGAAAAGGCGGGCATAAGGCCCGGAGACATGCTTTTGAGGATTGGCGATTCGGATGCATCGGACATATACAAGGTGCGCGAAATCGTCAGTTCCTACCGTCCGGGAGACACTGCCCGAATTACGGTTTCGAGAAGAGGTGAAGAACTTGTCCTCGATGTCGTGTTTTCCGACATGCCGTCCGGTAGATCCAGATAAAAAGAGGAGAAAAATATAAGATGAGACAGTTAAAGATTACAAAATCCATTACTAACAGGGAAAGTGCTTCCCTGGATAAGTATCTTCAGGAAATCGGACGTGAAGAACTTATTACTGTAGAGGAAGAAGTTGAACTTGCGCAGAGGATCCGCCAGGGGGATCAGGCGGCGTTGGACAAACTTACGAAAGCCAACCTGAGGTTCGTCGTCTCTGTTGCAAAGCAGTATCAGAACCAGGGGCTCAGCCTTCCGGATTTGATAAACGAGGGGAATCTCGGCCTTATCAAGGCTGCTGAAAAGTTCGATGAAACCAGGGGCTTCAAGTTCATATCCTATGCAGTGTGGTGGATAAGGCAGTCTATCCTGCAGGCTCTTGCAGAGCAGGCGAGGATAGTAAGGCTGCCGTTGAATCAGGTGGGCTCTCTTAACAAGATCAACAAGGCGCTTTCCAAATTCGAGCAGGAAAACGAACGCATGCCTTCGTCGGAGGAACTTGCCGAAATGCTCGACATACCTCAGGACAAGATATCGGATACGCTGCGTGTTTCCGGAAGGCATGTGTCGGTTGACGCTCCGTTCGTGGAAGGCGAGGACAATAATCTTCTGGACGTGCTTCCTAACAACGATTCGCCTAATGCCGACAGGGGGCTTGTCCGCGAGTCTTTGCACAAAGAGATTGAAAGGGCCCTTTCTACCCTTGCCGACAGGGAAAGGGACATCATCAAGTATTTCTTCGGCATAGGCTGCCAGGAGAAGACTTTGGAAGAAATCGGCGCGGAACTGAATCTGACACGCGAGCGCGTAAGACAGATAAAGGAAAAGGCCATCAGAAGACTGAAAAACAATTCAAGGAGCAAGTTGCTTAAGAGTTATTTGGGATAATCATCAAGAAAATCTATGAGTCCGGACATATTTTTGGCATCGAAGTGCAAGGAGGCTGTTGCTGTGCTTTACGGCATCTCTCCGGCAGACAATCAGATACAGATACAATCAACGAGGAAGGAGTTCGAAGGCGACTATACATTGGTCGTATTCCCTTTGGTCAAACTCGCAAGGACTTCTCCCGAGGCCTGTGCGGAAGCAATCGGGCAATGGCTTTGCATGAATGTATCCGAAGTCGCATCTTATAATGTGATTAAGGGTTTCCTGAACATTTCGCTTTCACCTTTGTTTTGGAACGAGGCGCTTGCCGAGATTGACGCTGCTGCCGATTTCGGGCAACTGCCGGATAACGGCAAGACCGTGATGGTCGAATTTTCATCTCCGAACACCAACAAGCCGCTGCATCTCGGACATGTCAGGAACATCCTTCTGGGGTGGTCGGTTTCGGAACTGATGAAGGCCGGCGGATACAAAGTCATCAGGGTGAATCTTGTGAATGACAGGGGTATCCACATCTGCAAGTCGATGATTGCGTGGCTGAAGGCAGGAAACGGAATCACTCCGCAGTCGTCAGGGATAAAGGGCGATCACCTGGTCGGGGACTTTTATGTGAAGTTCAACGAGATGTACAAGGCCGAAGTGGACAGGCTCGTGTCGGAAGGCCGGACGAAAGAAGAGGCCGAAAAAAATGCACCTATCCTCAAAGAGGCCCAGGAAATGCTTGTGAAATGGGAGCGCGGGGACGAAGAAACTGTGAACCTGTGGAAGACGATGAACGGCTGGGTCTATGAAGGTTTTGACAAGACTTATGACGAACTCGGGATATCGTTCGACAAGACATATTACGAGTCGCAGACATATCTTCTGGGCAAGTCATTGGTGCAGAAAGGACTGGATATGGGCGTCTTTGAAAAGGCGGAAGACGGTTCGGTATGGTGCGACCTTACGGCGGACGGCCTTGACCGCAAACTCCTTTTGCGCAAAGACGGTACATCTGTCTATATGACACAGGATCTCGGCACGGCTTCACAGCGTTTTGCCGAATTCAATCTTGACGAGCACATTTACGTTGTCGGAAACGAACAGAACTATCATTTCCAGGTACTGAAACTCATTCTCGGCAAACTCGGTTTCCCATGGGCCGCTTCCATACACCACCTTTCATACGGCATGGTTGAACTTCCGGACGGTAAGATGAAATCAAGGGAAGGCACCGTAGTGGATGCCGACGACCTTATCGGGAAGATGTACGATACGGCAAGGGAGATGACCCGCGAGCACGGGAAAACGGACGGTTTTTCAGAGGCCGAATGCGAGGAGTTGTCGAAGACCATAGGCCTTGGCGCTCTTAAGTATTTCATCATCAAGGTGGATCCGAAGAAAACCATGCTTTTTGATCCGAACGAATCAATAGATTTCAACGGGAATACCGGGCCTTTTATCCAATACACCCACGCCCGTATCAAATCAATTCTGAGAAAGGCGGATGAAAACGGTATAAACGTTGCCGGAGTCCCTTCTTCCGTAACGCCTTCGCCTAAGGAGATCCGCATTATAAAAATATTGAATGACTTCCCGTCCAGGATACAGGAGGGCGTATCCCAGCATTCGCCGGCCGTAATCGCAAATTATGCATACGACCTGGCTAAGGAGTTCAACCAGTACTATCACGACACGCCGATTCTCAAGGAGCCGGACAAGTCAGTGCTCGCATACCGCCTTGTGCTGATTTCAGATATCGCCAAGGTGCTTGTAAAGGCAATGGGCATCCTCGGAATCACACTCCCTGAACGGATGTAAGATGGTTTCCGATGCTTATATGTTCCCGACGACTGCCAAGGAAGTCAAGGAACTGGGTTGGGACTATATAGATATAATCATTTTCACCGGAGACGCTTTCATCGACCATCCTTCTTTCGGGACGGCGATGATTGCACGTTATCTTCAAAGCCACGGTTACCGGGTAGCAGTCGTTCCGCAGCCTAACTGGCGGGACGATTTGCGCGATTTCAGAAAGCTCGGACAGCCGAGACTCTATTTCGGCGTTAATGCTGGGGCCATGGATTCGATGGTGAACCATTATACCGCATCGAAACGCCTTAGGAGCGATGATGCATATACTCCGGATGCTAAAGCGGGAATGCGCCCCGATTATGCGGTAACCGTATATTCCAGGATACTCAAATCGCTTTTTCCTGATGTTCCGGTAATTATTGGCGGCGTCGAGGCTTCATTGCGCAGGTTTACGCACTACGATTATTGGTCGGACAGCCTCAAGCCGTCTGTACTTGTCGAAAGCGGGGCCGATTATCTTTGTTACGGCATGGGTGAAAGGCCGATGCTGGAACTTACGCGGGCGATAGAGGCGCGCAGGCGGCCTTATGACATGAGGAAGATACCGCAGATAGCCTTTTACATGGACGGGAACCAGATTCCGGAAGAGGCGCTGGTGCTTGAATCTTATGAAACATGCCTGCAGGACAAGAGGGCTTTTGCGAAAAATTTCCATCAAATCGAGACAGCGGCCAATATGCTCAAGCCTCCGGTCATAGCGGAGCCGACAGGCTGCGGGTATGTGAGGGTTAATCCGCCATATCCTCCCGCCACTGAAGAGGAGATGGATTCGTTTTACGACCTCCCTTATACAAAACTCCCTCATCCCAAATACAAAGGGAAGCGTATTCCGGCATACGACATGATAAAATTCTCCATCACGACACACAGGGGGTGTTTCGGGGGATGCAATTTCTGTACAATAGCGGCTCATCAGG
The DNA here is from genome assembly GCA_017694945.1 of Candidatus Merdivivens pullicola. GTDB lineage: Bacteria > Bacteroidota > Bacteroidia > Bacteroidales > UBA932 > Merdivivens > Merdivivens pullicola. The sequence continues at coordinate 2,435 of JADIMA010000049.1, read as the reverse complement.
GCAAGTTCATACAGGAGCGTTCGGAAGATTCGATTGTCCGTGAGGCCGCCGCCCTGACAAAACTGAACGGGTTCGCTGGAAACATTTCCGATCTCGGAGCCCCGACTGCCAATATGTACGGCATGAAAGGCCGGGATTATGACCGCTGTTCGCGCTGCCTGAGAAAATCATGCCTTTTCCCTTCACCGTGCCGGAACATGGACAGGTCGCACGGCAGGCTGCTCGGGCTTTACAAAAGGGTGGACGCCGTAAAGGGAATAAGGCATTCGTATATAGGCAGCGGAATACGTTACGACTTGTTTCTGGACGACACCGGCTTCGTGGACGGCACTTCATGCGAATATTTGAAAAGTCTGGTCCTGAAACATACTTCAGGAAGGTTGAAGGTGGCTCCCGAGCATACGGAAGAGCATGTGTTGCAACTCATGGCCAAACCTTCTTTCAAACTGTTTTCTGTGCTTCGCAGGGAGTTCGACAAGATAGTCTCTGCCTCGGGAAAGCATTTCCAGCTCGTGCCGTATTTCATTTCCGGCCACCCGGGATGCACGCTTGACGACATGCGCCGCCTTTCACGCAACAGGATTCTGCACGGACTGTACATGGAACAGGTGCAGGATTTCACCCCGACGCCGATGACTGCTTCTTCGGTGATGTTTTATACCGGGCTTGACCCGAAAACCCTTGATGAAGTGTTCGTAGAACGGGATATTGAACGGAAAAGGCAGCAAAAATCATATTTCTTCCGCAATCATTGAAATTTTTTTGAAAATTTGCATCACATAAAGAAAAATGTACTAAACTTGCGGCGGATTTTGAAAAAGTGAAAAAATTAAACACAAAAGAATCATGAATAGCGATATAAACAAGAAAAGGGCTGTGGTCAGCTATGAAAAGATGTCGGAGGAATTGGCGAAGGCCTTTGCTGAAAAATATCCCAAAGGTTATTCGGATTATTTTCCCGATATTCAGAAATACGACAAACCCGATGGCTCGTTTTTCTATGCCGTCACGATAGAAATCCCGGATGCCATTTATCTTGTAAAAGTCAAAGTGAAGACTGATGATTACGACGACGTGGAGAACTGGCTTAACGGCGAAGATGATTCCGACAACGAAAGGGGCGAGGGGGACGATACCCTTCCGGACGACAATATCGCCCAGTACAGCGAAGGAGAGGGTGATGAATAATGCTCCGGTATCCTCTTGTTTGAAATGAAACTGTTCGGAGCTGTCCAGATATGAGGCGGCTCCGTTTTTTTTATTAAATGCGTGGGTAAGATCAAATCGGAAATTTTCCGCATATTGCGGCATGTCCCGGTATCCGTAAGGAGGATTCCGGAAAAAAGGCTTTTGATCATACTGGCCCTGGTTGTAGGCGTGCTTTGCGGTCTTGCTGCCGTTGTCTTGAAACTGATGGTTGACAACCTTGCGCATTTTGTCTCCGGCATCAGTACCGGAAAATGGAATTTCATATATCTTGTGCTTCCCGGCGTGGGAATGCTTGTTTCTCTGCTTATAGTCAAATACGTTATCAAAAGGGATGTAGGCCACGGTGTCACCAAAGTCCTTCTTGCTGTTTCCAAGAACGAATCCAAGATCGAGCCGCGTCAGACATGGGCTTCCCTGCTGACAAGTTCGGTGACCATCGGATTGGGCGGTTCGGTAGGAGCGGAGGCTCCGATTGTATATACCGGGGCGGCCATAGGTTCCAATGTGGCAAGGGCGATGAACCTTTCTTACAAGAACATGACCATCCTGCTCGGATGCGGTGCGGCAGGTGCCGTCGCCGGCATTTTCAAGGCTCCTCTTGCAGGAGTGCTGTTCACCCTTGAAATCCTGCTTTTCAACATATCGATGACTTCCATACTGCCGTTGTTGCTGTCTTCGGTATCGGCCACGGTAGTCTCATATATTTTTCTCGGGCAGGAGCCGTTGTTCCCGGCCAACCTGATACCGTTTTCTATGGGAAATATACCATTCTATGTGGTATTGGGCTTTTTTTGCGGGGCTGTCTCGCTGTATTTCACGCGTACAACGCTGTCCCTTGAAGATAAGATTAAAAACATCTCGGGACAATACAAAAGGTGGGCATTGTGCGCCTTAGGGCTTGGGCTGCTGATTTTCCTGTTTCCTCCGCTTTACGGGGAAGGATATTCGTCAATAAACCTGCTTTTGTCCGGCAGCGATTCCATATTGGATGAAACTTCGGTCTTTTCCTATCTCGGGCCCAACCCGTGGGTGCTGCTGGTATTCGTGACATGTATCCTGTTCTTTAAAGTGTTCGCCATGACATTCACCAATGCAGGGGGCGGTGTCGGAGGTACTTTCGGGCCGACATTGTTCATCGGCGGTATAGCCGGTTTCGTGATGGCACGTTTCGCCAATCTGCTCGGTTTCTCTGTCCCGGAGCCTAATTTCGTGCTTGTGGGCATGGC
>JADIMA010000048.1 GCA_017694945.1 Candidatus Merdivivens pullicola | reverse complement strand
CGAACGGCCCCTCCCGAAACGGGACTGCAAAGATACGCCCTTTTTTCACTCCACCAAAACTTTTTTCAACTTTTTTATGATTTTTTCGAACTTTTTTTCAAGAAAACACATCATCCGAACCGGCCAACAAGACATAAACAAAAGTAAATCAATATCAAAAGGCACATTGAAAATTTTTCAGCCATTATTACTTCCAGCCCAAAAAATCACACGCATGAATTTTCGGCACGGATTATGCTCACGCCATGCTTCATTCAAACATACAACAAAATGGCAGATTTATACAAAATGGCCCTGGAATACCACAGAGCATACCCCAAAGGGAAACTTGCAACAATTCCGACCAAACCACATAGCACACAGAGAGACCTTTCACTGGCCTATTCTCCAGGAGTGGCGGCCCCGTCGCTCGAAATAGCATCATCCCCTGAAGAAGCATACCAATATACAGGAAAAGGCAATCTCGTAGGTGTCATATCCAACGGCACGGCCGTATTGGGATTAGGAAATATCGGAGCAGAAGCGGCAAAACCCGTAATGGAGGGAAAATGTTTCTTGTTCAAGATACTTTCCGGAATTGACGCCTACGATATCGAAATAAACACGACGGATCCGGACAAATTCATAGAGACAGTCAAAATGATCGCCCCTACTTTCGGAGGAATAAATCTTGAAGACATCAAATCCCCGGAGTGTTTTGAAATAGAACGCAGGCTCAAGCAGGAACTCGACATTCCGGTAATGCATGACGACCAGCACGGAACCGCCATAATATCATCCGCAGCCCTGCTGAATGCGATGGAAATCTCCGGAAAAAAAATCGACGAAGCCAGAATTGTCATAAACGGAGCCGGAGCAGCAGCGATTGCATCGGCCAACCTCTACCTCAAACTCGGAGTACGCAAAGAGAACATCATAATGTGCGACAGTAAAGGAGTGATAAGCACCGAAAGAGAAAACCTGACTGAAGAAAAGAAGAAATTCGCCAACCGGACTGCCGCACGCACTCTTGATGAAGCCATAGCCGGAGCCGATGCATTTATAGGATTTTCAAAAGCAGGAGTTCTGAAACCGGAAATGATCATGAAAATGGCCCCATCCCCTCTCGTGCTTGCGCTCGCCAACCCTGAACCCGAAATCGGATACGAAGAAGCGAAAGCGACAAGAAAAGACCTGATTATGGGGACAGGCAGAAGCGACTATCCGAACCAGGTAAACAATGTACTCGGATTCCCGTACATATTCAGAGGAGCACTGGATGTCCGCGCCACTGAGATAAACGATGAGATGAAACTTGCAGCCGTCGGGGCCATAGCGCAACTGGCAAAAGAAAAAGTGCCCGAAGAAGTGCTTCGGGCATGGGGGAAAAAATCAATGTCATTCGGACCGGACTACCTGATTCCTACACCTCTCGACAGAAGACTGCTGCACAGGGTGTCTTCGGCGGTGGCACAGGCCGCTGTACGCTCAGGGGTGTCAAGGATAGGCTACGATGCCGAAAAATACGAAAAATTCATTGAGCGCATCGGTCGTGAAAGGGCATTCGTGTCCGATAAGATTAGGTAACCGAACTCACCAAAATCATCTGACGATTATCTCGTCAGTAAACAGACAGCCGTTGTCTATGCCGTTGGAAACAGCCTTGTACCTTACATAACGGGCCGTCGTCTCTCCCTCCCACGAATAAGTGCGGAAAATAAGTTCGGCGGCATCTTCCGGAACATCCGTGACCTGCCTTGAAAGTTCAGTAAAATTCCGGCCGTCATCGGACACCGATATTATGACCTCATGCGGCTGCCAAAGCCACGGCCCGATGAGTTGCATGAACTCCGCACCTATGTACTTTATCTCCGTCGGTTCTCCAAAGTCGATGACCACATCCACATTGCGGTTGATAAAGCCCTGCCACCTGCCATCCGCATAAGTCCATCCGCCGCGCACTCCGTCTATGAGCGCAGTATCACCGCCGGCGGGATAATAGCGGGAAAACGGCTGGAGATATTCGATCTCCTTCCCAACGGCAAGATGCTTCTCGGGACGTGCCGCCTCGGGCCGTTCTCCTTTTTCCTTACGGATATCAAACGGATTGTATCCACGGGAAACAAGCACATCGGTCTCTGAAACAACATTTTCCCTGAACGAATCCCAGTTTTTACGGAAAGGAAAACTCCAGGCGGTTTCAGCGATCGAAAGGACACGCGGATACAGCATATACTCAGTATATTCATCAGGCTGAATATATTCGCACCAGAGATTGGACTGGATTCCCATATAACGGGCCTGCAAATCGGGTGACAATGTATCGGGAACAGGCTGGAACGAGTATGTTTTTTCCAAGGTAAGATAACCTCCTTTTGCCACAGGCTGTGTAAACGGGGCATCCTGATAAGCATCTATGTAACAATACTCCCCAGGGGACATTATCACATCATTTCCGGCCATCGCCGCCTCTACTCCATATTCCATGTCGCGCCAAACCATGATTGCAGACGAAGTATTCAGGCCGTCGCGCAGAACCTCGTCCCACCCGATGAGTTTTCTACCGTGTCCGTTCAGGAATTTTTCAATCCTCCGCACAAGATACCCCTGAAGACCGGACTCATCCCCTAAATGCTCTTCGGCAATCCTCCGCTGACAGTCCGGACAGTTTTCCCATCCGGCATGCGCCGCTTCATCGCCCCCGATATGGATATACTCGGAAGGAAAAAGTTCAATTATTTCCAGAAGCACATTTTCAAGAAATTCAAAAGTCGCTTCCTTGCCCACGCAAAATTCCGAATTGACATAAGGCTTTCCGGAGCAGGAAAGTTCCGGATAAACGGCAAGAACCTCTTCGGAATGACCGGGCATTTCGATTTCAGGGATCACTGTTATATGCCTTTGGGCGGCATATTCTATTATTTCACGGACATCTTCCTTGGTATAATAGCCGCCGTCGGCATCAGGATGGTCTTCAGTGCAATATCTGCGCCCCCCGTTCCACCAGGCCTCCCAGTCGGGATAAGGCCTCCATGCCGCGATGTCCGTCAGTTCCGGATAGCGGTCTATTTCGATACGCCACCCGGCGCCATCGGTAAGATGCCAGTGAAAACGGTTCAATTTGTACCGCGCCATTACATCCAATTGTTTTTTTATGAAATCTTTTGATTTGAAATGCCTTGAAACATCCAGATGCATCCCGCGATATGGAAAACGCGGATAATCCGTTATTTCCACACATGGAACCTTCCCATCGTCCGACAAAAAAGCGAGCGTGCGCAAGGCATAGAACACTCCGGTTTCTGAAAGGGCCTCTATGCCCACACCCCTTTTTGTCACTTCCAGCCTGTACCCTTCTTCATTCGAGCCAAGGCCGGGGACTTCTTCAAGAACGCTCACGGTTATGCCTGATTTCTCCAGGCTTTCCGTCATATCAGGGAATGGCAAGAGTGAAATATCTTCGATTTCTTCAGGGCCAAGCCCCGTATTGAAGCCTCCATGCCCGCCAATGACATGCAGAGGCTGCGGTATGACAGGCAACAGCATGCCATCGCTCCGTGAACACGACACCAGCACCGACAGCGACAACGCTGCAAACATGCTAAATAGAAATAATGAGGATGTTTTCATAAATAAGGATTTCAATCGTTAATATAGACTCTCTGCACTCTTGGGGACGGAGATGTAAGTATTTCATAAGGTATGGTTCCGAGGATTCCGGCCATATATGACACAGGCAGCGAATCCCCGAAAATTATCACGGTATCGCCCTCTTCGGCATTGATTTCCGTAACATCTATCATGCATGCATCCATACAGATATTGCCCACTATCGGCACAAGACTCCCGTTCACCATTACTTTTCCGACCCTGTTGCTCAGATGACGGTCAAGTCCGTCCGCATACCCTATCGGTATCACGGCAATCTTCGAATCACGTTCTACATAAGTCCGTCTGCCGTATCCTATGGAATCTCCTGCCGGCACATTTCTGATCTGAAGTATCGTCGTCTTTAAAGTACTTACATTCTTTAATCCCGTGTCGCCCGACATGCTGATTCCATACAGCCCAATCCCGAGCCTAACCATATCCATCTGATATTCAGGAAAACGCTCTATCCCCGAAGAATTGAGTATGTGCTTCAGCACCCTGTCACCGGTAAGTTTCTCCAAAAGCGAGGCCGCATCCGTAAAACGCCTGATCTGAGACATTGTAAAATCATCCAGTTCCGGAGTATCGCTTCCTGCAAGATGCGAAAAGACTGATTTTACCCTGACAACATTCTGGCCTTTCAAAAGTGCGGCAAGGGACGGAATCTCTTCCGGAGAGAAACCCAGACGGTGCATGCCCGTATCTATCTTTACATGGATAGGGAATGAAGAAGCCCCTCTGGACACGCCTTCGCGCACAAAAGCATCATACAGCCTGAAACTGTAAACTTCGGGTTCCAGATTGTAGTCATACAAAACATTCAGACTGCTTATTTCAGGGTTCATTATTATTATAGGTATGGATATGCCGTGGTTGCGCAAATCCACGCCTTCGTCGGCCACAGCGACAGCAAGGGCATCGCAACGATGTTCCTGCAATGTACGGGCGACCTCCACGGCTCCTGCACCGTATGCAGAAGCCTTGACCATGCATACCATCTTCGTGGATGGTTTCAACTTCGATTTATACCGATTGAAATTGTGGACAACGGCATCGAGATTCACCTCCATGATTGTCTCGTGCACTCGCTGCTCCAGCCTTTCAGTTATTTTCTCGAAATGGAAATTCCGCGACCCTTTTATAAGAACGAGTTCGTCGGAAAAATCGCTTGAACGCAATACGGACAGAAAATCGGCAGTCGAAGCATAAAAGGATTTGTCCATCCTGAACAACTGTGAAAACGAACTTATAACAGGCCCTATTCCTATCAGACGATCCACTCCTTTGGCAGAAACTATTTCCGACACCCTGCGATATAAATCCTCCGGTTCGGAACCGGACTGAAGGATATCCGAAAGTATCAAAGTCGTCCTGTAATCCCCGCTTTTCTTCCTGCCGGACATGAAATCAAGGGCGATGGCAAGCGAATTGATGTCGGAATTGTAAGTGTCGTTAATCAACAAAGAACCGTTGCGCCCCTGTTTCACCTCAAGCCTCATGGCTACCGGTTCAAGCGTAGCAAAGGGTGCGGAATTGTCAAGCAGACGAGAATCGAGACAATACAGAACCCCAATGCAGTGCAGTACGTTCTCAACGGAAGCGGCATCGGTGAAAGGTATCGAAAATGTCCTGGTTTTCCCGTCGAACGAAACAACAAGCGTAGTTGACAACTCTCCGGCAGACACGCTCTCGACAAAAATATGCGCGCCCCTGTCCGTCCTGCTCCATGGGACGGCTATGCTTTCCAGCCCCGAGTCTTTAACCGCCCTTGACAGCACAGGGTCGTCCGAACAATATACAAGGGAACGCGAGCGGGAAAACAATTTCAGTTTTTCCATAGCCTTCTCATAGTAAGACCGGAAATTTTCCTGATGCGCCGGGCCGATATTGGTAATGACACCTATGTCCGGCAGAATGATTCTCTCCAGCCTTTCCATCTCGCCCGGCATTGAAATACCGGCTTCGAAAATGCCCAGATTGTGCTCGGAGGACATGTTCCACACTGAAAGCGGCACGCCTATCTGCGAATTGTAACTTTTCGGAGACCTCACTATATTGTATTCCCTGCACAGCAAATGATAAAGGAACTCTTTCACCACGCTTTTGCCGTTACTGCCGGTTATGCCTATTACGGGACAGCCGAAACGTTTCCTGTGAGTTTCCGCCAACCTCTGCACGGCGGAAAGCACATCGGGAACTTCAAGAAATGCAGCATCGTCCATGCCTTCAGACGGACGGGCCGAAACCATGAAACTGCGCACGCCCAGTGAATATGCCTCGGAAATATATTTGTGACCGTCTCCTGTCGCTGTCTTTAGAGCAAAAAACAATGTGGTTCCGGGAAACGACAAGCGGCGGCTGTCATTTGACAATTCATTGAAAACATATCCGCCATGCCTCGTGCACGGCAGACCTAAAATATCCGCTGCTTCAGCGATTGTGTAATCCATTATTGCCTGTTTTTTATTTTCAAAAATAGTGAATTATTTCCGTATCTTTGGGGAAAATTTACAAAATTTCCATGAAAACATCTATTGCATGCAGGCTTTCAACAAGCCTTGCCGTTACTGCGGCAGTTATATTTTCCTTTACCGGATGCAAAGACAATCCTGTCAATGAAAAACCCGGCACGCCGGAGAATGACGACAAAGACACCGTTGAAATAACAACTCCGTTTCCCGAGAAAGCCATATCCGATTATTTCAAGTCCGCGCTCAAAGGAGAGGACACGCTTTTTAATGAATATCATGCGATGAAGGACTATGGAAGCATCGGCGAGAACAGGGAAAAAATATGGGAGATCTGGAAATCGGCCAATGAAAGTATTTCAGAAGAACCGCTGCCGTCACCAGACGACCTTGAAAATCCGGCCGAACATTCGTGGAATCTTCCTGCAGAACTCGAACCCAATGCGATAATGCCGTTTTATTATGGGGCCAAAGGCTCTGCCCCGTCCGAAGGATATCCTCTCTTCGTATATCTGCACGGCTCCGGGCCGAAAGACGCGGAATGGAGCACCGGCCTGTCTCTCTGCAAGGGTTTTGACGACAGCCCTTCAATATACTTCATACCCCAGATTCCCAATGAGGGAGAATACTACCGATGGTGGCAGAAGGCCAAACAGTACGCATGGGAAAAACTCCTCAGGCTTGCCTTCCTGGCGGACGACATCAACCCCGACAGGATTTATTTCTTCGGCATTTCCGAAGGCGGTTACGGCAGCCAGAGACTTGCATCATACTATGCAGATTATCTGGCAGGTGCAGGCCCGATGGCCGGCGGAGAACCGCTTAAGAACGCTCCGGCAGAAAACTGTGCCAATATCGCCTTTTCACTCAGAACCGGCGCAGACGATAACGGATTTTACAGAAATACGCTGACCGGATATGCCAAAGACGCCTTTGACATGCTGGAAGCGGCACATCCAGGAATGTATGTCCACGACATAGAACTGATTCCGGGCTACGGGCACTCGATAGACTATTACAGAACCACGCCGTGGCTCAAACAATACGAAAGGAACCCTTATCCCAAGTATGTGGCATGGGAAAACTATGAAATGGACGGAATGTACAGGAAAGGATTTTACAACATAGCCGTACTTGAACGCTCCAATCAGGATTTTTCCACAAGAACATTCTATGAAATGTCAATCTATGGCAATGAGATTACAATGACAGTCGATGACATACGTTACACCACTACGGAAAAAGACCCGATTTACGGCATAGAAATGCAGTTCAGCAAGGACAGGACACCTTCTCAAAAAGGCCGTTTCATCGTCTATTTATGCCCTGAACTGGTGAATCTCGACGAGGAGGTGACCCTTACCGTCAACGGGAAAGTCGCATTCGAAGGACTTTTAGAACCGGAGTTGAAACACATCGTCAACAGTTGCGCTATCTTCTTCGACCCTCACAGGCTTTATCCGGCCGCGATTGAAGTGGATTTGAGCAATCTGCAGTAGAATTGTTAAACTTCCACAGCTCTGACAACCTGCCATTAACCAGACTGTTGAGATTTGAATTACGGGCATGGAATCCGGCGGCGGCATCCGGTTCGCCGCAGACATCCATGCCTATTACTTTGCAATCACGCATAAGCCTGCTTATCGCGCCTGTCAGGACTTCCAATCGCATGCTCCCCTGATCCCAGTTGGTTATGGCGGAATCCGTTGAAAGCACATCCTTATCAACCGAAAGATATACGGGGACGCCGGAAGGCAGGACTGAGGATAACGGCCAGGCAGGGCAGCCCGATACCGCGAAATCCTCTTCGGATATGACATGAACCCGTTCGGAACGGACTTTTGCCGCATCTGTTTCAGGCACCCCTGCAATCAGAACATTTTTCAGGAATGAATTTCCGTCAAGCATGTCCTTCACCCACCCGCCACAGGATATCAGGCCTTCGAATACGGGAGGCTGCATGTCGGTATGATGGTCAAAAAGGACAAGGGAAAAAGGCTCCCTGAGCCTGTCTGTCCACAATTTTGTCATATAATGATAATTGCCCGAATCAAGGAAATGCAGTCCGTATGGAGAAAAGGCGGCAATGAGTTTCCTCAAAGCCGCCTCGCCTTCTTTGTCGCAATAACAATCCGTCCCATTTATTCCACGGCAGTCTATCCATGAAAAATCCGAAGCCGCTGCGAATCGCTGGTATCTGTACGCCCCTGTAAAATCCATTATCACAGGAAACGGGGAGGGACTGTTTTCAGACATACCCATCATCATCCATTGTGGACATGCCAGCCACCGCCTTCATGACAGGAATGCTCTTCACCTTCATGGTGATGGCGGCAACTTTCCCCGGAATCGGACAAACGCCCTGCAAGATAATTATTGACGACATCCATTACCGGCCCGTTACAACCGCGGACGACAGTAATACCGTTGTCATTCAACTTATTGAGCGCTCCCAAACCCATATTGCCGGCGAGCATGACAGTAATGCCCTTCTCCTTGAAAACAGCCGCCACTCCGGATTTGCATCCGCACCCTTGCGGCGACGGCATGTCCTCTACGCCGAGAATCTCCCCGGCATCACCGACTGTTACAATAGAATAATGATCGCAGTGGCCGAAATGGTCGTCTATGCGCCCGTCACGTACTGGCAGAACTATCTTTTTCATTTCGGAACGTTTTTATTTATTTTCGCCGAAAAGGATTTCTGGGCCCTGTATGAACCTGATGTCGCGAGGTATTCCCGCTTCATTGATACGATCCAGGTCGGCCTGCAATTCAGGAGTGATATTGCCGTTTTCCTTCCTGTACTGAGCCGCAAACTCCACATTGCCGTCGCCCTGGGTTGTTATAATCAGATTAGCCCAGCCGTCGATGGCTTCTTTGGCCTTGGTAAAATCAATGGAATAAACTCCGTCGGCATTTCTCGTAAACGCGCCAGACTTGCCCATATAATTGAAACACATCATATTGGCATTGCCATGAGAAGAAGCGGCGCCAAAACGCACAGAACGGAAAATCCCTGCTATATAAGTAGTAATCGCATCTTCGACAGAAATATTGGTAATCTCGCCTTTTTCAATCAACCTGCACACCATGAAAAGTCCGAGTATGTCCGCCTTGGCCTCTTCCCATGATGTCTTTTCCGTCCCCATCACTGCATCGACGGAACCCTTTCCATTTATGGTTTCCTTGATTCCGAGACCATGTGCGACCTCGTGGAAAGTCACGTTCCAGAAGAATGCGTCAAACTTAAGGTGTTCAGTCAGCGACGAATCCATGAGAAGCTGCCCGATAGGCATCATGATCTTGTCAAACTTAGCCTGCATTGCATTACGCAACTGAAGCCTGCGGGTACCTTTCATCTGATGCACCCTTTCATCGTTAGGCAGGTTGATTGCTATGGTCTTGCTGCCCGCATTGCAGTCGCCGGCGTAATTCACCACATCATATACGTTAAGATCCGAAGAAGTCCCGGGAACGAATGTCTTGTATTCAGGGGCGCACGGAAGTTCTTTCTGAAGATCCGGAAGCATGGCGATGAACTTTGTCAGTTCCCTGCTGCGCGCCTCATCCTTGAGAAGGATGAAGGATTCATAGGAAGTCTTTGTTTCGCGGAACTTGTCATCATAACTTTCTATCGGGCCTACTACAAAGTCTATCCTGCTGTCTTTCATATCCATCCATGCAAGGTCGCTTTCAAGGTATTCATCAGTACGGAAAGCCTCGGCACGTTTTAAAAGATAATTTTTCAGCCCCTCGTCTTCAGCCAGGGCGGCAGCCTGCTCCAGCAGCGTACACATTTCAGCCACCTCGGCCGCGTATTCTTCATGATACCACACCGTCTTCAGCGAACCGTCTTCGTTGCGCCGTAAAACAGTGTACCAGGAATCCTTGTCGGGAACTGCAAAAGCATCAAACTCTTCAGCCGTAATATCCGAAGGATAATAGTTGCACACAGCCGGCTTTTCACCGTATCCTTCCACGAAAGGCTTATTGTCGTCAAGCCTGTCCCAAGGGCCGTACTGTAT